>NZ_JACEFB010000001.1:675170-1012755 GCF_013694095.1 Thermogemmata fonticola | reverse complement strand
GAATGGGCTTATCTATTTTGCCACAGCTCCCCAGCCAGCGCCAGATTTATTTGTCAGACCCGCCCATCCTGATCGTCGACGACAACGCGACGAATCGCCGGGTTTTGGCTGACACGCTCCGTCTGTGGGGCGCTCGGCCTGCCGCTGCCGCTAGCGTGGAAGAAGCCTGGCAAGTCCTCTGGCAGTCTCGCCAAGACAACACCCGCTTTGCCGCCATCCTCTTGGATGCCATGATGCCGGACGCCGACGGCTTCCAGTTGGCTGCGGCCCTCCGCCAGGAACCTGTCTTCGCGGATATACCGATTCTCCTGTTGACCTCTGCGGATCGCCCCGGTGATCTGGTGCGCTGCCGGGAATTGAGCATCACGTCGTATCTGCTCAAACCGGTGAAGGCTAGCGAACTGAATCAGGCGCTGGCTCAGGCCTTGAGGCGGCCGCCATCGCCAGCCTCGCGTTCCGTCCTGCCTTCGAATCTCGACCGGGCCGAGGGGGAGGCCGACGGGAAGCCAGCACTTTCCCCGCCGCCCGCGCCTGTTTCCGCACCAGTCCCTGGACGCTGCTGGCGTATACTGCTGGCGGAAGATAACCCCGTCAATCAGCACGTGGCGGTGCGTACTTTGGAACGGATGGGTCATGTTGTAACAGTCGTATCGACTGGACGGGCCGCGGTGGAACACTGGCAGCAGGGACAGTACGATGTCATCTTGATGGACGTGCAGATGCCGGAGTTAGATGGGTTGGAAGCGACGAAGCTCATCCGCCGGCTGGAGGCGAATCGAGCCTGCCGCACGCCGATCATCGCTATGACCGCGCACGCCATGAAGGGGGATCGCGAACGCTGCTTGGCTGCCGGGATGGATGATTATGTGGCCAAGCCCGTCCGCCGGGAGGAATTGGAGGCCGCCCTTCACCGCGTGTTGGCTCAAGCGCCGGTGGTGATAGAGACGCCCCCACCAGCGGCGACCCCTTCGCCACTTCTGGACCGGGTCGCAGCTCTGGAACGCTTAGGAGGAGATGCCGCCCTTCTAGCGGAATTGGCATCCTTGTTCCAGCAGGATGCACCCCGCTTGCTGTCCGACATGCATGCGGCTTTGAACCAACAGGATGCCGACGCCCTCCGGCGAGCGGCCCATAGTCTCAAGGGCGCGGCAGCCTATATCGGTGCCACTGCTGTCTCGGAGATAGCCTACCGCCTCGAACGTCTCGCCGCGGACGGCCAGCTAGCGGAGGCCTCCCGCACACTTCAGGAATTGGAGCAGGCTCACGCGGCCCTCCCACCGCTGCTGCGGCAATTGGCCCTCGATCATGCTACCCAGCCGGACCTCGCGAGAAGCGCAGATGCGAACAATCCAGCGGTCGTAGCCGTTGGCCACCCTCCTCATAACGATCAGCAGAGTTTGGGTTTTTCATAAAGTATCGTCCTCATCATCGCCAGGGAGTTCTTTTGGTATGACTCACAGTGCTTCTCTCGGTCAACAGGACCCTCCGCCCGCCAAGGATTACGTGGTCAACGAGCCAGCCCAGCCGCTTGCCGCCATTCAGAAGATCGTTGGGCGTAAAGAACCGCAACGGGTGCTCATCGCCGATGACGATGCCGTGTCCGCCCGTGTGCTGGAGGCGACGCTGCGTCAGTGGGGCTATGCCGTGGAAGTGGCCCGCGATGGCTTGGCGGCTTGGGAAATGCTCAAGCAGGAAAACTCCCCGCGCCTGGCTATCCTCGATTGGATGATGCCAGGTCTGGGAGGGCCGGAAGTCTGCCGCCGGGTCCGGGCACTCAATCGGGCAGTACCCACCTACATCATCTTGCTCACGGCGAAGGGCAACGCTCAGGACATCGTCACCGGGTTGGAGAGCGGAGCGGACGATTACGTCACCAAACCCTTCGACCGAGCTGAACTGCATTCCCGCTTGCGGGTCGGGGAACGTATTGTCGAGTTGCAGCAAGGATTGGCCGATCGAGTCCGCGAATTGGAAGAGGCCCTCAGCCAGGTGAAAACCCTCAAAGGCCTGTTACCCATCTGCGCCTACTGCATGAAGGTCCGCGATGACCGCAACTACTGGCAACGTGTTGAGACCTACATTGCCACCCATAGCAACGCGCGGTTCAGTCACGGGATTTGTCCGGAATGCTGGAAGAATGTGGTCGAGCCAGAACTTCAACAGGAAGGTTCGTACCCGCCCAAGGAAGCCGAACAGAGGGGGTCCGAGAAACCAGCCGGAACGTCCTAATGCTTCAGGGGACGGAGTTGATTCAGCAACCGGTCAACGCCGGGCAGCGCGGCGCCTCCCCGAGTTGGCTGGGTCCGTAGTATTTGCGGCACTGAATGCGCCTTCAACAATTCTCCAAGAGGCTGCTACTTCTTCTTAAAGACATCGATTTTGCCTTCCTTGTCCTCGATCTCCAGCTCCTTGTCAGTCAGCTTTTTGATCGTGACCGTTTCCTCGACGGTCTCTTCGCCGATTTTGACCTTCACGTTGATTTTGTTCTTGTCCACTTTGTAAGTCCCCTCAATGTTCAGAACCTGCTCGTCCACCTTGAGGGTGGCCTTGAGTTTGCCATCCTTGGTGAATTCGATGATGGTACCCGCGGGCAGGTCTCCGCCGGATTTGGCAAGCTCCCAGGTGCCGACAATTTTGGCGGCGGGGTCATCTTTTCCCTGGGCGAATGCCCCCTGGGGTCGGAGGGCGACGAACAGTCCCACTCCGAGCATCAGCGAAGACAACAGCATAAGACGTACAGACTTCATCGATACAACCTCCCAAAGCGTTCCCCGGCGTGGCCGACCATCGGCGCGGCGTCGGGAACGTTGCCGTGATGTTAGGGAACCGCCGGGGGAGTGGAAAGCCGCCTCATGACATCGGCGCCAGGGAAAGCCAGGGATGTTTCCTTTCACCAACTATGAACCTGCTAAGTCATTCACCGTTTGACAGATCGCCGCGACGTCCGCCATAGCACCGATCCCGATGTCGCCGCAAGCTAGCGCTTTCACCTGCGGAGGCACCACACGCAGGACTCGACTGCACGCGTTGATTCTCTCCAGCAGGGGAAGGGGGTCGCCATCCTCCGGCAGGTCAGCGATCCCAGCGGCCAGCCCTAGCACTCGCAGATGCCGGCAGGTGAAGGGATGCTCCCACATGAGGGTGTTCATGGCCGGTGCCAGGACCACGGGGCGGGTCCAATCCCAGGCTCGCCAGACGCAGGTCAGGCAGTTGTCACACAGGCCGGTGGCGAGCTTGGCCAGGGTATGGGCATCCAAAGGTGCGATCAGCAGTAGTTCCGCCCAGCGGCGCAGTTCGATGTGCAGTACCGGATCACCCCGCTGATAGCGCCGGCCCTGTTGCCGGCCCGGCCACTCTTGCTCGTCTGTAAGGACCGGCCAGCTCTGCCCCATCCAGGGAAAGGCCCCTGGAGGTACGCTAGCAGGATCGAAAAAATACAGAGCAGCCTCGGTGGCCAGGACTTGGACGGCGTGCCCTGCTGCCCGCAAGGCCTGCACTAGCTCCGGCGTGCGAAGGGCCGCCACACTGCCTGTCACTCCCAATAACACCCGCGCCATGATTCGGTCCTGGAAGAAGGGCAGAGGAGTCTGTCCCGGTCAATCGCTGGAAGCCGAGGTGGTCCGCCGTGGCTTTCAATCTGCCAGCCAATAGCGGATGATGCAGTAGAGGGCCTGGAAAGCGTCCTTCAAGCCGATCTTTTTCCCTTCCTCATAAGTGCGGCCAGAATAGCTGATCGGGACCTCGTAGACACGCCAGGGGGGCTGGCCCTTGCGTCGCCGAGCGATCTTAGCCGTCACCTCCGGCTCGAAACCAAACCGATTGGAGCGTAAGCGAATGCTCTGGATCACTTCCCGCCGGAACACTTTGTAGCAGGTCTCCATATCCGTGAGGTTGAGATTGGTAAACCAGTTGGACAGGGTGGTGAGGATTTTGTTGGCCACTGAGTGCCAGTAGTATAGGACCCGGTGGCTTTCGCCGATGAAGCGGGAGCCATACACCACATCCGCCCGTCCATCCACGATTGGCTGGATCAGTTTGGGATACTCCGCGGGGTTGTACTCCCAATCCGCATCCTGCACGATGACGACATCGCCGGTGCAATGGCGGAACCCTTCCCGCAGCGCCGCTCCCTTGCCCATGTTCTTCGGCTGGTGGATGACCCGCACATTGTCATACTGCTGTTCGATCTGCGCCAGGATTTCCGGGGTGCGATCCGTGGAGCAATCGTTGACGATGATCAATTCCTTGGGAATATCCACCGCTTGGACGCGCCGGACCAGCTCAGCCAGCCAGCGTTCCTCGTTGTACACCGGAATGACCACCGACAGTTTGAACCCCGCGGGAAGCTGATAAATCCCCAACTGCCGGCAAGCCGGTTCACCCAGGAGTTTCTGGAGAAATTCGACACGGCGTTCAGGATGGGCGGCCAGCTCGTCCAGCAGCTTGTTCCACAGGGCAGCCGAAGAAGGAGACGAACCCAGCGCAGACCCGCTCGCGGGTGCCTCATACCACCCATCTTCCCGAGGAAGCGGCGGAGTGGGAAGGGGTGAAGCGTGGGGTTCCCGACTGGCAGATGTTTGCGGAAGCGGTTGCATCGGGCCCTCCATAACTTCTAGGTAACTTGGCCTCGTTGCGCTGTCCCTTGGGCCAAGGGGACTATCCCGACAACTTCTGTGCCTCAGTCTAGCACACACACGCCTGGCGGAGCGAGAGCAATTCACCCTGCTGGGGTTCTACCGTCTGTCTTTCTAACACCTCTGCTGTCCAGAAGCCGATTCCCGTGAAGGATCAGGGATTCTATTACTCCCGCTGAAGGAGAGAAGGTGGCCGGAGCACACAGACGAAAGAGCGGACGGGACACCTTGCAAGAATCCACAAGCCTCTGGAGGCGGAAGGACTCTCCGGCTACAATCGCCAGCACGGGTACTGACGAGCAGGAGGTAACCGATGCGTTCCATTCCTCTATGGTCTTTGGGAGTGCTGGCTGTGACCTCCATAGCCTGGACAGCGGAGCTTCCCCCGCCCGACAAATTGCCTTCCCGGCTTGACATGCCGCATCCCCTGGAGATGCTCGATGGCCGGCGCGTGAACACTCGGCAAGATTGGGAAAAGCAACGGCGCCCCGAATTGAGAGCACTCTTCCAGCATTACATGTATGGGGAATATCCAGCGCGCCCCCAGAAAGTCCAGGGGCGGGTGCTCTTCGAGGATGCCCAATTCCTCAACGGTCAAGGAACCTTGCGTGAAGTGGAGTTGACTTTCGGGCCGGACGACTGGCCGAAAATCTATTTGCTACTGGCTTTGCCGAATGGCCGAACCCCTGCGCCCTGCTTCGTCGGGTTGAACTTTGGCGGAAACCACCTGCTGACGGCCCATGAGAAAGTGCGGATGCCGACTGTGTGGATGCCGGGGCACTATCCCGGCGTGGTGCAGAATCGGGCGACGGCGGAGGGGCGCGGGCGGCAGGCCAACGTTTGGCCCTTGGAACAGATTTTGGCTCGCGGCTATGCCGTGGCCACCTTCTATTGCGGGGACATCCAACCGGACCGCCCCCATGTTCGGGAGGGAATGCGGGCCACGTTGCCGGAGCGGCCTACTGAGACGGGACGCGAGACGGCGACGATCATGTGGTGGGCTTGGGGAATTCATAATGCCGTGGATTACCTCCTGACCGATTCCCGCATCGATGGTCGGAAGCTGATCGTGGTGGGGCATTCACGCTTGGGCAAGACCGCCTTGCTTGCCGGGGCCTTCGACGAACGGATCGCAGTTGTTATCCCCCATCAGTCCGGTTGCGGTGGCGCGGCTCCTAGCCGCCATCACAACCCGAAGGCCGAAACCGTCGCGCGCATCAACGCCACTTTCCCCCACTGGTTTTGCGGGCATTTCAAGGCCTTCGGTGCGGATGTTACCCGCTTGCCGTTTGACCAGAACGGCCTGGTCGCACTCTGCGCCCCCCGCCCCGTGCTGTTGACCAATGCCGAAGAGGATCAATGGGCCAATCCCGCGGGTCAATTTGAGGTATTGCGGGCAGCAGCACCGGCCTACGAACTCTACGATGTGCCCCGCCCTGTCGTCGCGGACAAGATGCCGCCGCTGAATACCCTCAGCCCGGAGCGCTTGGGCTACTTCATTCGCCCCGGCAAGCATTCGATGGGGCCGGAGGATTGGAAAGTCTTCATGGACTACTGCGACAAGTGGTTGCGATAAAACCGGCGCTTCCACAAACGAATCGACCGCGACTGCACCTCAAGGCCGGGGGTGTGAGCGACGGCGAATCCACTCATCAAGCATGGTGCCCAGGAGCAAGGTCAGCCCGATGACAGCGGGAATGACGTCGCTTTTCAGACCCCGGAAACTGACCAGATTTTCCAGCACCGGTAGCACCATGGCTCCCAGGACCATGCCTACTGCCGTCCCTTCGCCGCCCCGCAGGCTGCACCCCCCCAGCACGGCCCCCAGGATAGCGTACAGTTCCAGACCCAAACCCCCGCTATCGGATTGCACAGAAGGCATGTCCAGCAAGAGTAGCACCCCCGCGAGTGCCGCCAGGAACGAGCACAGCACATACACCGCAATGCGATGGCGATCGACGGCGATGCCGGCGTAGCGGGCCGCCTGGTCGTTGTAACCGATGGCGTACCAGTATCGGCCATAAGCCGTGCGGTGCAAGATATAGCCGATAGCAAACGCCACCAGCAGCAATAGGAGGAATTGAGCCGGAAAGATCAGCTCTCCCGTCGCATCCTTGCCAACGAGTACATAGCGGACCTGACGCAGGGCGTCTGCGAACTCTGGATGCTCTTCGAGGGCACGGGTTCGGCTGACCGTACCGCCGAGCAGGCGGGCAACACCCCGGTAGATGAACATGCCGCAGAGGGTGACCAGGAAGGGTTGTAACTTCAGTTGGGTAATCAGCAGACCGTTGGCCAGTCCCACGAACAAGCCGAAAAGGAGGGTCAAGAGCACGGCTCCCACGGGCGGAATGCCGCCTTCCATGAGAACGCCGAAGAGCACGGCAGCACACCCGACGACGGAACCGATGGACAGGTCGATGCCGCCGGCGATGATCACCAGGGCAGCTCCGATCGTAATGAGGCCGTAGCGCCCTTGAATGTTGGCCACGTCGATCAAATTGTCCGCTTTTCCCGCTGAGGGATTCGAGAGTATCAGGGCGGCGTAGAGTGCGATCAACAGACCCAGAACGCCCAGGACACGTGTCATGACGCTTGCCCTCTCGGATCACTGGCTTCAGGATGATGCAGGGGTACCAGGTGCAATTGAAGGGGCCGCGGCATCGCGGGGAATCGGCGGGATGGTGGCTGTCATTCCCCCCGTCGCAAGCTGCATGACCGCCTCCTCGCTGAGCTGTTCGCGGGACAGTTCACCGGCTACGCGCCCTTCGTGCATCACCA
Organism: Thermogemmata fonticola; assembly: GCF_013694095.1. Classification (NCBI taxonomy): domain Bacteria; kingdom Pseudomonadati; phylum Planctomycetota; class Planctomycetia; order Gemmatales; family Gemmataceae; genus Thermogemmata; species Thermogemmata fonticola. The sequence goes on along the minus strand of NZ_JACEFB010000001.1, from coordinate 1,005,340 downwards.
CTACGCGGTCGGACATCCCCAGCAATTCCTCCATATCGCTGCTGATCATCCAGAGGGCAACACCCTGGCCTGCCAGTTCGTCCATGAGGGCGTAAATTTCGGCCTTGGCTCCCACATCGACCCCGCGCGTCGGTTCGTCCAGAATCAAGACACGGGGCTGCCGGGCCAGCCATTTGCCATAGACGATCTTTTGCTGATTGCCGCCGGAGAGCAAAGCCGTGCACTGATCCGCCGAGGGAGTGCGGATGCGCAGGCGCTCGATCCACTCCCGCTGCCAGCGCCGCTCCTGACGCCGGCGAATGCCCAACAATCCGCTCAAGCGATCGAGGTTGGGCAAACTCAAATTGAAGCCGACTGCCGCTTCTAGGACCAGGCCATGATGGCGGCGGTCTTCCGGGATCAACGCGATGCCTGCCGCGATGGCATCCTTGGGATGGCGGAGGCGCAGAGGCTGCCCGTTGAGCCAGACCTGGCCGGAACGCCAAGGCCGGATGCCAAAGACGGCCTCCGCCAGTTGCGTGCGCCCCGCCCCGACGAGTCCCGCCATGCCGAGGACTTCGCCGGCACGCACTTCCAAAGAGACCGCGTGATCCGGCCCCCCGTGGTAGCGGAATTGATCGAGCCGGAGAACCACTGGGCCGCTGCGTGGAGGGCGGTGCTGCCGCGGGTAATACTGCTTCAAGTCCCGGCCCACCATCAGGCGGACCATTTGATCATGCTGGATGTCCGCACCCCGCAATTCCCCAGCGTTTCGGCCATCGCGCAGCACAACCACGCGGTCCGCGCACCGCTGGACTTCCGCCAACCGGTGGGAAATGTACAGCACGGACACCCCCGCCTGTTTCAGGGAATGGATCACCTCGTAGAGTCGCTCGGTCTCCTTGTGCGTGAGGCTGGAAGTCGGTTCATCCATAATCAGGACGCGGGCCTGAAGCGACAGGGCGCGGGCGATCTCCACCAATTGCTTTTCACCCGGCGAGAGGTATTCCACCCGCTGGCCCAGGCGATCGACCGGCAGGCCGACTTGTTGCAAAAGCGCCGCTCCGCGCTCGTGCATGGCCGAGGTCTGGAGCAGACGGAGCCGGCCTCCCCACGTCAGTTCACGCCCCAGAAACAGATTGTCCTGAACGGAGAGATTCTCGGCGAGATTCAATTCCTGGTGGATCAAACTGATTCCCGCCGCCATAGCTTCCGCCGGATTGGCAAAGTGCACCGGCTGGCCATCCAGGCGAATGGTTCCTTGATCCGGTGGATACAAGCCAGCGATGATTTTCATTAGGGTGGACTTGCCTGCTCCGTTTTCTCCAACGACGGCGAGGACCTCCCCGGCTGCGACTTGCAAAGACACGCCATCCAGAGCCAGAACGCCAGGAAACTGCTTACGAATACCTGAGACTTCCAGGCGCGGGGTGCTCATGGTGGAGATCATCGTCTCTCCCGTTCGGTCCCGGAAATGCGAAAGCCGTTGCTGGAATAAAGCCACCTCCGCCGGTCGGGGCAGGATCAGTGAGGCGGGGCATGCTTCCCGGAACGGATACTTTTTCCTTAGACCGGCTCCCGCCCCCTGGAGAAGTCCCGCCGGTCGAAGGTCCGACGGTGGAAGTCCTGCCAATTCCAAGCGACCGGCCGATCATTTTTTCACGGAGGCGATGTCCGCACGCAAGCGGGCCTCGAAATCCTGGACGGGCAGATTCTTGATAGTTAGGGTGCCTTGCGGTGTGGTGATCGTTTCGTCCGGCCCTCCGTCTTTGGTCACCACGCGATAGGGAATCGGTTCCTTCACCAGCTTGGAGGAATCCCCGCGGGCGTAGGCGGCGAGGGCGGCCACGGACTGATAGCCGTACTGGAAGGGGTCTTGCACGACCGTGGCCAGGATTTCCCCTTGGGCAATCGCCTTGAGAGTTTCCCAATCTTCGTCAAAGCCGATGATGACGAGTTCCTTGTGCATGGAGCGGGATTTGGCGGCGTCGAGAATAGCAGGGGGATTGTAGGCATACAATCCGACAGCACAGAGGTGGGGCAACCCCTTGAGGCGGGCCAAGACGCTGGAAGCGAGAGGTTGAGCATTGTTGGGGTTGTTATCCTCTTTGGCTTCTCCATCGACGAGATAGAATTGGCCGAACCGCCGCACCCTCAAATCCGGGCGGTGGGGATGGGCCATCTCTTCGCCAACCGCATCCTTTTCTCCCGCGAGTTCGTCCAGGACTCCTTGGGTGCGAGCTTTGCCATTGGCTGATTTTGTGCTGCCAATGAAGATGGCAATGGTGCCGCCTTGGGGCAGGGCCTTTTTCACCAGGCGCCCGACCGCTTTGCCCGCTTCGTAGTTATCGATACCGATGTAGCAGAGGCGGCCGGAACCTTCCGCATCGTTGTCCATCGTGATCAGGGGAACTTTTTTCGCGATCCGGGCCAGGTCTTCCGTCTGAGCCTTGGGATCGATGACGCTGACGGCGATGCCGTGGATACCCTGTTTGACCCAGGCTTCGATGATGGGCATTTGCACCGAGGCATCGAAGGCTTTCTCTGGCTCGCGGAACTGAAGGTCCACATCAAAATCCTGGGCGGCTTTAGTGGCGCCGGCTTCACAAATCCGCCAAAAGTCCGCGACGCAGTTTGTAACCACACCGATGGTAATACGGTCCGCACGCCGGGAATGGCAGGCAGGTAACACCGCCAGCAACAAGGCGGCACTCACAAACACACAATAACGCCAGAGGGAACCCATCGCCGTAGCACCTTGCTTGCGAGGAGACGGATGCGCTGTCTTCAGTGCAGACTACCCAACGATCCCGAAATGGCAAGCATAACCGGCGTTTCAATGATGGATTGGAAAAACCCCTGAAGCTGCATAGACGGACGAGCAGGAAGGCATTCTGAGGGGATCAGGGCAGGGTAGGGGGAATAACTCGTTTCCGCGGTAAACTGGGGCTGACCCCTGTTCGCAAGTTTTCGGCTTCCAGGCCGCCTCAGTGAGGGGTGGGCGTTGCCCGGCGGACGGAGGGAAGCTCCGGCCGAGCCACCACGATTTTTTCCCCGGTGCGGAAGGCCTCCGCAGTGACTCCGGTGGTGTGGACGCGCACTGTGATGGCCCCACAGCGGCCTGTGTCCCAGATGATTGCCGTGGGGTACGCCGCACGCAGGTGGTCGGTAGGATTAGTCCGCTGGCAAGAGACAACCAGGCGCGGTCTGGCCCACTGGCCCAAGGGCGAAGGGACCAGTTCTCCCTGGGCGGTCCGCCCAGCAGCATTGGCCGTCTTGCCACCATGATGGGGAGCCATGAGTACAGCCACCGGAGGAATCAGCCAACGCTGCACCATCTCTTGTCCAATCCCTTCCAGATCACCGGTCAGCACGATGCTTTGGCCGGCATACTGCACCAGCAGCGTCAGGCTGCGGGTATTCTCCGTGCCGATGGGACCCTGCGGCGGAGGATGGAGCACGTGCAGTTGGACATCTCCGGCGGCCAAACTCTCGCCGGCGGCCATGACACGCGTGGCAATCCCTGCACGTTGAATGGCTTCCAATACCGCTTGGACACCTGGCGTGGATCGGTCGGCAAAAGTCGGCGTCCAACTGACCTGCCCAACAGAAAAGTAAGCAAGGAGAGCGGGCAAGCCGTTGAAGTGATCCATGTCACCATGGGAGAGGAATACTTCGTCGATCCGGCGGATTCCCCGGTGCCACAGGTACGGGGCGACGATCTGCGAAACTATTCGAGGGCCGCTCATGCTTCCTACATCGTAAAGCAAAGTCCGGCCATCAGGAGTTTCCAGGACGACACAGCCGCCGTGACCCACAGCGAGGAATGTGACTCGGAGTTCGTCCGACGTGCGGGGTTGGACCGTCACGATCAGACCCAACAGCGACCACACCAAAAGGGCTGCCAGACCTTGGACAACTCGCCGCGAGGGAGCGAACACCACAACACCCAGAATGAGGTAAAAGCCGATTAGCCAGAGGATTCCCGGAGCTGGTGCGTAAGCCACCCCTTGACCCCAACTATCCACCTGATGCACCATCCAAGCGGTGAGGGCGAGAACGAAGTCTGTCAACCGCCCTGGAAGATAGGCCGCCCAATCCCCCAGCATCGCTGCCAGCATGGTCATAAAGCCGCTGATAAGAGCCAGAGAGGAGGTGAACATGACAGGCGGGCCAAGCAGTACGCCGGCGGGAGAAAAGACATTCTTCCAGTACAGGAGCAATGGGGCCAAGGCCACGGTCATGAGCAGCGACAGCAGGTAGAGCTGTGCCAACTTGCGGGCGCACCAACGCAGGGCACGACTCGCGGGACTTCGTCCGAGGTCCCGAATACGCTCCCACGGCGTGGGCGGTCGCGGGGCCAGCCAGCGCCCACCGGCCCAGATCAGCACGAAGACCGACAGAAACGAGATCTGGCAGCCGATCGTGAAGGGATCGGTGGGCTTCACGAGGATGACGATCAGCCAGGCCAAGGCGAAGATGTTGGCGGGCCACGGCGGGCGGCGTAATCCCCACGCCAAGCACCAGGCACACATCATCGCTGCGGCCCGTACTGTGGCAGGACGCGCCCCCGTCAGCCAGGTGTAAAACAGAACCAGCCCGACCACCAGCAGCGAGGCCGACCGGCTGGGCCAACCGGCGACGCGCATCAACACCCACACCCAGGAAGCCAAAACCGTCAGGTGGAAGCCGGAGATGGCCAACACATGAACCACGCCCGTCCGAATGTAAGCATCCCATTCTTCGTGATCCAAGGCCGAGGTCTCACCGAGCAATAAGGCTGCCGCTAGTCCAGCCTGGCGCTCGGCAAGGTGTTGCCGTAGCGCTGCTTCCCCCCGCTGCTGCAAGTAACCCAGGATGCCACGCCAGCTTTGCCATCGTCCTGCTTCCCAGCGCGTCACCGTAGCCGGAGAGTGGCGCACCCGCAGGACCGCCGTAATCCGCTCGTCCCGATACAGGCCGCGCCAGTCGGTTTGCCCCGGATTGTCGGGGAGTGGAGGAAGCGAGAGTTGTCCGAAAATCTCCACGGCATCGCCAGCATGAATCGCCTCCAAGTGTCCTTCGATCGTCACGCGTGCACGCCCGGAAGCGGGAATCCAGCCGGCGCTGGTTTCTATGCTAGCGACGCGAACCAGCAGGCTCGTCGTCGGCAGCGGTTGCACGTGCGTCAAGGAAGATGCTTTGGCGGAGCGAAAAACCGGTTCCTGCAAGACCCAAGCGCGGATGCGCCGGGCTTGGGGAGTATCTGTCGCAAAGGCGGCTATGTCATCCGCAGGATATTCTTCCCGGTAAAGATGGTGATAGACGCCGGCCAGTGCCGCCGCTGCCAGCCACAATCCCCACGGTGGCCTGGAACGCCAACGGTCGCCGTGCCGTGCCACCCACCAGAGGATTAACCCGCCGGCAAAAGCGGACCAGAATACCCACGGCGGGACATGAAGATAGCGGGAGGCCAGCAGGCCGACAGTCGCACTCCCGGCGACCGGCACGAGCGGAGCACGCCAGAACTCCCGCCAAGCCGCATTCCGCTTGGGGAATTCCGGACTGCTGGGATCGAAGAACCACACTCCACCCCTAGCCATGCCTGATATGCTAATCTAGGCAAGGTGGAGCATCAATTTTCCGCAGTGTTCCTGTCCAGGAGCACCCCCTGCCTTACGGGTTCTTTGTTGCCTCCGCCTGGCCACTGCCTTGACGGCTCCCCAGGTAACGCCTCATGACTCCTGTTCCCTCCGGTGAATTGGCAGAAGATCGCGTAACGGTTCGCTTGGGTCCGCGATCGTATGACATCGTTTTGGGGCGTGGCATGACCGCCCAGTTTGGCCTCTTTGTGCGCGAACTGTTGCCGCAATCCCAGACGGCCTTGCTCGTCGCTGATGAGCACACCCGCAAGCTGGCCGCCCCTTTGACCGTTCCGTTAGGGGAAGCCGGCTTTCGGACCGCGTTGGCCGTAATTCCCGCGGGGGAACAGTCCAAATCTCTCGAACAACTTGCCCGGCTCTACGATGCCCTTTACGAACTCAAAGCGGACCGGCGCACGCCGGTGATCGCAGTCGGAGGCGGAGTGGTAGGGGACCTGGCCGGTTTTGCCGCAGCGACTTACAATCGCGGCCTGCCGTTGATCATGGTTCCGACTACCTTGTTGGCAATGGTCGATTCCTCAGTCGGCGGGAAAACGGCCATCAATCACCCCCGCGGCAAAAACCTGATCGGGGCTTTCCATCAGCCGAAGGGAGTGTGGATCGACACGGACCACTTGGCAACCTTGCCGGTGCGGGAGTACCGCAGCGGCTTGGCGGAAGTGGTCAAATACGGAGTGATCCGGGACGCGGAATTGTTCGAGATTTTGGAATGTCATGCTCCGGCTTTGCGGAATGGCCACGCTTCCATCTTGCCGTCCATCATCGCCCGCTGTTGTCGCATCAAGGCCGAGGTGGTGGAACAGGATGAATATGAGGAGACGGGCCTGCGGGCCATCCTCAACTACGGCCATACCTTCGGGCATGCCTTTGAAATTGTGGGAGCGGCGGACCATTGGCTTCACGGCGAGGCGGTGGCGGCCGGGATGATGTGTGCCGTCCGTCTGGCGCAGCGCCTCGGCTATCTCGAAGATGACAGCCTGCCGTCACGCCAGGAGCAGCTTCTCCGAGCATTTGATTTGCCAATCCGCCCACTGCCCCATTGGGACGTGGAAGCCCTGCTGGCAGCGATGCAACGGGACAAAAAAGCCACCGCCGGACGCCTCCGCTTCGTCCTTCCGCGATGTCTCGGCGAAGTCGGCCTGGTGGATCATGTTCCCTTGGCAGAGGTGCGGCAGATTCTCTGCGATCGGTAGGCCAACTCTCGAGCTGCCGTCTTCTACCCGTTCACTTTGCAAGGATTGGCCATGCAGCCCAAGGAAAACTCCTTGTGCCGCTGGTATTGGATTCGGTCCGGTGACTCTCGCCGGAATCCTCTACAATCCTCCCTGGGCCTCCCGTCTCGCGGGGGGCTGGCCCAAGACGAAGAACCGCCAAGGAGGCTAGCTCTGGCCCGTGGAGGCGGACGCTTTTTGAGCGGCTCGGATTTTGCGGATCAGGCGGGATTTCAACCGTGCTGCCTTGTTGGGATGGATGTACCCTTTGTCGGCGGCGCGATCCAGCAGTTGTTGGGTCAATCGCCATTGCTCTTGGATCTGCTGGGAATCTTTGGTGGCAATGGCTTCCGCAGCGGCCCGGCGCTGTTTCTTGATGCGTTTATACCAAGCGCGGTTGCGGCGCCGACGCCGCTCATTCTGCCGCATGCGTTTCCAGGCGCTTTGGGTGTGGGGCATATGGGTCGAGTCCTCCTTACTACCTACGGGTCAAATATATCAGGGGTCGAATCATCACGCAGAGATTACAGGAACCAGCGTACCTGTGAAGATTATCCGAAGCGCTCACACGAGGCTGATGGCACCGACTTTGTAGCGGACGAAGCGGGTCAATTCCAGTCCGGCCTTCTTCAAAGCAGCACTAACAGTCAGGTTGGGGTATTTTTGGGCGTTGGCCATAGTCTGCTCACTCAGGACTAGCTCCGCCAGGCGAGTTTTCAATTTCCCCTCGGCGATTTTGTCTAGGATGTTCGCCGGTTTGCCCGCGTTTTTCGGATCAGCTTCGATTTCCGCCCGGATCAAGGCCTTTTCCTTCTCGATCACCTCAGCCGGCACATCACTGGGGGTGCGGTAGGGAGGGTTCATGGCCGTGATGTGGGCAGCCACGTCGCGGAGCAGTTCATCGTTAGGTCCGCTGCCTTGGCACTCGACGAGTGTTCCCACGGTTCCGTCAAAGTGGACATAGCCGCCGTAGATTCCGCCCTGGAGGCGGGCGAAGCGGTGTATGACCATTTTTTCGCGGATGACTCCCATGGCGTCATTGAGGCGGTCCTGAACAGTGCCGCGGGCGTCGTAACGTTCCGCCAGAAGAGTGGGAACATCGGCGGCCTGACTGGAGGCGATGTGCCGGGCCAAATCGTTGACCAGAGCGATGAAGGGGTCGCTTTTCGCGGAGGGGGCTGTTTCGCAGCGTACCTCCACGATAGCGGCGATGCGCTGGGTGTTGTCATAGAACAAGCCGATGCGGCCTTCCGCGGTCTCGCTGCCTTCGCGCTTGACGCCCATTTTGGCATTCTGGGCCCGCAGCCACTCGATGGCTTTATCGATGTCGCCGCCGCTCTGTTCGAGGGCTTGCTTGCATAAGCCCATGGGCTGGTCGGTGCGATCGCGCAGTTGTTTGACCAGTTGAGGCGTAATGGGTGTGCTCATGGTTGTCGGTCTCCTCAGTCAGAATCCTCAGGCCGTCGGGGCGGATGCGGAATGTGTGGCCGTGGCTGCTTCGGAGGCAGCGTCCCGTGTACTGTGGTTGCCGTTGCCGGAAGTCGTGGCAGAAGCAGGCACCACACTGCTGGCACGGCTGGGACGGGGCTTGATCATGGCCCGTTGTTCCGGAGGCAAGGCGGCGGCCCCCTCCAAGCAGGCGTCGGCCAACTTGGAAATGATGATCTCGATCGAGCGGATGCTGTCGTCATTGCCGGGGATCGGCAGATCGACCTCATCGGGGTCGCTGTCGGTGTCGATCAAGGCGATGGTGGGGATGCCCATGCGCCGGGCTTCGCGGACCGCGTTGTGCTCTTTTTTCGGGTCCACGATGACCAGGGCTTCCGGCAGCTTGACCATATCGCGGATGCCCTTGAGGTTGCGGCGGATCTTGAGTAATTCCCGGCTCAGTTGAGCGATCATTTTCTTGGAGTGCGTGCGAATATCGGCACTTTCGGGCGCCTTCGCCGGATCGAGTTTGCCGGTTTCCGTCATCATCTTTTCGATGTAGGCATTGAGGTCTTCTTTGTTGGGATTGACACCGGCGGGGAGCCACATCGCTTCCAGTTCCTGAAGGCGTTTGACGCGGGCGCGAATCGTCCGGTTGTTGGTCAAGGTTCCGCCGAGCCAACGTTCACTGACATAGGGCATGCCGCAACGCTGGGCTTCGCGTTCGATGATCTCCTTGGCCTGCCGTTTCGTCCCGACAAATAGCACGACACCGCCATGGCTGACGACGCGAACCAGGTACTTGTACGCTCGCAACAGACCCCGTGCTGTTTCGCGCAGGTCAATGATGTGTATGCCATTCCGCTTGCCGTAGATGTACGGCCGCATTTTGGGGTTCCAGCGACTGGCGCGGTGCCCATAATGGACCCCGGCGTCCAACAGAGCTTTGACATCAACGATCGTGCTCAATGCAGTAGTCACGGCGCCTCCTCCGGGGATTCGGCAACCCTCACGCACACTCGTGGCATGACGAGGCCAACCCTCCGTAACGAACCCAGATAGACCCCACTCCCATTTTTCAGGGGCCGAAGACTGGTAATATAATACTTTTTGCCGATTTGGCCAACCCCTCGCTTTCCCGCCAGCTGCCATGGCATACCCAACTGCTTTTCCTGCGCTGCCGTGGATAGGATGTTCCGTCCTGCCCCGGGCTTTTTCCCACCTCATTGAGAAGAGCATGCCCGCCTTGTTAGGTTTTAGGCCGCTCACGTTACCCAGAACGCTGTTGTTATTCGAAACGCTGGTGTTACTCGAAGGGTGTTCCTCGAGGAAGGACCAGCCGGGCCGCCACCGGCATCGCCAGCAGCGGGTAGGGAGGCGGCCATGATCGCGCCGGGACGGTTGATCCCGGTCATGGACATTCGGCGCGGCGAGGTGGTCCATGCACGGGCAGGTGACAGGCAATCCTATCGTACCTTGCGGTCCCCGCTCATTGGCCAAACGCTCAGACACACCGCACTCCAATTGCTTCAAACAGCGGGTTCAACCCGGCTCTACGTGGCCGATCTGGATGCCCTTTTGGGAGAAGCTCCCAGTGAAGCTGTGACGCAATTGCTCCACGAATTGCCGGAGTGTGAAATCCTCTTGGACCGTGGCCGGCAGTTGAGCCGGGAGTTACCACCGAACGTGCGGCCGGTGTTGCCCCTGGAGGCGGGTTGGTCCGCAGAGGAACACGCGATGTTGCTCCCGCGATGGCAGGCGCGGCGGCCGCTGTTCTCCCTCGATTTGCGTCAGGGGCGATTGGCGGACGGGTATCAGAGGTGGGACGTTTCCGGTCCGGAAGCGGTCCTCGCCCTGGTGGACCGAGTTCGCGCTGTCGGTTATCCGGGTTTGGTCGTGATCGATGTTGCGCGGGTGGGAACGGAAAGCGGGGTGGAGGGGATCTGTGCTCTGGTCCGGTCCATTCGCCAGCGCTGGCCGGAGGTGGAAATCGTAGCCGGGGGAGGAGTGCGGAATCCGCGAGACGGCCAAGGGCTGATAGCCGCCGGGGCTGATGCTATTCTGGTGGCTACGGCCCTCCACCGTGGCAGATGGAACGGTTCTGATACTGCGATAACCGGCTTTGGGTAATCCCACGGCTAGAGTCAGGGCTTTAGGTGATGCTGTCGAGGAATCCCTGCATTTCTCCCGCCGCATGGGGATCACCGGCTGCTTGGGCTGCCTCAATTCCCTGGCGCAACACCTCGCGGGCTTCCTCATAGCGTTCGAGGCGGATCAAAACCTGGCCTGCTTGTAAGTAAGCGGGAATGTAAGGCGGACCCGCTGGCCGGGCGATCAATTCTAACAGCATCCGAGCGCAAGTGTCGTCATCCCCCACGGACGCATATTCGAGAGCTAAACCGTAGCGAAGGAAGGGATCATCCGGGTCCTGACGGAGTAGGTCTTCCAGTTGTTCCATCCGAGGCGTCCGCTTCATGAATCAAGCCTCCATGGGATCGACGGATGTATCGGCTCGCCGCCCTCTGGGGTTATGATATTCCCCCTCCGAAGCTGCCTGTTTTGGGCCCGGCATTCCGAAGAGTAGGGAGCGGAGCCTGGTATCGTCCATCCGTTCGTTACGATCGTGCAAAATGGCCAATCGTACCAGTCGTTGCTGTAGGCTTTGCTGGTGCAATTGCATGCGTTTCCTCTCCTCCAGATTCTCAGGAAGTCCCTGGCGATGGAGCCTTTCCCGCCCCCGGACCGACTTGAGAGATGCTGAGCTGCTTCCGAGACGCTGGCCTGTGAAAAGGCGGCGGACGGGAAGCCAATCCGCCAAGCGGGGGGAGTAAACCGTGAGCACCAGCCGACGAGGAAGCCGAAACCGATCGAACAACGGACTGCTTCGTGGGGTAGGGACGCTGCTGGTGCTGGTGGTCCTTCTGGGAGGGAACGGAGTTTCTCTGCTAGGGGAAGAAGCATCGAGCAGCAGCCTGAAACGCCGGGATAGCACACGGCTGTACAGCCAACGCCGCGACCCAGTGGTGGCCGTTTACGAGAAAGTGAAAGGCGCCGTCGTCAACATTCACAGTGAGCGGACAGTAGTGCCGGCGGGGGAGGACCCCTTCCGTTTGCACGTTCAGCCCCAGCGGGTCAATGGCATGGGTACGGGAATTGTCCTCGATCCGCGGGGTTACATCCTGACCAATTTTCACGTGGTGGATGATGTGCAGACCCTGCGGGTCCGCTTGTGCGATGGCAGCGGCTACTCGGCCCGCATCTTCGCCGTGGATAAGGAAGCTGACCTGGCGATCATCAAGATCGATCCCCAGAAACCCCTGCCGCTACTCGTTTGGGGAACCTCTGCCGACCTCATGGTGGGTGAAGCCGTCATTGCGATCGGCAATGCCTATGGCTATGAGCACTCTATCACCGATGGCCGCGTCTCCTACAAGGGACGCGATGTCACTTTGAACAAGGAGATGGGATATCGGGGCTTGATCCAAACGAGCGCTCCGATCAATCCGGGCAACTCCGGCGGACCGCTTCTGAATCTGCTGGGAGAGGTAGTCGGAGTGAATGTCGCCATTCGCGCGGGTGCCCAAAATATCGGTTTTGCGTTGCCCGTGGATCAGGTCATCGGACGGACAGCCGAGATGCTGGCGCGCCGCCGGGCGTGGCGGCACGGTTGGGTCGTGCGGGATGTCGCAGAGCGGGAAGAATTGGACAGTCCCGTCCGCCGCAAGGTCGTCATCGAAGCCATCGAGGCGGGGTCCTCCGCTGCCCAGAGTGTAGCCAAAGTGGGTGACGTCGTTGAGAAAATCGGGGATGTGACGGTTTTCACCTCGATGGACCTGGAGCGTGCCCTCCTCGATCTCGGCGGCACAGCAGCGGTTTCGGTCAAGCTCCGGCGTGGGAATGAGGCGGTCGAAGCCGTGTTGCCCCTGGGACCTGCGCGAGTGGTGCCCGCAGGCTCGGCGGAGTTGGTGTGGCGGAAGTTAGGCCTGCGGCTCATCGCGGTCGGAGCGGATGCCGTCAGCCGGGCCAATCCGCAGCTACGCGGCGGCATGCTCATCAGCGAGGTGGCGCCGCAAAGCGCCGCTGCCATTGCCGGCCTGCAACGGGGCGATATCCTCGTCGGTTTGCACACCTGGGAAATCCTTAACCACGATAACATCGCCTTCGTGTTGCAGCACAAAGACTTCGCCGCCTTCCTTCCCTTGAAATACTACGTCATCCGCGAAGGCCGCCTGCGCGAGGGTTGGCTGCCACTCAACCCCTAAATCCCGCCTCCGTTATCCTCATCAGTCCAACAGTTCGATGAACGCCGCCCGCCATCAGAATGGCTCATCCACTCTCGCGCTGGAAGTTGCTCTGGCTTTGACATACTCAGGGCACGCCGGAGGAACTCTTTCTCCAGCCTTTAAGGCCCCTCCTTATCTGGAGGCTCCGCGGCATGCTTGTCTGGTGATTCCGCTGGCATATCCGTCTTAGCCACCTGACAAATCTGGTTCATCCTCTGGCAGCGGGAATGATTGCCCTCTGAGAGAGAGACACACCATAATGAAAGTGAGCCGAGGTGGAAGGTGAGCTAAAGTGGGCAGCGTCCTGGGAGTTTCATCTAGGGCATTTGGGTGGGGATGACATTGTACCCACATCCGCCCAGGCAAAGTCAGCGGGAGTGAGGAGAGAAGCATGGTGGCAACAGAGTTGACCAGGAATGGGTGCCGCGTGGAGGTTGTGCAAGGCGACATCACGCAGTTGGCGGTGGACGCGATTGTGAACGCTGCCAATCCGTGGCTGGCGGGCGGGGGCGGGGTGGACGGAGCGATCCATCGTGCCGGTGGGCCAACCATCCTTCAGGAATGCCGACAGATCATGGAGCAGCGGGGCGGGCGGCCCTTGGCCGCGGGCGAGGCTGTGATCACCGGCGGCGGACAACTCCCGGCCCGCTATGTCATCCACACCGTGGGGCCGGTGTACCGTGAGTGGACGCCGGCGGAAGCAGCCGAGCGCCTGGCCGCCTGCTATCGCAACTCCCTCGCTTTGTTACGGCAGCATGGCTTACGCTCGATTGCTTTTCCGGCGATCAGTACCGGAGCTTACGGTTATCCGCCCGAAGAAGCCTGCCCGATCGCTGTACGCACTGTTCTGGAAGAATTGGAGCGGCACGACGCCTGCGAGCGCCTCATTTTCTGCACCTTCGGTGCGCGGGACTATGAACTGTATCGACAGGAATTGGGCCGAATCAGCGGAGCAGGTTCCGTTAGCTCATGAGCCAATGACATGAAGGGCCGGGGGTCTTCACGAGCACATCCCTTTCACGGATACTGAGTTGTCATGCCAAGCGCGGCAGACGAGGTACTTTTGAAATTCCTCCGCGACCCGGAACGGGGCCGGCGGAACCTTGCGGGATTGGCCCACCACCTTGGAGAGGAACACTGGCCGCAACTCTGTGCTCTCTTGCGGCGTTTCCTGCCTCACTGCCCCGACGCGGACATGGCGTTGAATCACCTGGAGCGCTTGGCCAGCCGGCCGGGCATGCAGGAGCGCTGGGCACACCTCCTCGAAGGACGTGGGAAAGGATTGGAAATCCTGGTGCAACTCCTCGGAGTGTCCCAGTTTTTTGCTGACACCCTCGCCCGCTATCCCGAATGGCTAGAGGCGATCCGCCATCCCCCCCGCAGTGTCCCTACCACCGCAGAACTTCTCGCCGAGCTGCAAAGTGAAATTCGCTTGGCCCCAGATGATGTCTCCGTGTTACAGGCTCTTCGCCGCTTCCGCCACCGCCATCTGCTGCGGATTGGGATCAACGACATCATCCGCCAGCGTTCCCTGGAAGAGATCACACGGGAACTGTCGCGCGTGGCCGAGGCCTTGATCGCAGCCGCCTTGCAGCATGCCTACCGCACGATCACCGCACGTTTCGGCGTTCCAACCGCTCCGGACGGCTCTCCGGCTCGGCTGGCCGTATTGGCCCTGGGAAAACTCGGCGGAGAAGAGCTGAATTACTCCAGCGACATTGACCTGATCGTGGTGTATGACCATGAGGGAACCACAAGCGGGCGCCGGCCGGGGATCACGAACAGCGAGTGTTTTTCCCGGATTGTCGCCGAGTTGGTGCGCCTCGTGTCGAGTCATACCGAGGAGGGTGTCGCTTATCGTGTCGATCTGCGCTTGCGTCCAGAGGGGCAACGCGGTCCTTTGGCGCGGAGCCTGCGAAGCACTCTGCATTATTACGACACGATGGGGCGGACGTGGGAGCGCCAGGCATTGATCAAACTCCGCCCGGTGGCTGGCGATGCCGCCTTGGGCCGGGAGGTCCAGGCCGCCCTGGAGCCGTTTGTTTATCGGCAATATCTCAGTTTCGCGGAGATCAACGAGGTCAAAGCCCTCAAGCGCCGCATGGAGGAACGGGCAGCACGCCGCCGGGGGGAAGGAGATTTTCCCAGAGATATTAAGCATGGGCCAGGAGGCATCCGGGACATCGAATACACGGTGCAGTTCCTCCAGTTGCTCAATGGCGGAGACTTGCCCGCCGTCCGACAGCGCAACACCCTCCTGGCTCTGGAAGCCCTGGAAATCGCGGGCTGCCTCACTCCCCAGGAGACCTATTTGCTCGCCGACGCCTACCGCTTCCTCCGCACCACCGAACATCGCCTTCAGTTGCTCTGCGACCTGCAAACCCACACCTTGCCCGCCGATACCGAGCGCTTGCGGCAATTGGCCCTACGCCTGGGATATGCCGCCTCACCCCATCGTTCACTGGGATCGCTCACACTCTCAGGCTCACGCACCCTTTCACCGACCGAAGCCGGTCATGCGCCGCAACGGCGCTCACCCCTCGACGAAGAGCCTCCCCTCCCCTCGCTCAATACCTCCGCTCTCCTCGTCGATCCTCTCGATCGCTTTCTCAAAGATTTGCAGGACAAGACAAGTTTGACCCGCACCATTCTCAATCACCTATTGCATCAGACTTTCGCCGACGCGGGGGATAAAGCCGAGCCGGAAAGCGATCTGATCCTCGACCCCGAACCCGAAGTGGAAATGATCCAGGCGGTCCTGAGCCGTTATCGGTTCCGGGATATTCCCCGTGCGTATCTGAACTTGACGCAGTTGGCGCGGGAGTCCGTACCCTTTTTGTCCTCCCGCCGCTGTCGGCACTTTCTCGCCAGCATTGCACCCCGCCTGCTCGCCGCCGTCGCAGATACTCCCGATCCCGATGACGCCTTGACCCAACTGGAACGGGTGTCTGCCTCGCTGGGGGCCAAGGCCGTCCTCTGGGAGTTGTTCAGCCAGCATCCCGCCTGCTTGCAGCTTTACGTCGAGCTTTGTGCCAGCAGCCCCTTTCTTTCGGGCCTGCTGATCAATAATCCGGGAATGATCGACGAGCTGCTGGATAGTCTCGTCCTGAATCAACCACGGACTGCCGCGGAATTGCGAGCGGAATTGGCCGAGCTGTGCCGCGGAGCCGATGACCCTGAACCGATCTTGCACAGCTTCCAGGACAAGGAATTGCTCCGCATCGGCGTCAGCGACCTCTTAGGACGATCCACCATCCGGCAGACGACAGCCGCCCTCTCGGATCTGGCCGAGACGATCCTCTTGCAGATTATCGATTTGGTGGAACCCCAGATGCAGCGCCGCTGGGGGATTCCCCTGCACCCTGACCGGGGTGCGGCGGAGCCTTGCGCTTACGTGCTTTTGGGATTGGGCAAGCTCGGCGGCCGGGAGATCAGTTACCACAGCGATCTGGATTTGCTGCTCCTGTACGAAGCGGAGGGACAAACGACCGAAGGGCAAGCCAACTCTGTGTATTTCACCGAACTGGTGCGGGCGATCATTCGCCGGGCGAGCCAGATGGGACCCTGGGGCCGGCTTTATGCGGTCGATATGCGCCTCCGGCCCACTGGCAAATCCGGCGCGCTCGTCTTGCCGCTTTCCGAGTTCCGGCGTTACTTTGCTCAGTCCGATTGCCAAGACTGGGAACGCCAAGCTCTGACCCGCGCGCGGGTTCTCCGGGGTCCGCCGCCTTTGTGCCAAGCAATGCACGCCTTGCTGCGCGAAGCTCTCTTTGCCCGTCCGTGGACCGCCGAGAGCCTGGACGCTTGGGAAGCCATGCGGCGCAAATTGGAAATCAACGGCAGTCCGAGGAACCTCAAGCGGGCGCCCGGCGGCCTGGCGGATGTGGAATTCCTGGTCCAGTTGCTGCAAATGAAGCATGGCGCGCAATATCCGTCTATCCTCCAGCCGAATGTCTGGGATGCTTTGGATGCACTCGAAGAACAGCGGCTGATGGCGGAGGGCGAACTGGCCGTTCTGCGCGCCGGCTACTCCTTCCTCCGCCTGGTCGAGGCCCGATTGCGCATTGTTACGGACCGGCCGCTCAACGAACTGCCGGAGGACCCGGCGGAGTTGACCCGCTTGGCCCGACGCCTGGGTTATCCCCGGCTGGAGTCCTTCTGGGACGACTGGCGCCGGCACACCACAGCCATCCGCCGCTGCTACCAAACCCTCTTGTGGCGGGAACGGCGCCCGCGTTCCGGTCCACCTCTCTGACCCGCCGGCGGTCCGGGGAATCTGACTCCGCCTCTTTCCTCTGCGGGGGCGGCGAGTAGCCGAGAAGGCTACAGGGTTTGAGGTGGACCGATGCTAAGCTGGGCCGATTCTGCTGAAGATGTGGCCTTGCATTGGCCGAAAAACGATATGTGTCCTTATGTACGGAAGGCAGAAGATGGACAGTTGCGCCAGCGCAGAGGGGTTTGCTCTGCACAGCTAGCCTATTGTCGGCGTGGCTTATCTTGGGAAGTGGCTGTACGGAGCAGCAGCTCTTGCGGCAAACTTGTCCAAGGCCGGGGCTGGAAGCGCCGCAGGCGGTCCGGGCCATCGAACCGCATCCGCACTACCGCTTAGCCTGTGGCGACGTGGTGGAAGTCCGCTTTGACACCCAACCGCAGTGGGATGCCTTGGTGGCCGTGAGTCTGGATGGACGCTTGCCCTTGGGGCTGCCCGCGGAACCGCGCGTGGAAGGCTTGACGGTCAGCGAAAGCCGAGACCTGCTGGCACAGTCCGTACAGATTCCGCCGGATGCTGTCCAACTGCGATTGGTGGAACCGCGAGGCCAATACCTCTTCGTGCATGGCCCAATCCGCGGTCGGCTCCGTATCGTGCCCTATCAGGGTCCCGAAACCGTCCTGGATTTCCTCAAGCGGATTTCAGGGCTGCCGCCGGGCACGCAACTGGGTCAGATTTATGTCGTCCGTCCCGGAGTGGCTCAGGGCCAGCGCCCGCAGGTGTTTCGTTGCGATGTCCGTTCCGCACTCTACGGCTTGCCTACGCTGTACAATGTTCCCCTCCAACCCGGCGATCTCATTTATCTCGGTGAAACAGGCCCCTCCGTCTTGGCTCGCTTCCTGCCCGATTGGCTGGCACCCTTGTACTGCCGTTTGCTCGGCCTGTGGCCGGAGTCGTGGTTCTTCCCCTCGTGGTACGATCGGCTCGTACTGGAGCGTCGCTGGGCGGACCAAGGGACTCCGGAACGTTGACGGGCTGAGGGCAACGTTTCCCTCTGGCAATAACGTTTCTTCTCCAGCAAGGGAGCGATCGCTGAGGATCAGCCGTTGGGAGTCAACAGTGTGATAATCTGAGCAAAGGCGGGCCAGCGCTGGATCAACTCAGCACGGGAACCTCGGCGATAGTCGGCGTAGTCAAAACCTGGAGCGACGGTGCAGCCGAGCAAAGCGAAACCGCTATCCGAGAGCAAACGGCTGCCTTGCCATACACCAGCGGGAACGACGACCTGCGGCAGTTGGCCAGCGTTCAGGTCCTGTCCCAGGATGATTTCCCGGCCGCTGCCGTCGGGATGCAATTGCAGCATGCCCACAGGTTGGCCCAGGTAGAAGTGAAAAATCTCATCGCTGGGCAACAGATGGAGTTCGGAAACCTGGCCTGGACGCAGCAAGTAATAAATGGCGGTGGACAAGGAACGGCTCCCGCTATGCGCGGGCAAGATGCTTGACGGCAGTTGCAGCGCCGAACGATACGTTTCGCGAAAGTACCCCCCTTCTGTGGGGTGCGGTTCCAGTTGCAGCAGGCGGATGACATCGTCAGCAGTCATGGAAGGTTTGTTTTTGTCAGGGAGGGTTCGTTCTTCTGGGATTCGTGAGGCGAGGCGGTGGAGGCGGATGATGTCGAGGTGGGATAGTGTCGCCGCCGGGGTGCACTTTCGCCTTCGGTGATGGCCCAATAAGCATCCGCTTCCAATCCCGTGACTTTCTGGATTGTGCCCGAAGGCCAGTAAATGGTCAGGTTCTGGATGGTGGTGGTTGGCCCAAGTCCGAAGAGCAAGCGGGGGTCATTCGTGCTCGCATAACTGGCTCCCCCTTTGACAAAGGCGGTTTGCTTCCCCTGGGCCGTTTCGAGGACGACACGTGTCCCCACGATGTCGGCATGCTTGGCACCCTGAAGGTGCAGACCCAGCCAGTGATGATCCGGAGCGGAATAAACATTGCGCAGCACAGACACCGGCTCGTTGAGATGGCTAATCACGACATCAATGCGCCCGTCGTTGTCCAAATCTCCAAAGGCCGCACCTCGCGCGTTATGGGGCTGCTGACAGTAGCTGCCCCCTTGGGGGGTGATAACACGGAACCGTCCCTGGACGTTCCGCAGTAACTGCGGTTTTTGCCGGCGATCCAATTTGATCGGGAAACGGATGGCATGCCCGCTGACAATGAGCAGGTCTTGCCAGCCATCCCAGTCGAAGTCGAAGAACCCGACGCCCCAACTGACATAGGTGCCGCCGATGACCGCCAAGCCGCTCGGCATGGTGTCGTACAAAAAGCGAATCTGCTTGGCATCGCTGCGGTTCTTGTACAACGCCGGCAATTCGTTCTCGTAGTTGGTGACGATCAGCGAAGCCCAGCCGGAGTGATTGTAATCGGCAGCATCCAGACCCATGCTCCCGTTGGCGATGCCTCGATCGTCTCGCGCCACTCCCGCAAACAGGCCGACCTCTTCCAGGCGGACCTGCCCGGCTTCGCTCCGGTTGATGTACAGATGATTGTCATCGGTGTCGTTGGCCACGTAGATGTCCGGTCGGCCATCGTTGTTCACATCAACGAGGATAACGCCGATCCCTTTGCCATCTTTGCGAATCTTGCAGGCCTCGGAAATGTCCGTGAAGGTCCCATCCCGGTTGTTGCGGTAGAGGGTGTGGGGCAGGGGTTTGAAGCGCCGGGGCTGGCAA
The DNA here is from genome assembly GCF_013694095.1 of Thermogemmata fonticola. NCBI lineage: Bacteria > Pseudomonadati > Planctomycetota > Planctomycetia > Gemmatales > Gemmataceae > Thermogemmata > Thermogemmata fonticola. The sequence goes on along the minus strand of NZ_JACEFB010000001.1, from coordinate 985,853 downwards.
ACGTCCCGTGTTTTCCCGTCGTAGGTGCAATCCGTGGGATGGTTCGTCTCGAATCCCCAATCGCCGTAGTGAGCGACGTAGATTTCGGGATAGCCATCGCCGTCGAGGTCGCCCCAGGCGGCGGAGGTGGACCAGAGGTTGTCATTCAACCGGGCGGCAGATGTGACATCGATGAACCGGCGGCCATTCTTTTCATCGGCTACATTCTTCAGGAGCACCAGGCGATTGTATCCGGTGATGAGCAGGTCCGGCCAGCCATCGCGGTCGTAGTCGAAGGCGGCGGCACCGTGGCTGTAAGGGAAGGAGATGACGTCGAGGCCGACTTGAGCGGTCACATCCTGAAAGCGGAATTGGCCGAGATTGCGATACAGCTTGCAAGGATGTCCAAGGACCTTGGTCCCGACGTAATATCCCCCACCGGTTAGGAAGATGTCGAGCAGTCCGTCCTGGTCGTAGTCGAGCAGGGCGACCCCCCCGCCGAGCGATTCGATGATAGCATAGTGGTTGGCTTCTTCGCCGTTGCGGTAGGTGAAAGCGATGCCGGTCGTGGCGGTGGCATCCTCAAAAATCGGAGGTCCCGCTGGCAGAGCCGAAGTACCGGAATTCCCCGCGGGAGTCGTAGACGCCGGGGGGGGTGCCGCACCAGGATTGCAACCCATCATGGCGATGAGGACCAGCGCGCCAAGGCCGCTGCCTCTCCCCCTGTTGCTCGGTCGCATCACAAAGTTATCTCCACAATCAACCGCGGTTGCAGAAGTATCCTGCTTCTTCCACATCCTAGCTCTTTCCCTCATCTTAGATGGTAGCATGGGGAAGCAACAGCTTGGATGGTAGTAAAAGGGAAGCAACCGCCGTCATTTCACGTTGTGGCCAGACCTTCGCAAGAGGAGGTCTGAACATCTGGGGGATGCCAGGCAGGCGGAGGGCCGATGCGGGAAAACCCAAAGCTCAGAGCGGCGGGCTGGTGAGCCGGAGGAATCGAAGGAGGAAAGATCGTTTGCAGGCTTCGGCGGCGAGCATCTCGTTTTCAGCGTTCGATGGTGACGCGGGCCAGATCATCCAGGAAAAAGTCGCCTTGTTGGCGGAGTTGTCTTTTGAACCGTTCCAGGAGTTGGGGGTCTTGCAGCCGATCGCGGTCGTAGGGGTCCGCAAGGGCTTGGAGGAAGTGGACGATGTTCCAGATTTTATCGGGCCGGTCGGGATAGGAAGGCCCCGTGGTTAGAGTGTTGCGGAAGGAAGTCATGCCGCTGGGATAGATGCCTCCGTAGATGCGCGCGTAGAGGTCGTGGCCTTGCCGCCCGCCCCGGTAAACACCGAGCAGCAGATTGCGGGGTTGTACGACGCCGCCCCAGAGGTCCCATTTGAGTTGCGGTTCGCTGCCATACTTGACGTGGCAGGAAGCGCAGCCATATTCGGCGGAGTTGTACAGCTTGTATCCCCGCAGGGCGGAGAGAAGCCGGTCGTCTTCGTTCCGGATATGGTGCGGTGGGATGGGTATCGGGTATTGAGCGGCGACGCCCCAGTTATACAGAACATCCGCCAGGTTCTTGACGAAGAGGGCATCGAGTTCCGGCCCTTCAAAATCCGGGTCTTCCTCCGTCGGTTGCATGGCTTTGGCCATCGTAGCAAACTCTGTTTCCCCGCGAATGCTCAAGTGGATGACATAGCTGACGAGATCATCAATTTCATCGTCTCGAAGATGCGGGAAGGCGGGCATCATGGAGCCGTCGACACCGCGGCGGAGGATGCGGACCAGGTCGCTGCGGAGGGGTTTGCCCGCCGCTCCTCGGCCGACACGGGGCAAGTCCGGGGGCGGAGAGGCGGTGATGAATTTGAAGATGCCCTGGCGGTAATCCCGTGGCGGAGCTGCTTGCGCGACGGCCTGCCGGCCATCCCCTGCTCCCGTGGGACCATGACACACGAGGCACCAGCGGCGGTACAAAACGGAACCGCGGGCCAAGATTTGATCATCCAGACGCAGGTCCTGCCAGACATGCCGGACCTGCTCCCACTGCTGCCGTGCCTGCTGACGCTCCGCCCCTGCCCAACTCTGCAACCGTGCATGGATGCTGGCCAGATTTGCAAATACCCCTTTCTGCGGGTCCGGGCGTGTTTGGGTGATGAGTACCCAACTGGGCCAATCAGGAAGTCGGACCCTAGGCTGAACAGGAGTGCCAAAGTAGCTATCCATGAGGTGGGACAGACGCCGGAGCTGAGTGGCTGTGAGATTGGCGGGGTCCAGCACGTTCCGTCCTAGCTGGGCGCGGATGTCCTCCGCCAAATCGCGGTCGGGAGTCAATTGCGGAAACTGAGCGCTCTTGAGAGGGGAAAATCCCGGTGTCGGCCAACGCTTAGGCGCGCCATCCAGACCCGTTTTCCCTACCACCAGCCAATCCGTGCGGAGCGGATAATGCTCCACCGCCTCATTTCCAGCGGAGCGCGGTTCCCCAATCGACAACGAGTCCGTGGAGGAGCTACACCCGGCTGTCAGCCCGATGACCAGGACGACGCCCGCGTGTTTTAGCCAAGAGAAATCTCGTGCCATTGTCTCTGTCAACTCAGAGTGTGGATGCCGGAGGTTTTGCCTATCCCTCCCCTGCTGATTCTTGTATTCCGCGGAGTTTTGTCAAGAATGGAAAGGTAGCGGAAAATGTCCGACAGGGTAGGAGGTGTTCATGCGCAGGGTCACAGTCGGGATGGCGATGGCGCTCCTGGCCTGGTGGCCGGTCTCGTTCGGGAATCAAAATCCGGGAGGTGCATCCGCAGAGGCGGTGCAGGTGGCCGGAGCGTCGGATCAGACCCGCAAGCGTTTTGCGGAATTGGAGGAGCGCCTGCGTCGCCTGCCGGACGCAGAAGCTGTCGATGAAGTCCTCCGCTGGATGGAAGAAGACGGCGAGGTCCTGATCCAGGTGGACGCCCATCGCTATGTCCCGGCAAGGTATTGGGGGCAAGTTTTGTTGAGCCGGCTTTCACCCCAGCAACTCCAGACTTATCGCTTGCGGGTCGATCCTTTAGCCGAGCAGATGCTGGCCCGCGTCCGCCAGCAAGGGGAGGAACACGGGTTGCGCCGGGTTGTCGAACGGTATGGGTTATCCCGACCTGCGGTGCAAGCACTGTTGCTTTCGGGCGATGCCCTTTTGGAACGAGGCGAGGCGGCAGCGGCACGGGCACTCTGGGAACATTTGCAGCCGGAAGGAACTGCGGAATGGACCCATCCGGATGTGCGGCTAAGCCAGAATGCGGACTTGGTAGCACAAGCGATGGCCCGGCAAGGGTTGGCACTGTGGCTGGAGGGGGAAGTCCGCCAAGCCCGCGAACACTACGAACGTTTGCGTCAGCAGTATCCCCAAGCACGGGGCCGATTGGCGGGTCAAGAAGGGGTGTACCACGAAGTTCTCGCGGAACTTTTGCGGCAGCCGCCCCATTATCCGCGCGCTGGGAATGTGGGGCGGAGTTGGAGCACCTTTGGCAGCCGGCCCACGCGCAACCCCACTTTAGCCCTGAGCTATCGACCGGGAGAAACCCGGCCCGCCTGGCGCCGGGAGTTATCTCTCGTCCCGCGCCTGCCCGCTGAGGGGGAACTTGCCGGATTCCGCCAGCCCTGGCCGCATCCCGTGGCTGCCGAGAAGTGCATTTTTCTGACGGATGGTTTCCGTCTTTATGCCTTCGATGCCATTAGCGGGCGTCCCCACGCCACCCTGGAGTTGTTGGCTCCACCGCCCTTGGCGCGAGAAGTCTGGCCCCCTGGCACCCTGGCATGCCCCACCTTGACCCTGGAAGGAGACGGACTGTACCTGCGCGCCGGCCTTCCTCTCCTTCGTCCGGCAGGGGCACGTGGCGATCGTGGCTGGACAGGCCGGTTGGTGCATGTCCAAATCCAACGCCACGAGAAAAACGGCGTAACATTGCAGGAACGCTGGCGGCTGGCTCCTCCGATTCCCAACGCGTTCTGGGAAGGGGCGCCGCTGGTCGTCGGACGCAAACTCTGGGCCGCCTATGGCCGCTTCGAGGGAGGGCGGCTCCAGCAGGGGGTGGTGTGCTACGATCCGGCCGATGCGGCCAATCCTCCAGCTCTCCGGTGGCAGGCGGAAGTCAGCATCAGTCCATGGTTGCCCCTCGCCGCAGGGCGGACCCGGTTGGAATTGCTCACTTGGGCCGATGGCCGCATCGTCTTCAACACCAACAGCGGAGTCGTGATGGCCTTAGACAGCTCGACGGGCCAGCGCCTGTGGGCCTTTCGCTACCCGCGGGCTTCTCGCAGTGCCGGCCAAGATGCTCCCGCCCAGCCGGCGCCGGCGATTTATGACGATGGCCGGGTGTACGTGGCCCCAGCAGATAGTGACGGCATCTTCGCCTTGGATGTCCACGATGGCCGCCTGCTCTGGCAGCTCCGGGGTCTGGAAGGCGTCCTGCTGCACGCCGTCACAGCACGCCACCTCTTCGCTACGGTGCGCCGCCCCCTGCCGGCCATTTTGGCCGTCAACGTGAAGACCGGCTCACCCCGGCGGTCCGAGGGGGGGTGGTTCGTTCCGCTACGCGATACTGCTACGGAGTCCGCCCTCAGTCTGACGACGCTGCACCACCTTCTCTACCCCACTCGTGCGGGAATGCTGGCCCTCCACCACGAGGATGGTACCCCCTGTTTCGATCCTTTATCGGATCAGTTGCCCCTGGCCCATTACGTAATGGTGGACGGCATGCTGATTGCCGTGACTCCCCAGCACCTCTTAGGCTGTGTATCGGAACGCCTCCGCTTCGGCCCGCCGCCCTGATGGGATCTTGACTTCTGAAACAGAGTTCCTCGCCAGGACAGATTCACCAGGGTGTTCCGTCCCTTTCGCGGAGCTTGCTGGCAGAAATGCCTGCTGTTCTCTAAGGTCCGCGGGGTTGTAGGATAGCATGAGAGGCTCTGCGACCCAGAGAGCAGCACTGGCGAAGAGATATCCCCGATCCAAGGATCACGAGGTATGAACGACGACGCGGCAGCCGTGATGCTGGACGATGAATTGGCAGCAGCCGAGCAAGCGCGGGAACTATGCCGCCGCATCCTGGATGAGTGCGGCAAAGTGATCGTGGGTCAGCGGGAGGTCCTGGAGTTGCTGCTGATCGCCTTGCTGGGTCAAGGCCATGCTTTGCTCGTTGGGGTCCCTGGTCTGGCCAAGACGTTGATGATCCGCACGCTGGCGGATTGCATGAACCTGTCCTTCAGCCGCATTCAATTCACGCCGGACTTGATGCCCTCCGACATCACCGGGACGGAAATTCTCCAGGAAGACCGTAGCAGCGGGCAGCGGGTGTTTCGCTTTGTCAAAGGCCCGATCTTCGCTCAAGTCATTTTGGCGGATGAGATCAACCGCACGCCGCCGAAGACCCAGGCGGCCCTGCTGGAAGCCATGCAGGAGCGCCAGGTCACCGTGGCCGGGGAACGCCACAAGCTGCCTGATCCTTTCTTCGTCCTGGCTACCCAGAATCCGATCGAGCAGGAGGGAACCTATCCTTTGCCCGAAGCCCAACAGGATCGCTTCATGTTCACGATTGTGGTAGATTATCCGCCCGAAGAGGACGAGTTCCGCGTGATTGCCACGACGACAGGCGGCCCAACACCTCAGGTCGAACAGGTCATAACGGCTTCGCAGATTGGCCAAATGCAGGCATTAGTCCGGCGGATACCGGCGGCGGATTACGTGATACGCTACGCCTTGCGGCTGACCCGCTGGACGCGTCCTGTATCTTGGGACGCCCATGCCGCCGTCCCGAAGGATGTGCCAGACTATGTGCGGCAGTATGTCACCTGGGGCGCTGGACCGCGGGCCGGCCAGAACCTAGTCCTGGCCGCAAAAGGCCGGGCGTTGCTTCACGGCCGGCACCATGTGGCCGTCGAGGATATCCAGGCAGTAGCCTTGCCCGTGCTGCGCCATCGCATCATCACCAATTATGCAGCCAAGGCGGACAATGTCACCCCGGATGATCTGATCCGGAGGCTACTCCGCGATGTCCCGGCCCGGACCGCCTAAGGCAAGGAGTGCGGTTGAGCACTCTTCAAGGGAGTGCATGCGCCAAATCCGCAGGAACGTGTCTTATGACCCCGCAACAGCCTTCACCGCTCGATCCCGCGGTTTTGGCACGGATCGAACGCTTAGAACTGGAAGCCCGGCAAGTGGTGGAAGGAATGCTGGCGGGCCGGCACCGCAGCCCCCGGCATGGATTCGCCGTCGAGTTCGCCCAGCACCGCCCCTATGTTCCAGGAGATGATCTCAAACACATCGATTGGAAAGTGTACGGCCGCACCGAACGTTTCCACCTCAAGCAATACGAACAGGAGATCAACCTGGTCGCCTGGATGCTCGTGGATGCCAGCGAGTCGATGAGCTACGCCTCGGCGGAGCGCAGCAAGTATGACGTAGCCGCGATCGCCGCCGCTGCCCTCAGTTATATGGTCTTGGCCCAGACGGACAGTGTCGGCCTGATGACGCTGAGCGGCCTTTCCTCTGGGGCCGAATTGCGGCCTTCCAGTCAGCGAACGCATCTGCGCGAAATCTGCCGGGTGCTAGCTCCAGGACCGGGACGACAGACCACGAACATTGGGCAGGCCTTGCACCAGCTCGCGCCGCGTATGGGCCGCCGCGGAATCGTCTTTCTCTTGAGCGATCTGCTCGATGAGGTGGGGGCCATCCGCCAGGGTTTGCAGCATTTGGTATTCCACAAGCACGAAGTCATCGTGTTCCACGTCTTGGATGCGGCAGAGCTGGACTTTCCCTTCCGCCATTTGACGCTCTTCCGGGGTTTGGAAGGGCTGCCGGATGTCCTCACCGACCCGGCGAGCATTCGGGAGAGCTATTTGAGGGCATTGGCCCAGCACCAAGCCGCCCTTCAGTCCTGTTGCCGGGAACTGGAGATCGACTACGTGTTGCTCCGAACGGACGCCGATTTGGGGCACGAACTGGCCGCCTATCTGCAAAAGCGGCGTCAGCAGCGGTAGCCGGGCCATCTTCCCGCCGGTGCGATGGCCTTGCCGGTTTGGATTGGCCTGTTGGCACGGCGATCCTGATCGTAGGACGGCATCGCTGCAATCCAGATGTTTCGGCAGGCCAGGCACCCTGCTGATGAGGACAGGTCAGTTGGCCCAAACTCCCGGCTCCAGGATGAGGCCACGATTATCGTGCGATAGGTACGAACTTGATGCAAACCGGCCGGCTCACTGGGATCGTTTGGCCTGTCTCCTTAGCCAGACCTGTGGCAGCATCCCGACTCCAAACGCCGACTTTGTCCCCATCTTGGCTAGCGATGAGCAGCCATTTCCCGGTGGGATCGATGTTGAAATTGCGGGGGATTTTGATGTCGCCGGTGATGTGGCCGACTGCCTCCAGAGTGCGATCCGGACGGACACGGAAGACGGCGATGCTGTTATGGCCGCGGTTCGAAACATAGACAAATCGGCCATCGGGAGAAAGGATACACTCGGCGGTAGTGTTTCCTTTGACGGGCTGGGGGAGAGTCGAGAGGGATTGCAAGACTTCGTGTTTCCCCTGGGCGAGGTCCAAGCGGACGGTGTGGACGGTGGAATCCAGTTCGCCGTTGACGTAGGCATATTGGCCGTCGGCTGCCAAGGTGATGTGGCGCGGGCCGCAACCCGCTGGCAGGCGGATGTCCGCTAGGGCTGCATCGTCGATGGCCCCCGAATCGGGTTCGAGTCGGAAGACCTTAACTTGGTCGATTCCCAAATCGACGCTGAAGGCGTACCGTCCATCGGCGCTGAAGGCCGTGCAGTGGGCGTGGGGTGCTTCCTGGCGCCCCTTATTCGGCCCGCTCCCCTGATGCTGGAGCACGGCCAAGCGTTCTCCCAGCCCGCCGTCTTCCCGTAAGCGGAACAAGGCCGTGCTTCCCCCGCCGTAATTGGCCACAAGCAGAAAGCGGCCCTTCGGGTCCACTACGAGATGGCATGGTCCCGCCCCGCCGCTGGTGCTTTCATTGATCAAGGTCAGGGCGCCGGTTTTCGCGTCGATAGCGAAGGCCCGCACGGCTCCGCCGCCTTTGCCGCTCGTTTCTCCGACGGCGTAGAGGAACTTGTGGTTCGGATGGATCGCCAGAAACGATGGACTACCTACCTCGGCGGCCAGCTCCGGTTCGCTGAGCTTCCCCGTGCTCGCCTCCAGCTTGGCCCGATAAATCCCCTTGCTGCCTTTGGCGCTCGTGTAGGTGCCGATGTAAACCCAGTACTCCTGGGCGCTGAGAACGCCGGTGCTTGCCAGTAGTACGCTCCATACCATCGCCAATCGATGTTTCATGATTCATCCTCCTGGAGAAAACCACTTCCGGCTGCCCTGTCCATTTCCACCAGAATCCCAGGACACATCGGCAAGCCGATGGTGTCAGCGCGCCTGCGTTGGTTTATTCGGATCGGTGATAGTGTTTGCAAGTCAGGAAGTCCCTGGGGTGATGTCGTGGCTCGCTCACACGCCACAGTAGGAGTTCCTTTGAGGAATATAGGGGGCATCTGCCAGAAAAACAAATGGTTTTCTGACTGATCTGGCGGCGGATGATGTCACGGATTCACTCCCAACGAGCGGCGGATGAAGTCCAGTTGGACGCGCATGTAATGCTGCCCGCGGATCCCGTGGCGAGACGAGGGATAGAGCATCATCTCGAACGGCTTATTGGCTTTTTGCAGGGCTTCCGCCAATTGCATCGTGTTTTGCACATGGACATTGTCGTCGATCATGCCGTGGAGGATCAGCAAGCGGCCCTGCAGATTTTTGGCGGCGTTGAGACAACTGCTCCGTTCGTAGCCCTTGGGGTTTTCCTGGGGCGTAAGCATGTAGCGTTCTGTATAGATGGTGTCATACAGGTGCCAGTCTGTGACGGGACCCGAAGCGATCCCCGCGGCGAAAAGGGAGGAATGGGTCAGGGCATAAGCGGTCAGGTAGCCTCCGTAGCTATGTCCGCTCAGGCCGAGGCGTTTGGGATCGGCCCACTTTTGGGCTGTGAGCCAGCGGACAACTTCTTCCAGGTCTTTCAATTCCTGGACGCCGAGCTGTTTGTAACAGCTCCAGGCCGACTGTGCTCCCTTGCCACTGGCACTGCGTGGATCGACTCGGACGACGACGATGCCGCTTGATGCCAGCGATTGGTCCAGAACGCGGCCCGCGCTGTAATCATCCCGAATCGTAGGCATCCGCGGCCCCCCATAAATGAACAGCCAGACCGGATAGCGTTTCTGCGGATCGAAGTCGGGCGGATAGGTGATTGCCCCTTCGAGGATGAAGCCGTCCGCCAGAGGGATGCGGACCCGTTCGTGTTTGCCGAAGCGGAAGCGTTCCCTCTCGCGCACCGGGTTGGTATCGAGGCGGCGGATCGTCCCTCGTCCGATCTCCGCGAGGACTTGCTGGTGGGGCGTGTAGGGATCGCTCCAGCGGTCGATGTACAACGATCCTTGCGGGGCCAGGGTGATCTGATGGGTTTTGCCCTTTTCACTGAGCAGCTCGACTTTGCCGTCGAAAGTGGCGGAGCAGAAATCGACCCCCGTCGGTGAGGTCCATCGGGCCGTGAAGTAAATCCGCTGCCGGTCCGGGTCCACCCGGAGGACATCTTGAATCTCCCAGGTGCCATGGGTGATGCGGCGCAGGTAACGGCCATCAGCGGCATAGTGGTATAGATGCTTCCAGCCGCTGCGTTCGCTGAGGAACAGGAAGGAGCCGTCGGGGAGAAAGTGTGGCGGCCCGGCATCTTCGACCCAGGCGGCGGTGGTCTCACGCAGCAAGCGGCGCGGAGGTTGATCGGGGGCCTCCCATACGAGCAAATCGAGCCACGTCTGCGTCCGGTTTTGCACATAGGCATACAAGCCGTGGGTGCTCCAGAAGCGGTCCGAGGAAGGCGGTGCTTCCCGTGGCGGCGGCGGATTCGGAATTGCCTCGGGCGTTGCCGGAGGTTGAGGTGCCGGTGGGTTTTGAGGTTTCGCCATGATAAGCGGACGCCAACCCACGCGGACAATCAGCGTATTGGCCGGGGGATATTCCGGGGGCAGGTCCAACCAGCGAGGCTTTCCGCCTCGGACAGAGACGACCCCAATACGAACATGGGGGTTGGCTTCGCCCGCTTTGGGATAGGGATAACGCTCCACTTCCCCGTAGGTTCCCTCGAAACGAGTGATGGTGAAGCGGCGCACCGGACTGTCGTCAAAACGGAGGAAGGCGATCTGTTGGCCATCGGGACTCCACCAGTAGGCCCGGCCATTGCGGAGGAAAATTTCCTCTTCGTAAACCCAATCGGCTTTGCCGTTGAGGATGTCGCCGCCGCCATCGTGGGTGAGTTGCCGTTCCGCACCGGAGACGATGTCCACGGCGAAAAGGTTGCCGCCGCGCACAAAGGCCAGAGATTGGCCATCGGGACTGAAGGTAACATGTTCCTTTCGCCCGCCGCTGCGAGTCAACACCCTGGCTGGCCGGCCGTTGAAGTAACCAATGGCCAACTCATCTCCGACCTCGAAGAGAAAGCCGCTATGATCCGGCGTAAAACGGAAGCTCGTCGCGGTGCTCCAACGCTGGACTAACGAGGCGGGAATCTCTTTGGCTGCACGTAAGGACCGAGCGATCGATTCCGGATTGGCAAAGAGTTCGGCCTGGCCCGTCCGGGCTTCGACTTTCCAAAGTTTCCCTTCCTTGACTTGCAGGAAATGTTCGCCGTCGAGCCAGTCGACAATCCGGGCAGGCGTTCCCTGGAAGCCTTGCGAGATCGTGCCATCGGGGCGGAACAGCAAGGCTTCGGTAATCGGTTGCAAGGGCCGGCGTTGTTCGGGAAGCAAAGGCGGGGGGCCAGTCCACAAAGGCACCCGCTCCAGCACTCGCCAGATGGGGTAAGGCGGATTTACAGGGTTGCCGGAAAGGTCTGGGAACTGTCGGAGCAGATTCTGGGGACTGTCCGGGTCTAGCCATCGCGCGAGCCAAGGACCCAGGGGTTGCTGCGGAGGAAGGACGTAACTTCCGGCGGGTACCATGAGCCGCTCGCGCCGAGGAATGCCAGACTTGGGGGAAGAGAGCCGGTTCTTTCCGCTTTCTTCCGAAAGCCCAGGATAGAGTTCGACGTACAGGCGGATGTCTTCCAGCAGCTCCCGGACTTCCACGCCGCGGCGCTGGAGTTCCATGGCCAAAGCGGAGCAGGATGCGGGCAAAATATACCCTCCTGGAGCAGCGCTCCAGGCACTCCCGGAATGCAACTTGCCCAAAGAGAATGGAGGCGTGATGATCCTAGATTCCGAGAGCAGGGTAGACGGCGGATTCCCCGCTCCGAGACTCTCAGTCGCCCGAACCGCCTCCGCGGATGCTCCATTACCCTGCCAATATCCCAAGGCGATCAGGGGAATCAACGGAACCACTCCCCAATGCCGAAGGGCGTTTGCCATTATGTCCTTGCCTCGAAGTGTGCGTCCCCTCATGGCTCGATGCCCGCTCGTTGCTGGGATTACTGGGGGTGGCATACCCTTTGTTGTGCACCACCTCAGATTGTAAAGCAGTGTAATCGGAAACCTTCCGCCTGACGAGGGGGAAGGCTTGCTTGGAGATGATTTGTCCGCACTATGGGGAGGACCGAACTTCCTTCAGGAGAACGACACTTTTCTGAAGGGAGATCGATTCGCTTGAGCGGCGGCGGAGTCCTGGTAGATTAGAGCAGGGGGTCAAGCCGTTGGCTTCCTGTTGTGTGAACCGGGAGGAGGTTCCTCCCAATCGGGAGAAAGGAAACATGGCTCCGAGACACTTTTTTACCGCCACGGCAATTTTGGGAGTACTGATCGGGGTGATTTGGGACACTTGCCTCTGCCGCGAAACAGACCTGCGGCAGGTACAAACGGAGAAGAAAGCGGAATCGCCTCCCGCCGACCTGATCCTTCACAATGCGCGGGTGGTCACGGTGGATGAGCGGATGAGTATAGCCGAGGCGTTGGCCGTGCGCGATGGGCGAATTATCGCGGTGGGGAAAAATGCGGATATTCTGCGGTGGCAAGGGCCGAAAACCACGATGATCGATGCCCAGGGGCGCATGGTGCTGCCGGGATTATACGACAGCCATACCCATCCCCTGCAAGCCGCTTGGAGCGAAGCGGAAGGACCGCTGCCGCAATTCCGTTCCGTGGCCGAAGTGCTCGAAGCTATCCGCGCCCAAGCCCAACGCACGCCCAAAGGCGAGTGGATCGTTATCCGCTATGGTTTCCCGACCCGCCTGAAAGAAGCCCGCTTCCCGACCCGCGCCGAGCTAGATGCAGCGGCGCCCGAGCATCCGGTGTTGTACCACGCAGGGCCAGCCGGCGTGGTCAATAGCCTCGGTTTGAAGGTCTCAGGCATCACCCGGCACACCAAGGATCCGCCGGCGGGACAGATTGTGCGGGATCCGAAAACCGGGGAGCCGACCGGTCTGCTTCGCAATGCCTACAGTGTCCTCAAAGGTGTGCCTGGTGGAGGCGAGCGGTTGACTCCGGAGCAACGACAGGCCGCTGTCAAAAAACTTTTCGCATTGTACAACGCTCATGGCTTGACCAGCATCTCCGACCGCAACGCCGGACCGAATGCCTTGAAACTCTATCGCGATCTCCAGCAACGGGGCGAACTGACCGTACGCGTCAACGTCGCCCGCAGTTTTTCTCCTACGGGAAATGCCGATGACCTCATCCGGCGGCTGGAACAACTCCTGGGACCCGAAAAACAGGACGGGCCGACCGGCGCGGGGGATGATTGGGTCCGCATCGGCCCCATCAAAATTTTTCTGGACGGAGGCATGCTCAACGGGACGGCCTACATGCGTCAACCCTGGCCCAAAGGCGAAGCCTATCAGGTGACGGAGGAGAACTACCGGGGCTTGCTCTTCGTTCCTCCGGAACAGTTGCAGACTTTCTGCGTAGAGGCGGCGCGTCGGCGGTGGGCTGTAACAGCTCACTGCGCCGGAGAAGCGGCGATGGATGTGCTCCTCGATGCCTATGAATTTGCGGACCGCTTTGTCCCTATCCGCGACTTGCGCTTCTGCATCACGCACGCCAACTTTCCTAGCCAGCACAATCTCGAACGCTGCCGCAAGCTGGGTGTCTGCGCCGACATCCAACCCGCCTGGCTCTACAAAGATGGCGATACTCTGCTTCGGCTCCTGGGACCGGAACGGATGCGCTGGTTCCAGCCCTATCAATCGTGGTGGAAATACACGACCATCGGCGGGGGCAGCGATCACATGATCCGGACCGATCCGTTCAGCAGCACCAATCCCTGGAGTCCGTGGCTGGGAATGTGGGTGGCCATCACGCGACGGCTGGAAAGCGGACAGGTCCATCAACCGGCGGAAGCCTTAACACGCGAACAAGCCCTGCGCCTTTACACCATCAATAATGCCTACCTCCACCGGGAAGAAAAACAGAAAGGCTCCCTGGAAGTGGGTAAGCTAGCCGATTTCATCCTCATCGACCGGGATATCTTCACGTGTCCCGTAGATGATATTCGGGACACGCGGGTCTTGCTGACAGGGGTGGGAGGCCGCATCGTGTATGACCGCCGCTGAAACCCTTTCGCTCCCCGCTTTCCTGACTGCGGCTGTTTGACAGTGGCGCAAGACAGATACGTACTGAAGTCCAAGAGGTCGGAAAGGACGGGGGTGTCCATCTACATGACGCGATCTTCGGCCCAAGCGTGGCGCCGTCCCGTGGTGAACTCCTTATACTCGGCGGATGTGGCCTCGGCGAGCGTGGCGGGATCGAACGCTGCGTTGACTGCACGCAACAGTGTCGCCGCTGCCGAATGGGGATAACCCACGCCCTGGATTTCCAGGGAATCGCGGTTCACGTCGATGACCAGCAGACGATCCTGGTAAAGGCGGGCGTAACGCAGCTCCCGCAATTCCCAGCGGGCACGCTTGAGAAACTCCAGGGCCGCGCCCACATCGCCCTGGAACACATGCACCGCTTTGGGAGGAGGCAGGGGAGCTGGCATGGCACAACGTTGTCGTGCTAACCCCGATGGGCTTCATCACCATCGGCGATAGGCTTCAGCGCAGACCAGCAAGTTCCTGAAGCAGCCGCCAGTTTTGCAAGCGGTCCTGGTTGGCCGCCAGGAGCACTTCCGACGGGTTGCCGTCTTTGTCGAAATGCTTGGCGAAACGGCCCTCCGTGCGCGCGAAGTCGATGAAGGTGATCTCCTTGCCGGTCTTCGGGTGGATGTACCAATCCCCTTTGACGTTCGGGTTGCCTTGCAGGGAGAGACGGCTTTTGATGGTATCCCCTGCACGCGGATCGTAGATGAGCAAGGGGAAAGCTCGGCTATCGACGGCCAGACGGGCTTGTTCCGCCGCCATGTTATCCGCTACGCCGTGCTCCGGCTGGCAAGTCGTGTAGCAAGAGACAATGGCCGGTCCCGGATACTCCAGGGCGCCTAAGACGGACTTGTAAAAGTGATTGACGTGGGCACAGGTCGTCTGGGCGACGTAAACTCCCGGATGCATCATGGCGATTTGGGCGATCTCCTTGCGGCGTTCCTGCTTGCCGAATACTGCCTTGCCATGCACGGACATCTTGGTGTTCTGGCCGGTGTAGCTACTGGTCGAAGCCTGGCCGCCGGTGTTGGAATACACTTGCGTGTCCAGGACAAACACCTTGATGTTGAGGCCGCTCATGAACATGCGGGAGAGGGCCTGGAAGCCGATGTCGTACATGGCGCCATCCCCACCGATGACCCAAAGGGGTTTGTCCTTCCAGCCCATTTGGTCCCAGCGCATCCGCACGCCAATCGCATAGGTGGGGGCATTCTCGAAGAGGGAGTTGGTCCAGGGCACCAGATACGGATTGTAAGGATAGGTGGAAGTGTACACAGTGTTGCAGCCCGTGGCGGCGACGATGCCCCAATCTTCGCCGTATTTGCTGCCGGTGGCGGCGCAGAGCATACGCAAAGCCGTCCCTTCCCCGCAGCCGGCGCAGGAGCCAGCACCGCCCGTATAGATATGGGCGCTTTCCTTGAGCATGATGTCGATGAGCAGGTTGCCGCTGATGTACTTCTCGTCGGACGGCCCCATGTTCTTGAACAAGCGGTGGCTTTTCCGCGCCTTGTACATGACCTCATCCGTTTTGGGCACCATGCGCAAGGCGTTGTCATCGCAGACTGTCACGCACTCCGCGCAGCCCTTGCACTTGGACGGGTCGATGATGATGTTGAACATCCCGCCGACGCCGAGCTTCTTCTTGAAGCCGTCGTAGTACTTCTTGGTGCGGGACCATTGGGGTTCGTACAGGGCGCGATCTTCCGGCGGCAGTTGGCTCATCTTCTGCTGCCATTCTTCCTCGGAAAGCACCTTGCCGAGGATGGCGGTATCGGGGCATTCCGTCACACACTCCATACAGCCGGTGCAGTTTTCCGGGATGTATTCAGGAATTTCCGGGGCGATGTAGCTAAAGTCCCGCAACGAAGCGGTGCCTGCCGGAATGAGCGAGCGGGCGACAGACAGGTCCGCTGGCAACTCCTTTTCCCCGTACCCTTCCTCATAACCCCGGATGATCCGTTCGTTGAAATCGACCACATCCAGCACGGGGAGACTGACCAATTTGTAAGGCCGGTCGATAGTCGTACCGTAGCAACTGTTGTTGAACGGGTCGCGTTCGTGGGCCGCGTTCATCGAGGGAGCTTGCAGGGTCGCTGTTGCCATAAATTCACCTCGCGAGTTCGATGGTTTCCTGCGGTGAGTGGTTTCCCGGTTATGCAGATTCCTTCAGGCCAAGTGCACACAGCCCGAAACAGCAGGCCCAGAGCCGATGGCCAAGCGGTAGCGCCGCTCACTCCGCCGCGATGATGCTCCGGGGGATTTCCTTCATCTCGCTGTAGCCGCGCTTGACGCAGGTGAGGTTTTCCTGAACCACCTGGTCGCCGCGCTTGCCGAAGTACTTGCGCAGGGCTTTCTCGACCCCGGCGTACACCTGCTCGTCGGTCATGCCGGCTTCCCGTGCATAAGGGGTCAATCGCAGGAACGCCCCCAGGAGTACAATGCCTTGCATGCGCATCTGCAAGTCAGGTTCACTGGCAACTTCCCGGGCAATGCGCACCATGTCGCAGTAATAGACCCGGATGTTGTTTTCTCGAATCGTCCGGCGGTTGAAATCGGGGATGCGTTTCCAGACCTCGGCGGGGTCGCTGTAGGGCGACTGCATGAAGATGGCGCCGCCGGGAACCAGACCTTTGAGAGTCAAAGGACTCAGGATCGCCGTGGGATCGTTGATCACCAGCAATTCCACCCGTTCGAGTTCGGAGTGGAGATTGATATGGCTATCGGCAATGGTGAGGTAATAGGTGGTGGGCAGGCCTTTCTTTTCGGAGCCGTACTTGGGGTAGGCTTGCACATCTTTACCGAAGACGTTGCCGGCGATCGTGGCGATGACTTTGTTCGTGGTAACGGAGCCGAAACCGCCGACGGAGTGCCCGCGCATGGAGAAGGCCCCGCTGGGGCGCAGATCGGGGTCTTCCGTGACCTTAAGAGCGAGCGGATGATCGATGCCGACGCAGAAGTAGTCCGGGCCGTCGATCATCATGTTGTGGAAAGCGGCGATGAGGTCACCGGGACGGACATCCCGGCTGCCCAACCCCGCGGAGCCATGATAGATGCGCGGAATGCGGTCGATCTTTTCCTGGCCATTTTGTCCCGTCATGGCATCGCAGAAGGCCGCCTTGATTTCCCGCGTCAGGTGGTTGCCCGTGGTGGACAGCGGGTCGTCCATGCGTTCCAGGACAGTGAAGGCCGTGCAGTTCTTCAGCGCCTCGACGATGTGGCGGGCCGGGAAGGGGCGGAAGACGAACACCGTCAGGCATCCCGCGGCAATCCCTTTTTTCTCCCGCAGGTAATCCACGACGGCCTTGGCAGTCTCCATGTAACAGCCCATACCGACGAGGATGTATTCGGCATCCTCGCAGCGGTAGGGTTCGACGAAGCCGTAGCGCCGTCCGGTCTTACGGGCAAACTCGTCGAAGGCATCCTCCAGCGCCGGCGCAATGCGGTCGTAGTACCAGCGCTGGGCGATCTTCCCCTTCATGTACGAGTCCTGGTTTTGCACCACGCCGGACATCATAGGGTTGGCGGGGTCCATCAGGTTGATCAGCTTTTCCTTGGGGTTGCCGACGTACTCCTTCATGAATTCCGGTTCCGGCAGGCGGACCGTTTCGACAGTATGAGTTGTGAGGAAGCCGTCCTGGATGTTGAAGAAGGGGGTAAAGGTCGCTTCAGCGACGCGGCGGCAGATGAGGCAGAAATCCCCTGCCTCCTGCGCATTGCGGGCAAAGAGCATGCCCCAGCCGCAGTCCGCCACGCTCATGACGTCGTCATGCCCAGCGTGGACGTTGAGGCCCTGACTGGTCAAAGCCCTGGCTCCGATGTTCATCACCACGGGCAGGCGTTTGCCGGCGATGGTGTAAAGCACCTCTTTCATCAGGACCAAGCCCTGGCCGCTGGTGAAATTGGTGACGCGCCCCCCCGCCACGGCGAACCCTTCGCAGATGGAAGCGGCCGAATGTTCGCTCTCCGGTTCAAAGAACATCAGGGGGTCGCCCCAAAGGTTCTTCGCCCCGTTCATGACCGCCGCATTGAAACCGCCTCCCATGGTGGTGGAGCTGGTGATCGGATACGCCCCTGCCGCCTGGCTGATGTGCGTCTCCACATGGACCACGGCTTCGGCGCCGTCGCACGTGGTCGGAATGCCCGGATACTGATAGCTAGCCTCGACGGCTTCACGGCTGGCCTCGGGAGTCCGGATCGGCGCTTGCGCAACAGCGATGCTCATGAATCGAAAACCTCCCGCTTTGAGGTCATGGATACTGTTGGTGTATGCCCGCAGGGGCGCAAGGGAAACCTGGGCGGAGGAACCACGAGCGATTTTCAACACCTAGCGCAGCGGTCCACGGCGGGCGAGCCGACGATCCCGGCGGAAGACGAACGACAGCGAGCGGGGATCATCCACCTCCGGGAAACGGCTGGGGCGCCGCTGCGATCCCGGCCGGCCCGGCGACCACTGCAAGACACCCCCTTCCAAGCGGTACAGACAGAGCGCCGTCTTACCCCGGTGCTCCGCCGGTCCCGCCAGGATATGCATATCCATCCCCTCTGGCGTCAAGACGAACGTTCCCATGTAAATGTCGCCATCCAAAAACTCGAAACTGAAATGGTCCCCCGCAATCAGCAAGCGGGCCTCACAGGGACCGGCTACCGATCGCCAGGCACCTTGTAACAGTTCCCAATCCGTTCGCAAGCGCGTCGGAGAGGATGTCGCCGGCATGACACTCTTCCCCTCGCTGGGAGTTGGTGCGAAGGCCGCTCAAGAAATCATTTCTGCCCGCTGTTGGAGACGGCCGTTGCGTCTTGGCCGTCGTTCCGATCCGCTTCCCTGCGTGAACCATGCGGTTTCCCTGGGAGGATTATACGGCGTAGTTCCATCTCGTGCAATGGAGAGAACTTGAGTGGCGAAACTCGTCATGGGACAGGGACCGTTCTGGCATGTTGTTCACATGTCGCCGCCAGCACCGCTCTCAGGGAAGCGGGATATTCTCCAAGCGGAAGGGGATGCGGACTTCGCGCAGGGGGGCTGGGACGGTCAAGAGCAACGACCCGCCCGCCGCAAGGGGATCAATGGCCTGCGGGAATTGACAGGCCACCTGGACTTTGCGTCCACTGGCATAAATCTCCTCCCCTTGGGGGCGGACAATTCGGCCTGCGGCGGTGCGCCACTGAATCTGCACATCCCGCAGCCACTTGCTCTCTTCGTAACTATCGAACCGCGGATGGTCGGCTGGATATTCCCCCTCCAGCTCCACCTCCCATACTTGCAGGGTGGGATTTCGCCGCAGCGACTTCCAGGTGAAGATGAGAGGACCGGCTGTTTGTGTCACCATTTTCTCCCGCGGCGGGGTGTCCCAACGGAGGGTGAGCAGGCGCTCGGCCAACGTCACCCGGAACACGCCCTCCAAACATGCAATCCGCTGCGCCTGCCGTCGCACCCCGGTGAGACGTACAAACATCTCGCTGGCGGCGGCAGGGGGATATTGGCGGCTCCTGGAGCTTTCCGCCGCGAGAGATTGCCCCCGCTCGTCCTGAGCCATCGTGATGCTGGGAGAGGCGTCGATTCGGTACACGGGATAACGCGGTTCCCAGTGGACCAGCAGATCGAGGTCACAAACGGCATGGGCCGTGGAAGGCTGCAAGCGGGCATGGACCGTTTGCACCACGATTCGGAAGGGGCCGGCCGAGGCTGCGATCGTTTGCCCTTCCCCCTTTGGGAGCAAGCGCAGGCTTTTCCCGTCAGCACTGACGTTCCACTGTCCCCGAACCTGCCGGGCGGTTCGCTCCAACGCCTCCCACAACGGAACGTTCTCCAACGAGAGAGAGACAGGAAGTTCGGCCAAAGGGGGGGCTACCTCGACTTGGAGGCCCCCTTTTTGGGCCCAAGCAGAAACCACCTGCCGCAGCGGGGACGGCGAGGGGGACCAGCTTACAACGGTCGCGGGGGGAATGTCCGGGGAGGGCGAAGCTGGCAGGAGGGGAAGCAACACACCGGCCAAGCCGCAGGCCAACCCAAAAACAATCGCGGGGCGGGGAGACATTGGCTCGTCCTTTCCAGTGACTCTTTAGGCGATTCGCTCCTCTTTGGGCGAAATCTCTCCACTCCCAGTGGCAGCTCGGTGGTGAAACCCGTGTGTCATCGCCGAGACCAGGGCCAGGAGCAATGGACATCCCTGGGGTTCAACCTATTCTAAACAGTGTCGGATGGAATTGAAACCTTCTCCGCCCCTATTAGATGATGCGGAGGCGGCGTGTTGGGTCAGGATGTCCCATCCACGCCACTACCCTGCCGCTACCTCTCCCTCGGTTGCGCGCTGGAGATCAACGAATGCTCACAACACCCGACGTGCTGGCCCGTCGTGCCGCACGCCTGGCGGAGGACCACGACCCGCAGGAGACCGCGGAGTGGCTCGAATCGATGGAGGCGGTGCTCCGCCACGCCGGACCAGAACGCGCTCACTATTTGCTGGAACAGTTGATGGCCTTGGTGGCCCGCCGGACCCGCACCCCCATGATCGGGGCCATCACCACGCCCTACGTCAACACCATTCCTCTGGAAGAACAGCCTCCTTTCCCTGGCAACCGCGAACTAGAACGGCGCATCAAAAGCATCGTCCGCTGGAATGCGATGGCGATGGTGCTGCGGGCCAATCGCAACACCAACGTTGGCGGGCACATCTCCACTTTTGCCAGTGCGGCGACACTGTACGAAATCGGCTTCAATCACTTTTTCCGCGGTCGGAGCGAAACCCATCCCGGCGATGTCATTTTCTTCCAGGGTCATGCCAGTCCCGGAATGTATGCCCGCGCCTTTCTCGAAGGACGGCTCAGCGAAACGCAGTTGCTGAATTTCCGCCGCGAATTGCAAACCGGAGGCGGCCTGTCCAGCTATCCCCATCCCTGGCTCATGCCCAACTTCTGGCAGTTTCCTACCGTCAGCATGGGCCTCGGCCCGATCATGTCGATCTATCACGCCCGCTTCAACCGCTACCTGCGCGATCGCGGCCTGTTAGATACTGACCCGGTCAAAGTCTGGGCCTTCCTCGGCGATGGTGAATGCGACGAACCGGAGACTCTCGGTTGCATCGGCTTGGCGGGACGCGAACGCCTCGATAACCTCATTTGGGTCATCAACTGCAACTTGCAACGTCTGGATGGCCCCGTCCGCGGCAACGGCAAGATCATCCAGGAACTAGAGGGGATTTTCCGCGGTGCCGGCTGGAATGTCATCAAAGTGATCTGGGGTTCCGATTGGGACCCCCTCTTGCAGGCCGACCACACGGGTGCTTTGGCACGCCGCATGATGGAAGTGGTCGATGGCGAG
Organism: Thermogemmata fonticola; assembly: GCF_013694095.1. Lineage (NCBI taxonomy): Bacteria > Pseudomonadati > Planctomycetota > Planctomycetia > Gemmatales > Gemmataceae > Thermogemmata > Thermogemmata fonticola. The sequence continues at coordinate 964,978 of NZ_JACEFB010000001.1, read as the reverse complement.
TACCAGGAATACATCGGCCGAGATGTCCGCACGCCGGAGGAAATCCGCAACAAAGTCGTCCTCAGCGAGGAGGAAGACCTCGAACGCCGGGGAGCCTTCATCCGCGAACATTTCTTCAACACTCCCGAATTGCGAGCCTTGGTCGAGCATCTTCCCAACTCCCGTTTGGCGACTCTCAAGCGTGGCGGACATGATCCCCTCAAGGTTTACGCTGCCTATAAGGCCGCCGTGGAGCATAAGGGACAACCCACGGTCATCCTGGTCAAGACAATCAAAGGGTACGGCATTCCAGGCACGGGCGGGGCAGGCAAGAACACCACGCACCAGTTGAAAAAGCTGGCGGTGGAGATCGAACGGGAACCGAGCCTCGCGCCGGAAGAGATCAGCAAACGCCAGATGATCGCTGCCCTACGCTTGTTCCGCGATCGCTTCGAGCTGCCCTTCACGGATGAACAGCTCGGCGAAGTCCCCTTCTATCGCCCCCCAGAAGACAGCCCGGAGATGAAATACTTGCGGGATCGCCGGCGCGCCCTGGGCGGCTTCCAACCCTTCCGCAATACAACCTTCACCCCCAGTTCGCCTCCCGACCCCAAAGCCTTTGAACCCCTCCTGAAAGGCACACCCCCCGGTAAAGGGCAATCCACCACTCTAGCCTGGGTTGTGCTCATGACACAAATCATGAAGGACCCCGCCATTGGCAAATACATCGTTCCCATTGTCCCGGATGAAGGACAAACCTTTGGCATGCCGCCTATGTATAAATCGTTCGGAATCTATTCCAGTATCGGACAACTTTACACGCCCGTCGATAAGGGAACTCTCACCGAGTATAAAGAGTCAACCAATGGGCAAATATTGCAAGAAGGAATCAATGAAGCTGGAGCTATGTGCAGCTTCATCGCAGCAGGGACGGCTTACAATACTTACGGTGTTAATACCATACCGTTTTATATCTACTACTCGATGTTTGGCTTCCAACGTGTCGGGGATCTGATTTGGGCGGCAGCCGATGCCCGCACGCGGGGTTTCCTCCTCGGAGCGACCGCGGGCCGTACTACGCTCAACGGAGAGGGCCTTCAACACCAGGATGGCCATAGCCATCTGGTCGCCTCCGCTGTCCCCACCTGCCGGGCTTATGATCCGGCTTTTGCCTACGAACTGGCCGTTATTATCGAAGAAGGCATCCATGCCATGTTCATCCGTAATGAAGAGTGCTTCTACTATCTAACGTTGTACAATGAAAGCTATGATATGCCTCCCATGCCTTCACCCCAGATTCGAGAGGGAATCATACGCGGTATCTATCCGTTTCGGAGTTTGCGGCCGCAAGGAGCCATTGCGGAAGTTCAACTCCTGGGGTCAGGTCCTATTCTCATGGAAGTATTACGTGCCCAGAAAATCCTTGCGGAACAATATAATGTGGCCAGTACTGTCTATAGTGTGACGAGTTATCAGATGTTACGCCGGGAAGCCCTGGAATGTGAGCGATATAATCGGTTGCATCCCCTGGCAGAAAAGCGCGTCTCCTTCGTCCGCCAGGTGTTGGGGAATGTTCCCGGTCCGATCATCGCCGCTAGCGATTATGTCCGAGCAGTGCCGGAACTCATCGGCCCCTTTTTGGAAGGGCGGTTGCTGGCGTTGGGAACGGATGGTTTTGGCCGAAGCGACACGCGTAAGGCGCTGCGCCGCTTCTTCGAGATCGACGCGGAGCACGTCACTGTCGCTGCCCTCTACTCCCTGGCAGAGCGTCAGGAGATCGACCGTTCTGTCGTGCAGCAAGCGCTGGAGTCGCTGGGAGTGTCACCCGATGCTCCGCCGCCTTGGACCGTTTGATGGGAGGCAGCAACTCCGGGTAAGTGACAAGGTATGCTCCGGTTACGACGTGCGTGGCTTCTAAGGCAGAGGTGAGGCATGGAATTCCGTTTGCCGCCCTTAGGGGAGGGGATCGACACGGTCACCGTCACCGCGGTCACGGTTCGGCCCGGAGATGTGATACAGGCCGGCCAGAATGTCCTGACCGTTGAGACAGACAAGGCGGCGGTCGAGGTTCCGGTCGATGTCAGCGGTGTTGTCGAAGCGGTTTTGGTTCAACCTGGCGACAAAATACCGATTGATACCCCCGTTCTGCGCTTGCGTGCGAATGCCGAGGGGAACAAGACGCCAACTTCCGCGGGATTGTCACCTCCCTCTGCGGTTCCCCAAGCGGCTGCCCGTGCACCGGCTCCTACTGCGACAGTTTCCACAAGTTCCGTGGCTTCGCTACGAGGTGTCGCGGCGGAATCAGCGGAAACTCCCGCCACGAGTGATTTTCTGCTCCCCGAGTTGGGAGAGGGAATCGAAGCGGCAACGATCACCGCCGTCTTGGTGCAACCGGGGGACACGGTGCAGCCGGGCCAGAACGTGGTGACGGTGGAAACCGACAAGGCCGCCGTGGAGGTGCCGATCGATCGCGCTGGCATTGTGACGGCGGTCCACGTCCAGCCGGGGGATAAGGTGCCGGTCGGGGGACGAGTGTTGAGCCTACAATCGGCGGGACGATCAGCCCGTTCTACGACTTCGCCCGCCGGTGGATCAGCGGCCAGCAGTGCGGGAGCGACGCCGCCGCCATCCGAGCCTTCCGCTTCTTTCACCCCAGAACGAGAAGGTCAGCAAGCTGCCGCGACCAATGGCGTTGCCGCAACTTCATCCATTCCTCCCTCGGCGAAAGATGCCCGCGCGGGTTTGGTTCCCGCGAGTCCGGCGGCGCGGCGCTTGGCACGCGAACTCGGAGTCTCGCTTAATGAGGTGCCTCCCAGCGGACGGGGAGGACGAGTCACTCTGGACGACATCAAAAACTTCATCCGCACCGAACGGCAACGACTCCGCCCAGCCCCCCCATCGCAGGCTTCAGGCGAAGCTGCCGGCCTTGCTCTTCCGCCACTGCCGGATTTCAGCCAATATGGACCGGTAGAAATCCGCGAAGTGTCCACTCTGCGCCAAACCATTGCCCGCAATCTGACCCTGGCCTGGCGGGCAGTGCCGATGGTGACCCAACATGACCTGGCGGACATCACCGATCTAGAAGCTGGGCGCAAGCGCATCGTGGACGCTATGCCGCCGGGCAGTCCCAAAATCACTATGACTGTGCTGGCCATCAAAGCCTGCGTGGCGGCCCTCAAGGAGTTCCCCCACTTCAACAGCAGTTTCGACATGAACACAGGCCGCCTGATCTACAAGCGTTACTACCACATCGGCATTGCTGTGGATACGAAAGAAGGCCTGGTGGTGCCCGTGGTGCGCGACGCCGATAAGAAGAGTATTCGGGACTTGGCCGCGGAAGTCCAGGTCCTCGCCGAAAAGGCCCGTGCCCGTAAGCTTCGCCTCGAAGAAATGCGCGGCGGCACCTTCACCATCTCCAATCTCGGCGGCATCGGGGGTACGGCCTTTACTCCCATTGTGAATTATCCTGAAGTTGCAATCCTCGGCCTGTCTCGATCCACTTGGCAGGCTGTCGTGCGGGATGGGCAAATCGTGCCTCGCCTTATGCTCCCTTTGAGCTTGACTTACGATCACCGTGTGATCGATGGGGCGGATGGATGCCGTTTCGTCGCTCGGCTCGTGCAGCTTTTCAGCGATCCCATCCGGTTGCTCATGGAAACCTGACGCGCGCGATGTGAGGCGCCCTGGGTTTCCACGAACCTCCTCTTTTGCTCGCCCTCTTTTGCTGGATGGTAAATCTTCCCTCACCGCTGCATCTGGCAAAATCGCAGAATTCGACCCATTTCCCAAATCGGAAAATATCGGCACAACCGCGGAAATCGCTCATTCCCATGAAGTGGACAGATTGGGTGTATGAAGAGGTTGGATGTTAAGAAGGCCGCCGATTCCGGGCGTGCGGTTTATGCAGAGTTTAGGAAAAGCGGACGTACCGGGAATGACATCCTCGCAGGTGATGCTTGCAGTTGCCGACTTTCTCAATGCGATATTTTCAGCGATGGCACGGATTCGAGGAAACATGTGCCTGGTATCTCATGGACTTCTCAAACCAAGGAAGGTGAGTTATGCGTTGGTGGAAACATTGGCGATGGAGCATCGCCTTTCTGGGCGGCCTTGGCGGATGGGGAAATGTAGCTCAGGCGCAAGATGTGCCCATGGTCATGCCTGGGCCGCAGCCATCTGCCGTTTCTGCACCAGGCGTGCAGGAAGCAGTGCAGAGTTCACCTGGAGTTGCTTCAGTATCGGCGGACTCTGGAGGTGCTGGTTCGACCGCAACTCCTCCTTCCGGGAGCACCGCCACACCCTGCGCGCCTCAACGGGACCCTTGCGCGTTTGACTTTTCGCGTGTGCCTCCGGTACGGCCCACCCCCCGGCCGGGGATGTTCCCGATTCCGCCCACCGGTTGCGGCTACTACAGCTTGCTGGATGCCCTGCGCGGGGAGATGCGAGACAAGCCGCCGCAGTACGGCTACCCGCCGTTTGCTCTGATGTTCCCCGGACTCTTTGATGCCGATTGGCGCTATCTGGACAACCCCGAGGCGTATGCCCAAGCCGATGCTCTGGATCGCCTCAAACGCGTACGTTTAGGGGATAATTGGCTCCTCAACATTGGCGGAGCCAATTGGGTACGCTACTTTTATGAGCAAAACAGCCGCCTGAGTGGTCGATACAACGACTATGCACAGATCCGTACACGACTCTATACGGACTTGTGGTATCAAGATATTTTCCGCATCTATGTTGAAGGAATCTATGCGGAAACCAATGGTGCGAATCTGCCGTTATTGCCCATTGATGCTACACGCTTTGATTTCCTGAACCTCTTTGTAGACTTGAAGCTCGGCCAGATCGCGAATGATGGTGTCTATCTCCGTGTTGGCCGTCAGGAGCTACTCCTCGGTTCCCAACGATTGGTATCTACTTTGGAGTGGGCGAATACACGACGGACATTCCAAGGGGTCCGCCTGTTCCGCACAGGTGAAAAATGGGATACGGACCTGTTCTGGTTGCAGCCAGTGATTCCCAATCGTACAGCACTCGATTCCATTGATAACAACCAAAACTTTATCGGTGCCTGGGCGACCTATAAGCCGAAGAGAGGAACGTATTTAGATTTCTACTACATGTTGTACGATAACACCAATCGTGTCAATCAGTTGGGTATCGATCGCTTCCCTGTGACGTTGCATACGTTCGGCTCACGGTTTGCGGGAGATATTGACAACCAGATTCTCTTCGATTTTGAGGGTGCCATGCAGTTGGGCCGCCGGGGAAGTGCGGACGTGGTAGCGGGCATGGCCACAGCAGGTTTGGGCTATCACTTTGTAGATATGCCGTGGAATCCCACCTTCTGGGTGTACTATGAATACGCGAGTGGCGACCGGAATCCGAATAGTGGCAACTTCACAACGTTCAACCAACTATTCCCCTTCGGACATTTCTACTTCGGCTGGGCTGATATGATAGGACGGCAGAATATCCATGATGTTTTCCTCGCCATGTATCTGTATCCAACGAATTGGATTACCTTATGGTTCCAATATCATAACTTCTGGCTGGCTAGCAGTCGGGATGCACTTTACAATGTGGCGGGGAATGCTATCCGCCGTGATCCGACTGGTGCCGCTGGCAGTTATATTGGTAACGAGTTGGATATTATCGTCAATTTCCATCTCACTAAGAGAACGGACTTGCTCGTTGCTTATGCTTACTTGTTCTCTGGTGACTTTCTACGCAATACACAGCCACCGGGTAGTGGTGGTGCTGACTCCGCCAGTTTCTACTTGATCTTCAACACACGCTGGTAGTGTAGATTGTGCAGAATGTGAATATCACATTGAGATGTTCAAAAAAAAATGGATGGCGGGGATGACTCAGGTCGTCCCGCCATCCGTGGTTTTCTAAGGCTACCCGCAGAGGGTAGGACTGGGCCGCACGATGCTGATGCTATCCGTTACGAGGAGGCCTTATTCACCTCAGTCACCGAAACAGGCAAGGGGATCGCCTGTTGGATGCTCTGGAGTTGTTGTTGGAGTTTGAGTCGCAGAACAGTCCAATGGAGCCATCCCAAGCTCAAGAGGGTCAGCAGCAGCAAGGCCAGAAACGCCGCCTGCGGGGACTGCAACCAGCGACCGAGGATGCCGAAGAGCGGGGGGAGGATAAAGCCGCCTAGAGCGCCGAGCATCCCGACCATCCCGCCGACCGCACCGACATCGTTCGGGAAGTAGTTTGGTATGTATTTGTAAACCGAACCTTTCCCGATGCCCATCGCACATCCCACGATGAACATCAGGGCGGTAAAGCCGATCACACCGGGGTCGCACCAGTGATTGGGCAGGCAGATGAAGGCCAATGCGACCGTCATGGTGATAAAGACGCCATAGGTGACGCACCGCGGTCCGTAACGATCGGAAAGCCAACCGCCTAGGGGCCGCAGGAGACTGGCAGGGAAGATGTACAGCGCGGTCAGGTACCCCGCCGTGGCCAGTGGCAGGCCATAGACATCGACATAATACTTCGGCAGGTAGGCGGCGAGGGCCACATAAGCCCCGAATACCACCACATAATAGAGGCTAAACCGCCAGACTCGCATGTGTTGGAGTGGGGCGTAAAGGTCCCTGCGGGATCGCCCTTGGCCGGGGCAGCGATCCGGACGGGGAGCGACGAACCAGACGGCCGCCGCGGTGAGAAGCAGCAGCAGCGTGTACACCAGCGGTATGAAACGCCAGCCGCCGGGGATGGCTCCTTGGGCAAAGCCTGCGGCGGGAATCAGGGCCAGCAGCGGCGGAGCGAGAAACTTAGTCAGCGACGCCCCGACATTGCCAGCACCGAAGATTCCCAAGGCTGTGCCCTTGATCCGGTCCGGGAACCACGCAGAGTTCCAGGAAATGCCTACTGTGAAGGCGTTGCCCGCAAGACCGAAAATGGCGGCACAGAGAAGCAGTTCCCAGTAGCTGGAAGCATAACTGACCCACAGCGTGGGAAGTACGACCAGGAGGAGCAAGGCGGTCATGACCTTGCGGCCCCCGTATCGGTCAGCCCAGATGCCGAAGTGCAAGCGGGGCAACGAGCCGGCGAGGATCGCTACAGCCAGGAGCCACTCGAATTGACCGGGCGTCAGGGACAGTTCATCCCGGATTTTGACTCCCAGCACACCGTACATGAGCCACACGGCAAAGAGCAGGGTAAACGACCAGGTGGACAGCCAGAGGACGCGTTGCCGCGGTCCCGTGGCCTCGGAAGGGGCAGCCTCCACAGTCTCGCGCATGGATGCTCCTTTCTAAGGGCAGGAAAGAACGAGCCATCACGGGGAGAGCGTGGAGAGGAAGTCTTGTGTCCGTGGGTTGTCATGAAGGTGCGCCCGCTGCTGCCGCGGCATGCTGAAGCAGGAGCCGGGCGAGTTGACCCCGGCAGGAGCCACAACCGGTTCCCGCCCCCGTTCGGCTGCCGAGTTCTGAAAGCGTCCGGCAACCGTTCTGGATGGCTTGGATCAGTTGCTGCGGGCGGATTTGGTGACAATGGCAGACCACATCCTCTTGTTCCTGAGTGTCGCGGCGGTAAGGCGAGGCGAGCCAATCCAGACGATTGGACGGAACCAGATCGCCGCGTTGCAGGCGCCGCAAAAGGGAAGCGGCAGCAGTAGCATCCCCGACTAACACGGCTCCGACCAATTGTTCCTGGCGGATGATCAGCTTGCGATAAACACCCCGCTGCGGTTCGATGACCTGGATGATCTCATCCTGTTCCCCTTCGGATTCGATCTCCCCCATGCTCGCCACATCCACACCGGCGACTTTCAAGCGCGTGTAGAGGAGGGAACCCCGGTAACGGGCTTGGGGACGGACGCCGCTGAGGATGTCAGCCAATACGCTGCACTGTTCGTAGAGCGGTGCGACGATGCCGTAGACGACGCCTCGATGCTCGGCACACTCACCCACTGCGTAAATCTGGGGCTGGCTGGTGCGGAGCTGGTCGTCCACAACGATGCCTTTGCGAACCTCCAGGCCGGCCTGGCGGGCCAGTTCCACCCGCGGCGAGACGCCGCACGCCAGCACGAGGAGGTCCGCGGGCAATGTGGCACCATCCGCCAGTTGCACGGCCTCAACTGCGGTCTCACCCAGGAGACGGGTAGCCTGGACTGCGGTGCGAATGGCCAGTCCCATCCGTTCCAGGGCTTGCTGAAGGAAGCGCCCGGCCGGGGCATCCAATTGGCGGTTCATGAGCCACTCGGCGGCATGGAGCACGGTCACGTGCAGGCCCTGATCGTGCAGGGTTTTGGCGGCTTCCAAGCCGAGTAATCCGCCACCAATGACTACGGCTTGTCTTCCCGCACGTAGATACTGACGCAGTCGCTCACAATCCGCAGCGGTGCGGTAGGGAACGACTCCGGGCCGCCATTGCCCGTCAGCCAGGCGCAGGCCTTCCAGGGGAGGAATGACCGGCACGCTTCCCGTCGCCAGCACGAGCTGATCGAAAGCATGCCACTGACCGTCGGCTGTCTGTAACTGCTGATGCCAGGGATCAATGTGCGTGACAGTCGCGGGATGGAAGGCGATGCCATGCTCTGCGTACCAAGCGGGTGGCTTGAGGAGAATCTCTTCCAAGGTACCGCCCGAAAGCAAGCGGTGGAGGAGAATGCGGTTGTAGCACCCCTGCGGTTCTTCGCCAAAGACGGAAATCTGGAGCTGGCGCAGGGCATCCCGGCGGAGCAATTCATCGAGGAGCCGGCCGCTCGCCATGCCATTACCCACAATCGCCAAACGCGCTCGTGCTGAGAGGTTCATGCTGGCTCCTTGGCTGGATGACCGTTGGGGGAAGGCGGATGGACAGCCACGATGCGGGCTGCCGAGAGCTTGAATTCGGGCATGCGGCTGGTCGGGTCTAATGCCCCTTGGGTTAGCAGGTTGGCGGCTTGGGCATCCCCCCAGTGAAAGGGGGCGAAGAGGGTATCGGGCCGGATGTCGCTCGTGACCTCAGCCTGGAAAGCGGCCTGGCCGCGGCGGGTTTCCACGACCACTTCCGCACCGTCGCCAATGCCGTAGTGTGCCGCCAGCTCCGGATGAATCCACAGAACAGGATGGGGACAAGTTCGTGACAATCGACTGACACGCCGGCTCTGCGCGCCGGAGTTGTAGTGTTCCAGGGTGCGCCCCGTGGTGAAGTACAAGGGGAAGTCGCCATCCGGCTCTTCGGCAGCAGAGCGATGCTCGACCGCATGGAAGCGAGCTTTGCCATCCGCGTGGAAAAAGCGCTCGGCAAACAGCCGCGGCGTACCGGGATGATCGGGATGGGGACAGGGCCAAAATATGCCGTTTTGTTCCTCCAGGCGGTCGTAACTGAGGCCGGAGTAATCGGCGATGCTGCCCGAAGTGACGCGGCAGAGTTCTGCGAAAACCTCGCGCGGTTGGGCCGTGGGAAAGTGGGACGCATGGCCGAGGCGGTGGGCCAAATCCCGCAGGATTTCCAGATCGCTTTTGACACCAGCCGGCGGGGTTAAGACCCGGCGGCGACGCAGGACGCGCCCTTCCAGGTTGGTGACGGTGCCGTCTTCCTCGGCCCATTGGGTGACCGGTAAAACCACATGGGCCAGGCGGGCGGTTTCCTGGAGGAAAGCGTCACAGACGACGAGCAGGTCCAGGCTTTGCAGGCGCTGCTGGATGCGGCGGGCATCGGGAGAAGCCACCACCACATTCGAGCCAAAGACCAACAAGGCTCGTATGCCCTTGGGGCCGAGCGAGTCGAGCAGTTCCCAGGCGCTGCGCCCTTTTCCGGGCAGTGACTGCGGATCGACACCCCAGTGTCGGGCGACTTGCTCGCGGTGTTCCGGGACTTCGATGAGGCGGTAACCGGGGAGCTGGTCGGCCTTCTGACCATGTTCGCGTCCGCCTTGGCCATTGGCCTGTCCCGTCAGGCAACCGTACCCGCCGCCGGGTTGCCCGATGTGTCCGAGGGCCAAAGCCAGGTTGATGTAGGCTAAAACAGTATCGACGCCTTTGCTATGCTGTTCCGCGCCGCGACCCGTGAGAATCAGCGACGGTTTCTCGGCAAGCCAGCGGATGGCCTGGCGCAAGGCGGATTCCGGCAATCCGGTCAACTGTTCCACACGGGCGGGATGGTAATGGAGCACGGTGCGGCGGACGGCCTCATAACCCACGGTGCGGCACCGGATGAACTCCAGGTCCACCAGCTTTTCTTCGATGGCGAGGAAAAGCAAACCGTTGGCCAGGGCCAGATCGCTGCCCGGAGTGATGGCGAGGTGCAAATCCGCGGTTCGGGCCGTAGCCGTGCGCCGGGGGTCCACGACGATGAGCCGCCCGCCATTCGCACGCTGTTCCTCGAACCATTGGGCCATCGGGGGGAGGGTTTCCAGGGGATTGCCCCCCACCAGAAGGATGGTGCGGGCCAGGGCCAAATCGCTGACGGGGAAGGGGAGTCCGCGGTCGATACCGAAGGCTTTGTTGCTGGCTGCAGCGGCGCTGGACATGCAATAGCGGCCGTTGTAGTCGATGTGTGGTGTGCGCAGGACCAGACGTGCGAATTTCCCCAGGTAATAGGCCTTTTCGTTGGTTAGCGCCCCGGAACCGAAGACGCCGATCGTTTGCGGGCCGTATCGCTGGAGGAGGTCGCGGAGGCGTTCCGTGATGTAGTCGTAGGCGGTGTCCCAATCGACGGGCTGGCCGTGGAGCAGGGGTTGCCGCAGGCGCTGGGGGTGCTGCAACAATTCTGTCGCGCTCCAGCCTTTGATACAGAGCCGCCCTCGGTTCACGGGAAAGTGGGGGTCGCCGGAGATCCGCCAGCCGTCATCCGCTTCGCCCATGACAATCCCGCATTGAAAGGCGCAGAAGGGGCAATGGGTTCGTCCCGCCGCGGCGGTATCCAATTGGGGTAAGGTCGTCGCCACTCCCGGTCCCTTTCTCTGGTCAGCAGGATGTCAGCAACGGGGAGACATCCTCAGAACTGCGGAAGCGCGTGGGAATGCCGATGCGGATCCAACCTTCCGGCGTGATGTCCACAGGGTAGGTTTGCACCGGGCAGACATGGCTTTGTTCACATTGGCCCGTATGCAGGTCGAAGCGGAAGGCGTGCAGCGGGCAGACGACCTGTTCTCCGACAAGCATGCCGTCCGCCAGGGGGCCGCCGCGATGGGGGCATCTCTGAGCCGTGGCAAAGACCCGGCCGCTGCGTGTGCGGAAGACGGCGATCCGATGGGGACCCACGTGATACGCTCGTCCCATTCCGGGTGGGATCGCGGATACGGGGCCAACCGTGACATAGGTGATTTCACCCGAACTCATCGGTGCAAAACCTCCCTTCTCCAGGGGCAAAACGATAGTCATCACCCACCTGTCCAACAGGCGGGTTGATGGTATGCTCTGGTAGGACGAAGCGGGGGAGAGGGAATACGGGGGAGTTCCACCCGGACGATTTCACGTCACCATGGGCAGGGGGATGCGGCTTTCTCCGTCGAATTGGCCCTCGTAAGCGGGGTGTTCCCGTTCCAGCCACGGATCCACGTAGGCGGCGGCCATCTTTTCGACTTCCGCATCCAAGTACTCGCCCAGGCCGAGCTTATCATGCACGATGATGTCTCGGATTTTGTCCAAACCGATCCGTGGGACGAAGTCGTAGGTGCGTTCCAGCCATTTGGCGTTATCTCGATAGTAGATGAGGAAGCGGCCGATGATGCGGAGCACCTCTTCCCGGCTGGACACCCGGCAGAGGACGTCCGATTTGCGGACATGAGCACCGGCGGCCCCGCCGATGGAGATTTCCCATTCGCCGCCTTCCGTGGCCACCACACCGACGTCTTTGACCGTGGCTTCGGCACAATTGCGTGGGCAGCCGCTGACCGCCATTTTGACCTTGGCGGGAAACTCGAAGCCCTGGAACCGCTTCTCGATGGCAATCCCCATGCCCGTGCTGTCATTGAGGCCGAAGCGGCAGAACTCGCTGCCCACGCAGGTTTTGACGGTACGCAGCGCCTTGGTATAGGCGTAGCCGCTCGGCATGCCGAGATCCGCCCAGACTTTCGGGAGGTCCTCCTTGCGGATGCCTAAGAGGTCGATCCGCTGCCCGCCGGTGATCTTGACCATCGGCACCTGGTATTTTTTGGCGACCTGTCCGATACGGATCAGTTCGTCCGGCGTCGTGACGCCGCCATACATGCGGGGAACCACGGAAAACGTGCCGTCCTTCTGAATGTTGGCATGGACGCGGTCGTTGATGAAGCGGGCATCGCGTTCATCGATGTATTCCTTCCCCCAGAGGCTTTTCAGGAGGGATGCCAGGCCGTTTTTGCTCTTTTCGTCTTCCCCGTGGCCGAGTTCCTGGAGCACGGCGGAGACGCTTTTGAGGCCGCGGCGGCGGATTTCGGCCACCAGGGTCGGCTTGTCCATCGGGACCGCCGGGACATACCAGTCCTCGCTGGGGTCCGGGGTCACCGAATCGGCGAAGCATTCGATGAGTCCCTTGATGATTTTCTTGCAACTGCCGCAGCCAGTGCCTGCACGGGTCGCTTTGCCGATCGCCGGAAGAGTGCATTTGCCGGCCCGAATGGCCGCCACGATGGTGCCTTTGCTGACGCCGTTGCAATCGCAGATTTGCTGCGCATCGGGCAAGTCCGCCAAAGTGACAGGGGCAGCACTGGCCGCGGGGGGAAAGAAAATCTCGACGCGCCGTTGGGGGACCTCTGCACCGCTGTGGAAGAGGCGCTGGAGTTGATCCGCCGGACCTAGATCGCCGAGTAAGCAGGCGGCATGCAAGCGCCCGTTGCGAATGATGGCTTTCCAGTACACTTGACGAGCCGGCTCGCTGAATTGCACCACCTCATCGCTGGATTGCACATCCTGAATGCGGCCTAGACTGACCAGGTCCACCCCCATGACTTTCAGGCGTGTGGCGATGCGGGAGCCGGTGTAACGGGCGTGGGGATCGCTGCCGGTCAGCACGCGGGCCAGGACTTTGGTCTGCTCCCAAATCGGCGCCACGAGGCCGTAAACGACACCATTATGCTGTACGCATTCTCCCACCGCATAGATGTTCGGGTCGGAGGTGCGCAGTTGATCGTCCACCACGATGGCGCGTTCGCAGGCCAGGCCGCACTCACGGGCCAGATCGATGTTGGGCCGAATGCCCGCGGCGATGACGACCATATCCGCCGGGATTTCCGTACCGTCGGCGAATCGCACCGCAGTGACATGGGTATGTCCGACAATCTCCTTAGTCGTGGTGGCGGTGCGGACGTGAATACCCAGCCGCTCGATGGTTTGACCCAGGACTCTGCCGCCGGGTTCGTCTAGTTGCACGCTCATCAGATACGGGGCCATCTCCACCACGGTGACATCCAGGTCATGGGTCATCAACCCCTTGGCGGCTTCCAGGCCAAGCAATCCGCCGCCGATGACCACCGCCCGTCGGCATTGCCGGGCATAAGATGCGATGTGCCGGCAATCATCGAGGGTGCGAAAGACGAAGACACCTCGCAAAGTTGTGCCCGGAATCGGCGGGATAAACGGTTTGCTGCCTGTCGCCAGGACGAGAAGATCGTAGGGTTCGCTCTGGCCGTCCTCGCAATAGACACGGCGCTGTTCCCGGTCGATGCGGACGACTTTGCGCCCGGCATGCAAAGTGATGCCATTTTCCGCGTACCAGGCCAGAGGATTGAGGAAGATATTCTGGGCTTCCTGGCTGCCGTTGAGAACTTCGGATAGGAGGATGCGGTTGTAGTTGCCGTAGGGTTCCTCTCCGAAAACGGTGATGGCGAAGCGCTGGGGATCGCAGGCGAGAATGTCTTCCAGCAGCCGCCCGCCTGCCATGCCATTCCCGACCACGACCAGCCGTGGACGCCCTTCACGCTGGACAGAGAGTGCAGGGGGAGTGAGAGCAGGACTTCCGGTCATGGAGCAGTCACCTCCGCGAAGCTTTCCCAAGGCCGATACAGCCCCTGACGGTGGCGGACGCACTCACCGACGAGGAATAACGAGGGTCCGACCTCGCCGGGGAGTGTCAGATCGTCTGCGATCTCGGCCAAGGTGGCGACGACGATACGCTGTTCAGGCGTGGTGGCTTTTTCGATAACGGCGGCGGCGGTGGTCGGCGGCAGACCATGCTCGATCAGGCGGCGGGCGATGGCCGTCCGATAGCGGCTGGCCATGTAGAAAATGACGTTCCCCAAGCGGGCCAAGGCGTCCCAATCGAGCTTGCAGTCTGGCCCTTCCGGGTCGTGATGGCCTGTAGCTAGGACCACGGCAGGTCCCACCGCCCGGTGGGTCAGCGGAATCTGCGCCGCCGCACAGGCTCCGGTGGCCGCCGTGATTCCCGGCACGACCTCGAACGGAACCCCCGCCTGAGCCAGCGCCTCGGCCTCTTCACCGCCCCGGCCAAAGACGTACGGATCGCCCCCTTTGAGGCGGCAGACGGAGCGCCCGGAGCGAGCCAAGCGGATCAAGGCTTCCTGAATCGCTTCCTGGCGGGTGCTGCCGAGGCAATAGCCGCGCTTTCCCACGCTGAGGATTTCCGCATCCGGCCGGGCTTCCTCCAGCAACTCCCGTGGGATGAGCGCGTCGTGGAGCACCACGTCCGCCGTGCGTAAAATCCGCAAGCCGCGCACCGTGATCAGGTCCGCAGCACCCGGTCCTGCGCCCACCAAATACACCCACCCCGCTTGGGCTGCCTTCATCCGTTTCCTCTGACTTGGCCCTGTTTTTACCTCCCGGTCAATCCGGTCGCAGAACTCTCGAGCAACTTCCGTACCATGTGGGATTTCTTCCGGCAGACCAATCGACTTTTGCCTAGAAAACAAGGGGAAAACGGCGGAGTGAACCACGCAGAGCCTACCCGATTTCCCGCTTCTCGAAAGGTTTGGCGTTGCCCGGTTTGTAAGCAGTGGCTTCACTCAGGCTGCGCAGGCCCCGATCAGCGGAACCGCGGTCAACCCCGCAAGCGGAACGGCTGAGACAGAGCGAGGACGAGCTAGGCGTCCCGCGTGGCGAGGAGAACTCTACCTCCTCAGCTACTTCCGTGGCAGTAGCAACAGCACGGGATATGCGGAAGATGCGGGGGAAAGGTTCCAGTAGTCCCAGACATGGTTTGAAGGAGTTTTCTCTGGCCCCTCCGCGACTCCCGCGGCGGAGTTAGGGGAATTGGAGCAGTTCGGTCCGCATGCAAAATTCCTCTCGACACCCCGAAAAGCCGCCGTTATAGAGCGGGCGCTTCAAGGCATATTCGGAACTATCGAGGGGGAAAGGTTCCATAGGGTTTGTTGCATGGGAGGGGGCAGATGGCAAGCCAAGCACCTCAAACGTGGGCGGTTCGGAATGTGAATCAGCGTTGGATCAGCTTATTGCTGGCCGTGGGAGTGATCGCGAATTTGAGCGGATGCGCCACGGCTCGCTATGTGGAACGGCATGCCGATGGGGGTGTTGTGGCCATCCCGGAAAACAGCAATCACTGGCCCACCTATTACCGGCAGGCAGCGTTGGATTTGATCACGCAGCATGTCGGGCCGCATTACGAAATCCTGGAAGAGCGCGAGGTGGTCGTTGGGCAGCAGACGAATAACAATCAGCAAGTGGGTCCGGATTTTCTGGCAGGGATTACCACGACCCGCGAGCTGACGGAATGGCGGATAGCTTATCGCCGCGCTGCTAGCCCGCATTATCCACCGGCCCCGGGGAATCCGCAGCCCCGCAATAGCAGCCCCGCCGCGGGACCACGGCCAGCGGCGAACGGCACTTCACCGGGCAGCCCGCATGCTGTCCAACCGGCCGGTGGCGTACCCGTGGCACCTCCAGGTTCAGCCGGTGTGGTTCCCTCCGTGGCTCCTCCACCAACGGGCCAAACCTTTGGCACAGGCCGCTGACGGGATTGCACCGGGCACTGACAGGTTCCCGCCACTCGGTCCGATGTGGTACTCTTTCCCGGGGGCGATCGCTAAGAATGTCTCCGGAGCAGCCGCCGGGATTTGCCGGTGTTCCGTGTTTCGAGCGTCAGATGATCTGCTTATGCCGCAGCCGCCGCAGTTCCGCCGCGATCCTTTCCGCAGCCACTGGACGATTCTCGCTCCGGAACGGTCCGCCCGCCCCCAAGTCGGCCTAGGGATGTTACCCCGCCAAAGCTTCCCGGATGATCCGGCGCTGTGCCCTTTCTGTCCCGGTCGTGAAGATCAGACCCCGCCGGCGGTGCTCACCTATCCGGCTGATCCTAGCGGGGATCGAACGGCGGCTTGGCGCCTGCGGGTCGTTCCCAATAAGTATCCTGCGGTGCGTCCGGATCTCGGAACGCCCTACTGCCAGGCTGATGAGTCTCAAGCCGAGGCTCCGGCGATGGGCCGCAGCGAGGTGGTCATCGAAACTCCCCGCCATCTCGACGATCCCAAGCGGCTCACCCTGGCCGAACTCGCCGATCTGTTCCGCGCCTACCAGGACCGCTTGCTGGCCTTGGCGCAGGAGGGGACATGGACCTGTGCGGCGGTGTTCAAAAACGTCGGCGCGGAGGCAGGAGCATCTTTGCCGCACACCCACTCGCAGATCATTGCTCTGCCGTTGCTCCCCCGCCCCCTGGCTCAGGAAAGTGCAGTATGCCGGACCTACCTTGAGCGTACAGGACGCTGCCTGACCTGTGCGCTTCTGGAGCGCGAACTGCACAAAGGACACCGCCTCATTGCCCGCAGCGAACATTTTGCGGTTTTGGCGGCTAATGCCCCGCGATTTCCATATGAACTATGGCTGGCTCCCCTCCGTCATCAGGCACGTTTTGAGCACCAGGACCCGACCGCGTTCCAGGAACTGGCTCAAATCTGGCATCAGGTTCTGGCGGCTTTAGATGATGCCTGCCACCAACCCGCCTACAACTGGATTCTCCAAACAGCCCCCTGGCAGGGCGACGGCGTAGACCACCTGCACTGGCGCGTGGAGTTATTACCTCGCTTGACCCGCCCGGCGGGACTGGAGTGGGGCTTTGGTTGCTACATCGTGGCGGTTACGCCGGAGGAGGCGGCTGCGACTTTGCGGCAACATCTCCCCCCGCTCCCGTGACGGAGGAGGGGGTGGACATCGAGGGGCGAACGCAAGGCAAGTGCTTGCGGTCAGCGGATGCGCTCCGGTGTCAGCCGGCCCAGGTTGTCGAAAAGCCGTACCAGAGAAGCCATGAGCTTGCGGAAGTCGCCTTCATGCAAGCTTTCGTTGGGGGCGTGGGCGTTGCTGGCCGGGTCTTCAATCCCCAAGAGCAGGGCGGGGGCGCCGCCGAAGAGCTGGGACAGCGGGCCGACAAACCCGATTGTACCGCCGCAACCGATGGGCACGGGGTCCCGGTCGTAACCCTCTCGTAAGGCCGACAAAGCCGCCTCGAACGCCGGGCCGCTCGGATCGATCATCCACCAATCCACGGAGGGACCGTAGGGAGTGACGTGGACCTCACAGCCCCAAGGCGGATCGTGGGTGAGGAAGGCGGTCAGATCGGCGAGGACTTTCTCCGGTTTCTGATCAGGGACGATGCGGCAGCTCACGATCGCCGAGGCCCGCGGCAGGACCTGATTGGAGGCCCCTTTGAGGGAGCTGGCCTCTTGCGCGATCACCGTGATGGCGGGACGCCGCCAGGTTTGCGCATAGAAGCTGTAGCCTTCCTCCATGGCGAAGCGGACGGTAGGAACCATCCCGATTTCCTGCCGCAGTTTCTGGGCGTCGAAGGGGAGGCGGGTGAAGGCTGCCCGTTCCCGCTCGGTCAGGGGGCGGACATCGTCGTAAAAATGCGGGATCGGCAGGGGGCCGTTGTCCCAATAGAGCCGTCCGAGGATGTGGTTGAGGGCGATCGCGGCATCGGGAATACCCCCTCCGCTGGTGCCGCTATGAATCGGGGTGCGGGCCGTCACCACATCGACACGCACCATGACGATCCCCCGCAAGGAATAAGTGATGCTGGGGACCCCCACTTCGATGTTCTCGGTGTCACATACGACGATCACGTCGGATTGCAGCTTCTGCTTGTACATCTCGAAAAACTTCATCAAGTTCTTCGAGCCGACCTCTTCTTCCCCCTCCACCAGCATTTTGATGTTGACGGGCAAAGCATTCCCTGTCTTGCGATAGGCGGCGACCGCGCCGAGAAAAGCGGCAATAGCTCCCTTATCATCGGCGGAACCGCGCCCAAAGAGTCGGCCATCCCGCCGCGTTAGCTTCCAGGGGTCCGTCTTCCATTGCTCCACGTAGTTGATGGGCTGAACGTCGTGATGGGCATAGAGGAACACCGTCGGCTTGCCATTGGCTTCCAGCCACTCGCCGTAGGCGTAAGGGTTAGAACCGCCGATGCGGAGGATGTCCACATTGTGCAGGCCGGCCTGGCGCATCTGCTCGCAGGTCAACTGGGCTGTGCGTTCGATCTCGGCCTGGTGTTCCCCGTCCGTGCTAATACTCTGAATGGCCACGAGTTCGGCCAGGTTCCGCACGATCTCTTCGTGGTTCTTTTGCAGCCAGTTCAACGCGGTTTCCAGCATAGGGCAGCACCTCCTCTTCTGTCCGGCCTATGGGGACGGCTGCGTCTGGCGTCAGCTCCCCAATTCTAGGATACCGTCTGGCTCCTCGACCTTTATGGCGGGTCGCGCGGGAGCGTCCCATAACTCTCTGAGCACATTCTAGCGGATTCTCCTCTCCAAGGCGGTCCGGAACAGCGCTGTGCCGCCTGCTGCCATTTCAGCCGAATTGATGGCCGCCGCGTGTTGAGCGATGGCCGCGGTGTGCTCAAAGCCCCCCAAGGTCCCCTCCCGTGGTTTGTGATTCCTTGGTTCCCAGGGGTATGTTGACGATTCCTGGCTTAGCTCCGGGGAAGGAGCGGCGGGGGACGAGCAACTTCTGTTCCTTTCGAGTTTACCCATCATACGGAGTGAGATGTTTTCTGCGGAACGGGGGCAATTTTGCGGGGTTGGCCATGTCTTGCGTGGTTTACCGTCCTGGCGGGATGGAAGGGGAAAAATTTGGGGAGAAAGTGCCAAAAAAAGTGATGGGATGCTTGACTTGCGGGAAGGGGGTCGTTATAGGCCGGTGCTTGATTGGAGGAACCGACGCGGCAGCGTCTCGTCGGCGGATGGAGGGAGATCGGCCAGCGTATCCAGCAGGGGGTGGCCGAGGTCCGCCGGAGGGGACGCCTCACGATCGAGACATCGGGGGATGACGGTCGTGAGAGATCGCGGTCCACAGATCACCCGGCAAAGGGGAAGGAGGCCATGGTGAGTAGGGCAAGGACGTGGAGCGGGCGTGGCTATGCCGTCCGCTTGCTGGTGGCGCCGCTGTTGTGTGGCTTGTCAGCCGCAACGCTCGAAGCGCAAGGACTGGGAACCAAGGGCGGGGCTGCTCCCAGTGGAGTCACAGCCAAGAGCATGCCGGGTCGGGATGCCCGTGCCTTGTTGCGGGAAGGGCGGCGGGCCTTGGAAGCGGGGCAGTTCGACCGTGCCCAGGATTTAGCCCGTGCCGCGGAAGCCAGCAATCCGAGTGGACGCTGGGGCTTGTTTGAAGACACCCCGCAGGCGCTGCTCAAAGACATCCAGGCCGCTGTGGCCAAAGCCCAGAAGAAGGAGGCCGAACAACTCCTCCGTCAGGCCAAGGCACTACTGGCCCAGCCAGCGCGTTCGGACCGCGAAAAAGCCGAGCAACTCGATCGGGCCTTGCAACTGGCTCAGCGGGCGGAACAACTCCACGGCCCCTACTCCATCTGGGATTTCGGCGACCGCCCGGACAAGCTCATCCGGCAGATTCAAGCGGCCCGTGCCCGGCTCAATGTGCCGCCCATTACTCCGCCCGGTACACCGCACGGCGTCACCACCGCCTCGGTCCGGCCGGGACAGACCCCTTCCTCGCTCACGCCGGCCCACTCGGCGGGGACGGGTTCGACGCCGAGCCGTCCCGCTGCTTCTCCGCCGCCCGCCACCGCCGACAGCAAAAAGGCCGCCGCTCAGCGGCTCCTCGCCGAAGGGAAACGCTTGGCGGACGAGGGACAATTTGCCGCCGCTAAGGCCCGCTTCCTTGAAGCGGATCGCCTCGGAGCCAGTTTCGGACCGCAGGAGTACTCCCCGGCCTACGCCTTGCAGGACCTCAATGCTCGCGGCCAGCGCGCCATCGATCAACTGGTGGCCCAAGCCCGGACCCATCTGAACAAAAACGAAACCTCCGCGGCCGAGACGGCCCTCCAGCGCGCGGCCCAGATCGCCGGTCAGTTGGGATTGCACTCCCGGCCGATTGACGAATTGCGTGCCCAAATACGCGGCGGTACTTCCGCAACTGTTGCTGGAGGAGCGGGGCCGACTCCACCACCGGCCGCTCCTGTGCCGCCCTTGGCTCCCGTTTCACCTGGTGCTCCTGCCGCTCCCCAGTCTCCCGCCGGACTGACCGCCCGGCAACTCCTCGATCAGGCCGCCCAGGAGTTCGCCGCGGGACGGCTCGACATCGCCGAACAACTCGCCCTCAAGGCCCATAATCATCCCGATGGCGGTTTGCACAACGAAGCCCGCGCCTTGCTCAATTCCATCGACGCGGAACGCCTGGCCCAGAAAAAGGTCAATGCCCTGCGTTCCCTGGAAGCCGCTGAAACGGCGACGCAGCAACGCGACTACAATCAGGCCCTCGGCGTGCTCCTGCTCATTGATCCGAATCACTTACCGGCGGACAAAAAGGCCCGACGCGAAGAATTGCTCACTCTCTGCCGCAACGAACTGGAAAAGAGCGGTACTTCCGGGGCGGCCCACAGCACCCCATCGCCTTCTTCACCGGTTCCCTCCGACCCGGCACAACCCAAAAATCCCGAATCGGTGGCCACCCAAACCGAAGCCCTGCGGCAGGTCCAATTCCAAAAGCTCCGCAGTGAAGGGCTGAAGGTCCAAGCGGAAGCCACCAAGGCGTTTGGCAACGGGGAAACCGACCTGGCGATCCAGATGCTTCAGGACTACATCCAAAAAGTTCGGGCTTCTGACCTGGATGCGTCGAGCATCGCTCTGTTGCTCCGGCCCATTGAGAGCCGCCTGGACACCTTCCGGGTCATGAAAGGCCAGACGGATGCCATCGCCCGGCAGCAGCGGGAGAACCGCGAGGCCCGCGAGTTGATCGCCGGACGAGCCGCTGCCGAAGAGCAACGCAAAGCCGAGATCACGCAACTGGTCCGCCGTTATCACGAGCTGGTCAAGCGGGCCGACTTCAGCGAAGCGGAAAAAGTCGCCTTGCAGGCCAAGCAGTTGGACCCCGACAATCCCGCCCTGGCCCAGCTTGTGTACATGGCCAAGATGAGCAAACGCGTCCGCGAAGCGGAAAAACTCAAAAGCGACAAGGAGCAGTTTGTGCTGGACGCCCTCAACAAGGCGGAGCAACCGGGGCCGTTCGTCGATGTGGACAATCCCGTCGCCGTCAAACTCGAAGCCTACCGTCGCGCGCGCAACCGCGGCTCCCTCGACGACGCCTACCTCAAGACCCGCTCCGAGGCGGAATACGACATCGAATTGAAGCTCAACAAACCGATCGAGATCGAATTCACCCAGACGCCAATCAACCAGGCGATCGAAAACCTCAAGACCCTCATCGGAGTGCCGATCCTGCTCGACGAAGCTGCTCTGGAGGCGGAGGGTCTCAGTCCGGTCAAGCCAGTGACGGTCAAACCCGGTTACCCGGTCGCCGCCAAGCACCTGCTCAGCTTCACCCTGGAGCAAGCGGGACTGAGCTACGTCATCGAAAACGACATGGTCAAAGTGACGACCACGCGCAAGGCCAAGGGACGGCTTTACACCAAAGTCTTCGCCGTGGCGGACCTGGTGACTCCCATCCCCAACTTCGCCATGCCGGACTACGCCAACGTGGACAAGATGTTCGCCAATAGCGCGGCCAAAGCCCAAATCGGCGCCAGCGGCTTGCCTACGCCGTTGAATCCTCCCGGCGGTCTGGGAGGCGGTCTGCCAGCTTCGATGACGGCGGGCTTGCAGCCGGGCATCCACGGCGGCGTACCCCTCAGTCAAGCGGGACGGCTGGAGAGCCAATGGCAATCCGGCGGGCCGGTCAGCGCCTCGGCTCCTGTGACCACGGAGCAGAACAGCCGCCATGAGCAACTCATCCAGCTCATCACCAGCTTGATCAAACCCCACACCTGGGATGGCATGGGCGGTGCCGGACGCATCCAGTACTACGACGTTAGCAGCGCCCTGGTGGTCAATCAAACCGCCGACGTCATCCGGGAAGTCGAGGACCTGCTCGAAGCCTTGCGCCGGCTCCAGGACCTGGCCCTGGCCGTCGAAGTCCGTATCGTCTCGGTCTCGGAAAGCTGGTTCGAGCGAATGGGTCTGGACTTCTCGATGAACATCAAGACCCACACGACGCAGTTCGAGCCGCAATTGACCGCCGTCGATCCCAACACGGGCTTTTCGGGTGTCTTCCGCCCTGTCCCCTTCATCAACGACATCAACGCGCGGGGTGTGACGGTCGGCTTGACGCCCGCCGGCACCTTCACTCCAGACCTGGACGTGCCCATCCGCCCGCGGAACTTCCAAATGGCCATCCCGCCCTTTGGCGGTTATCCGAACATGCCCGGCAACAACGGCGGCATCGCGTTGGGACTGGCCTTCCTCAACGACATCCAGGTGTATATGTTCATGGAGGCTGCCCAAGGCGACCGGCGCGTCAACGTCATGCAAGCGCCGAAACTGACCCTCTTCAACGGCCAGACGGCGACCCTGACAGTCTCCAACCTCCAGTTCTTCGTGACCAACGTCCAGGTGATCTCGGTCAACGGCCAACTGGTCTTCGTGCCGCAGAACGTACCCTTCCCCGGACCGGGCGACTTCAACCAGGGGGGTATCGTCTCGATCACCATCCAGGGGGTGATTTCTGCGGATCGGCGCTTCGTCCGCCTCAACATGCCGATCACGATGAGCGCTCAGACCGGTGCCAACGTGCCCCTCTTCCCCTTCACCACCTTCGTCATCCCTGTGTTTGAGGGAGGCAGCCAGGGACAACCGGTGCCGTTCACACAGTTCCTGCAACAGCCGGCCTTTACCACGCTCAACATCAACACCACGGTCGTCTGCCCCGATGGCGGGACCGTCCTGCTCGGCGGCTTCAAGCAAGTCTCGGAAGGACGCAACGAGTTCGGACCGCCAGTGTTGAGCAAGGTTCCCTACCTGAACCGCTTGTTCAAAAATGTCGGCATTGGCCGGGAAACCACACACATCATGATCATGGTCACGCCGCGGATCATCATCAATTCGGAGGAGGAGATCTTCCAGACGGAAGGCCGGCCGCCGCTGGGGCAATGACCCGCGGTTCAACTTCCACCCCGCCGATGTGATCCGCCGGCATCCGAACCTCACACTCGGCTCCAGACAGGCTTCCCTGCGGCTTGTCTGGAGCTGGCTTTTTTGCTGAGCCGTTCCGAAAGGAACGCCCCTGGGACATTTCGGGAGTGCTGCGTGAAGGAGTTTCGGCAGTGGAAGGCAGGGTTACCTGCTATAATAGCTCCGTAAACAACCAGGGGGCGCACGATTCGTGCTCCTGGATTGTCACCAAGCGAAGGGATAGTTCTCGCTGTCCTCCCTCCTGCGATTCGGCGAATAGCGCCTGCGGATGCGGTCGACTGTGCTCGTTCGGCTCCCACGGAGTTGCCATGCTGCCAATGTACTCCGATTTCCCCTGGTGGTTCTGGCTTTTGCTCGCAGTCGCGGGAGCGGCCTTCGTGGCCCTCATCGCCTCCAATTCCTGGGCGCAACGCGCCGCGATCATCAAGCTCCGCCGCAATATCGCCTTGGCCATCAAAAGCCTCTGGCTCCACAAACTCCGGTCTTTTCTCTCGGTCTTGGGCATCATTATTGGAATCGCCTCGGTTATCTCCCTGATGGCCTTCGGCGAGGGATCGATGCAGGACGCCCTGGAGGACATCAAGCGGCAAGGAGCGACCAACATCATCATTCGCAGTGTCAAGCCGCCGGATGATTCGGCCACGGCGACGCGTACCTGGGTGACCACCTACGGGCTGACCCGCCGGGACCTGGAACGGTTCAAGACGTTCGGGGATGCGATCGTGCGCATCGTCCCCTTGCGGGTTTTGCCCACGGAAGCCCGCTATCTGGAGCGCATGGCCAACGCCCGTGTCATCGCCACGACGCCAGAATATGCCGACATCCACCGTTTTGAACTAGCATCGGGACGTTTCCTGACCGACATCGACGACCGGGAACGCAAAAACGTCTGCGTCCTCGGCTCAGCGGTGGCGGACAAACTCTTCCCCTTTGAAGACCCGCTTGGTCGTTCGATCCTGATGCGTTCCTTTGAATTTCAGGTCGTGGGGGTCATCCGCGAGCGCATGCCCACGGGCGGCAGCGGCGGTTCCCAAGCCGCGGAAGACTTCAACGATGATATTTACATCCCCCTCCACACCAGCTTTGCCCGCTTCGGCGAGATCATCTCGGTCCGGACTTCCGGTTCCCGCATCAACGAAAAGGTCCAATATACCCAGATCACGCTCACGGTGTCCGATATCGACCTCGTTCGGCCTGTCGGCGATGCCATCAAACAAATCCTGGAAGAAGAGCATGCCCCCAAGCGCGATTGGGCCGTCACGATTCCCCTGGACCGCCTCGAAGAGGCGGAGCGGGCCAAGAACCGCTTCATCACCCTGATGGCCATGATCGCCTCGATCTCTCTGCTCGTCGGCGGCATCGGCATCATGAACATCATGCTGGCCACCGTCACGGAACGGACGCGTGAGATCGGCATCCGCCGAGCTTTGGGAGCCAAACAGCGGGACATTGTCCTGCAATTCCTCGTGGAAGCCGTCGTTCAGACGACGTTGGGCGGTCTGCTCGGCGTGCTCATCGGACTGGCGATGGTGTATGCCGTCCCGGCCCTCTGGTCCCAGATGCTCCAGTGGGGTTGGTTCACGGGCAGTCCCTTGCCAGCGAAAGTGCACGTACCCATCATCTTCGTCTCGTTGATCTTTTCCGTCCTGGTCGGAGTTGGCTTTGGTTTGTACCCCGCCTGGCGGGCCTCCCGGCTCGATCCGATCGAAGCCCTCCGCCACGAATAACCTGAGCCGCTTGGAGATTTTCCCCTTCCTCCGCCCCCGCAGCCTTCTCTAAGGCCGTAAGCTGTAACGCTGCGGCTCAGCGTGCCTTTTGCAATCGCATGGTGAACCCCGGGGAAGGGCCGGGTGTCCTGAAACGGAACAGACTCGCGTTTTGGGGGTCCGACCGGCCTAGGGCATCAAAATAAGCCTGAAAACAGGCCGTTTTTCACTTTTTTGGAAAAAATGGATTTTTCGATTTGACAGCGGCGAATTTATGGGACATATTTACAGTTGAAGTCAGCGAAATGGAAAAATGTCCAATACGAAGGAGGTACCAGCCATGACTACGAATCACCATCCTGTTCGGCGTGGGATTGCTCGCCGTTTCGACGGCACGAGTCGGGGCGGCCAAGGCAGCGGATCGCTTGGGGAGGCTCGATCTGCCCCTGTTGCGGCAACGGCGGGTGTGATACACTGGAAAGGCAAGGGGGAAGCGGCGTCTGTGCCGTATGCCTTTGCGCTCAGGAAGTGGAATCCGAGGGATCATCGGGTTGCGGGATTCATATCAGCCGCGAAAACGGGAGGCTTCATGATGCGGAAAAGCGGCATACTTTTGGCTATTCTCCTCGGGCTGCTCGTATACATGGCTGCGCCGGCGCGTGCGGCGGATCCGAAACAGGTGGATGCGGCGATTCAGCGCGGCGTGGCTTGGATCAAGAAGAAGTATCTCCAGCCCAACGCGGGGCCAAACATCAACATTCCGTTCAATCATGCTCTGGGCGGGACGTGTCTGGCGGGGTTAGCCTTGCTGGAGGCGGGGGTGCCGCCCACAGACCCGGCGGTGCAGAACATCACCCGGATTGTCCGGGAGGCAGCCTATACCCAGGTCCAGACTTACCAGATTTCGCTCTGCCTGATGTATCTCGACCGCTTGGGGGACCCGAACGATGTCCCGTTGATTCAAGCTTTGGCGGCGCGGCTTCTCGTGGGCCAGACCCAAACAGGGGGTTGGGGTTACGGCTGCATCGCGGAGGTGAGCGCGAAAGAAGTGCAGTTTTTGCGAGCCGTGAAGCCAATGGGACAAGCGGGCCGCATGCATCCCGACATCGAACGCTATGCCCAAGTTCTGTTCAGCCGCCGCAATCCGCAGAACAGTGTGGGGGATGACAACTCGAACACACAATTTGCCGTCTTGGCCTTGTGGCTGGCGCGCAAGCACGGCGTGCCGGTGGATACGGCTTTGGACCTGGTGGAGCGGCGCTTCCTGCTCACCCAAACACGCACGGGAGGATGGCCCTATACCGGCCCGGCTGCGGGCGCTTCCGTGGCCATCGTCCAGGAAGGGTCGCCGTCCATGATCTGCGCGGGACTCTTGGGCCTGGCGACGGGCATTGCTCGGCGGCAAGAGCGGAGCCTGAAAGCCACGGAAGAACCCGCTCCGAAGAAGATGCCAGAGAAACCGAAGGAGGGAGCCTCCACCCCGGATGATCCCTTCTTCCAGCCGCCGGACCCTGCCTCTCCGCCACCGCCCAAGAAAACGGCCGAACCCAAAGCGGAAGAGAAGGGGAAGCTGCGGTTGGATGCGCGGGACCGAGCGGCCCAGTTTGCCTTCGCGGCCTTGGGTGCGGTGCTCCACAACTCCGTGCGCCCGGATGGCCGAGGCGGCAGTGCCTTCGTCCTCGGCGGACAGGGTGGAGGGCATGGGCGCAACGATTTCTACTTCCTCTGGTCGCTGGAGCGGGTCGGTGTGATTTACGGCCTCGATGTCATTGCCAACATCGATTGGTACGAAGCGGTTTCCACGACTTTGGTGATGACGCAAGCGGCGGATGGTTCCTGGGAAGTCGGCGGATATGACCCAGAGGTCAATACGGCCTTTGCGATCCTCGTTTTGTGCAAGTCGAACCTGGCGCGGGATTTGTCCGGCAAAGTCCAAAATGACATCAACACAGAAATGCGAGCGGGTCCCGGTCCGTCGGGAAGCGGTACGCCTTCGGGTGTGGGGCGTCCTTCCAAAGCCGCCAGTCCTTCTTACTTGAACAGCGAAGCGGCCACGCTCGCCGCCACTTTGCTGCGGAGTAGTGAGAGCCAGTGGGCGGTCACTCTGCGTAAAATCCGCGACAGCAACGGAAGCGTCAACACGCAAGCTCTGGCACTGGCGGCGGATCGCCTCGAAGGGGTCCGCTTGCTCGATGTGCGGACTGCCCTGGCCGAACGTTTGACCCGCCTGAGTGCGGAGACCTTGCGGGCTTATTCACGAGCCAAGGATTATCCGGAACTCCGCCGAGCAGCAGTCCTCGCCATGGCGATGAAAGATGACAAATCCCACATCCCGGATTTGATCGAGGTGCTACTCGATGAAGAAGAGCTGGTGGTGCGGGCGGCCAAAGCGGGGCTAAAGGCCCTCACCGGACAAGACTTCGGGCCGCCGCCCTTCGCCTCCGCTCACGACAAACGCCTTGCGGTGGAAGCCTGGAAACAGTGGTGGGAATTGCAACGCCAGAAGTGATAGCCTAAGCCCTGCTCCGACGGCTTCCTGCCCCTGACGTCAATGGGGATGAGCGGTCAAGGATTCCTCAAACGCACATGACCGCATTCCCCGCTCTGGGAGTGGTCGAGCCGCCCGTGGAACCGTCTTCGATGATCGGCCACTGCATCGCCTGTGAAGCCGAAGCGTGGGCTTCCCTGATGGAGTCCGACACATAAGCACATTCGATTTCCCAAGTGGAAGTCGTGGAAAACAGGAGAGTGAATCATGAAGCGCCCTTGGATACTGTGCACCTTGTTGTATCTGCTCGGCATGGCGGGGATTATTGGCGGTTCTTCGCCTATGTCAGCCGCGACTCCGCGGGAAGTCGATGCCGCGATTCAAAAGGGAGTCCATTTTCTCAAGCGAAATGTGGGGGGAGGCGGCAGAGGAGGGGAGCGAGAGTTAGGTGAGACGGCTCTGGCCGGCTTGGCGCTCCTGGAATGCGGGGTGCCGGGAGATGATCCCGCCCTCAAAGGAGTCACAGCTCGTATTCGCGAAGCGGCTTTTGCGGAAACACAGACCTATCACCTGGCCCTGTACATCCTCTATCTGGATCGCTTAGGCGATCCGGCAGATGTCCCGATTATCCAGATGCTAGCGGTTCGTTTGTTGGCAGGTCAGAACGCGCAGGGAGGCTGGACGTACACTTGCAGTCACGGCACGGCCGCGATGGAGGCGCAGTTGCGCAGCGCATTGCTGACCGCCGAATTGCGTAGTGGCGATGTTCGTCCCGCAGTGGAAAAGGCGGCATCGGTACGACCCACGTCACCAGCACGAGACCTTAGCCGCCTCCACCCGGCAGTCCAGCGTTATGCCCGGCAACTCCAAGCGGAGTTCCGCCGCGGAGTGGGGTGGGGGGATTTTGGGGATGACAACTCCAACACGCAGTTTGCCATACTCGGACTGTGGGCCGCACGCAAGCATGGCGTGCCGGTGGAGGAAGCATTCGATCTCATCCAGCAGCGGTTTCTCCTCACCCAATGTCACAATGGCGGCTGGCCTTACTCCGGTCGGGGCGTTCCCGGTTCTCCTTCGATGACCTGCGCCGGCTTGCTGGCTTTAGCCACGGCCGTGGGCCGGCGGCAAGAACGCCTGCTCCGCAACGATCCCTCTCCCCTGACTCCCCCTGCCAAGTCTGCCCCCACCCCAGCGAAAGCCGCCGGCTTGAAGAACCAAGACACACGCCTCGACGATCCGTTTTTCCAGCCGCCGCCGGAGTTGCCAAATCCCAAAGGCGTGGACAAGGGCGATCCGTTTTTCCAGCCGCCGCTGCAAGATCAGAAATTAAATCAACCGCACCAGCCACCGGTTCAGAAGCTGCCGGCTGCGAAAGCATTGCCGCCCGTCCAGGAAAGGAAAATGCCCTTCGCAGGAGATCCGTGTGCTCCTGCCATTCAAAGAGGATTGGACAACCTCGCTGCCGTCCTCCAAGGGAATCTCCCCGGCGGCAAAGGCAAACGCATCCGCGATATCCTCGGCGGACGGGACTACTACTTCCTCTGGTCTCTGGAACGTGTGGGCGTAATTTACGGTCTGGAAAAGATCGGACCAGTCGATTGGTATCAGTATGGGACAGATATCCTTCTCCCAGCGCAACACCCCAATGGAAGTTGGGGGAACCGAGTGGATACCGCCTTTGCCCTCTTGTTTCTGGCCCGTTCCAATGTGGTGCGTGATCTGAGCCGGGTCGTTCAGGGAAAAACCCGTGATGCTGAATTGCGTTCCGGGGGATTGCCTCCTTTTTCCCCATTACCTCATGGAGAAAGGCCAATGGGAGGGGAAAACTCCACTTCTGTCCCGGAAGCAAATCAGTCGGTGGCCACTGGAACCGCACCACCTGTTCCCAAACCGCGTACAGAAGAAGTGGGGGGAACGCCTGGCCCTACGGTATCACCCGCCGGTGCCATTACGCCGCCGCCTCAGCTTCCCCCGATTCCCATACCTCGGCCGGAGCCGAAAACGGGCGGGACCGCTGGTTCAATTCAACCGGCGGATGCAATGCCTTTGGTGGAGGAGTTGATGCGGGCCACGGAGGATCAGTGGATTCTCCGCCTGGCCGCGGTCCGGGATGGCAAGGGCAGCGTTTACACCCAAGCATTGCTCATGGCCATCCGCCGAGTAGCAGAGGACAAAGCCGGTGCGGTCCGGCAAGCCCTGGCGGAGCGCTTAGCCCGCATGACGGCAGAAACCTTGCGACAGTATATGAAGGGGGAGGATCCAGAGCTGCGCCGGGCTGCAGTTTTGGCTATGGCCATGAAAGATGATATAACGCTTGTTCCCGATTTGATCACCGCCTTGTTGGATGAGGAAGAGATGGTGGTGCGTGCCGCGCGAGTTGGTTTGAAAAGCTTGACCGGTCAGGATTTTGGCCCTCTGCCTGGTGCCGATCTGCGAGCCAGAAGGGCTGCGGCCCAAGCTTGGCTGGACTGGTTCCGTAAACAGCAGCGTTGAAGGAGATCACGGAATCCCTCAAATTTATCGATTTCACCCAGGGCCATTGGATAGGCACACACACTGAGGGGTTAGGTTAGCGTGACGGGGGTGTTTCCGTCTTGGCAAGCGTCTCCCAAGCGTGATGCAGAAGGATGTCGATGATGGCGGGATGCTGCCCTAAGGGTGGAGCGAGGGCGAAATGAACATGGGGGTAAAGCCGGCGAAGCTGCTGGCAGGCAGCGTTTAAGTCCTCGGCCACATGACGGCCCGGTGACAAAAAATACGGGAGCAGGATGACGACACGGGCATCATGAGCGACACAGGCAGCAGCTCCTTGTTCGATGGTTGGTTCTGCTAACTCCAGATACGCCGGCTGGACGAAATCGAAATGGCCGCGCTGGCGGAGCGATTCGGCAACGTTTTCCAGCTCCGCGTTGGCTTGCGGCCGACGGCTGCCATGAGCGATCAAAAGAATGGCCCGGCGGGACGACGGCATGGAAAAACCTCGTGATCGGGTATTCATAGTCTAGTTATATGACGTCATATGGTCCTCCTGCTGGCGGTTTCCCATGAGCGGTGCATGGATCGGTGCTCGAATCGGTAACTGGTATCTGGAAGAAGAAGTCGCACGAGGAGCACAAGGCCTACTCTACCGTGCCCGGAGTTATCAAGATGATGGCCGCTTGGCTGCTGTGAAAATCTTGGAAAACGTAGTCGCCCGCCAG
This sequence comes from Thermogemmata fonticola, assembly GCF_013694095.1. Lineage (NCBI taxonomy): Bacteria > Pseudomonadati > Planctomycetota > Planctomycetia > Gemmatales > Gemmataceae > Thermogemmata > Thermogemmata fonticola. The sequence goes on along the minus strand of NZ_JACEFB010000001.1, from coordinate 934,294 downwards.
CCCGACATTCAGCAGACGCTTGCAGCCGATATGCTGCCGTTGCAGCGCCTCGAGCACGCCAACATTGCCCGTTATTACGAAAGCGGTATCAGTGCCGGTGTGGTGTACATCGCATGCGAATGGGTCAACGGTGAGGACTATGGCCGGCGTTTGCGCCAAGGTCCGCGGCCGTGGCAGGAAGTGCTCCAGGTGGCCGTCCAGATGGCCCGCGCCTTGAAACATGCTCACAATCGCAACGTTCTTCATCGAGAACTCAAACCCGCCCATGTGATGAGGACGGAGGAAGGCGTTGTCAAATTGCTCTCCTGCGGTCTAGCCCGCATCTTTCCTCCGCCGGTGGCAATGACGCCTTCGCCCTTGGGAGCCGAATCGTTCCAGCCCCCCGAATTATCCAGCGGCAAGCCGTACAGTCGGCGGAGCGACTTTTATGCCTTTGGGGGTGTGCTCTACGCCCTCTTGACTGGCCGTCCACCCTTTGCCGCAGCGAGTTTGGTCGAACTGACTCACAAACACTGCTACATGCTTCCAGAGCGGCCGGCTATGCTGGTTCCGGACATTCCGCCGGAGTTGGACGAGTTCGTGTGCCTGCTTCTGGAGAAGAATCCCTCGCGCCGCCCAGTGAATGCCATGCAGATACTGGACGAGCTAGAGCGGATTCGCGCGAAACTGGAGCGCCGCGGCCGAAAGATCGATTGGCCTGCCCCTCTGACACCCGACACGGTCGAGACAGTGGCGCTAACCCAGCAGAAAGACGGACAGACCGACTCAGAAATACGCCAGGAACCGCGCCCTCTGCTCCAGCGAGCGTGGGTGGTCATTCCCGCTTTTGTTATCGTCGTGGGGTTACTCTTGTATGCCTTCCTGCGTCCGCGCGTACCTGCTGAGGAACTCTACGAGGCGGCACGACCGCTCATGCAATCTCACCGGCCCGAAGACTGGGAGTACGCTTGGCAACACTATCTCGAACCCCTCAGCCGGTATTATCCTGACCGCTACACGGGAGAGGTTGCGGCATTCCGGCAAAAGCTGCGGGAATATCGGGAACTCCAGCGCTTGATCGCCGAAGCGACCCATTGGCAACCCCGCTCGGAAGCTGAGCGCGCCTATTGGCGAGGGTTGAGGATGGTACAGATGGGAGATGTCGCCGCAGCACGGCGCCTCTGGAATGCCCTGATCGTGGTGTTCGAACCTCAACAATCGGAGCGCGTGTGGGTCGAGTTAGCGCGCACGGGCCTGATGCTCTTAGACCAGTACGACGCTTCGCGGATGGGAACCAGAGAAGCCTCCGCTATTCCCACGCACTTACAGCCCGTTATCGAACGCATCCGGGAATTGCGCCGGGCAGGCCGCACAGCGGATGCCGACCTTGTTCGCCGGAGCCTGGAGGAATTGTATCGAAGCGACCCGGCAATGCTGGAGTTTCTCCAAAAAGCCTCCGAGAATTGATCACCTTCCCATCCGGAAAAGTGCTATACCCTAAAGTAGGTGAAGTTTATCCCCCTCCCCGGTCCACCGCTGGATGAGCGGACTTGGAGGGAAGGGATGAATTGTACGGAAAGATCGTGACTTGAGATTCTGAGAGAGTAGCCATCAACATGCCCACGCCTCCCGCCACGATTGAAGACTACTGTGCCCTGCTAGCCAGGAGCCGTCTGTTGCTAAATGAAGAGGTGGAAGCGGCCTATCAGCGGTTCCAGAAAGAAAGTGAGGCGGAAGGAAAGTCCACGACCGACATTGACCGCTTTCGCCGCTATCTCGTCCGCCAGCGCTTGTTGACCGAATATCAGGCTCATATGATCCAGCGCGGCCGAGCGGAAGGATTTTTCATCGGCGGATACAAGATTCTCGATCGCGTTGGCAAAGGCCATATGGGTGTAGGAGGGGTGTATAAGGCCCTTCATCACCTCGGCCAGATTGTCGCCTTAAAGATTCTACCCGCTTCCAAAGCCTCGGATCCTCACACTCTGGCCCGTTTCCAACGTGAAGCCCGCTTGCTTTTGCAGTTGGATCACCCCAACATCGTCCGGGCTTTTCAGGTGGGTGAAGCCCATGGCGTCCATTACCTGGTGATGGAGTATCTGGAGGGCGAAACCCTCCAGGAAGTGTTGCAGCGCCGCGGTCGGTTGCCTTGGCAGGAAGCTGTGCGCTTGATCCATCAGGCATTCCAGGGATTGCAACATTTGCACGAACGCCACATGGTCCACCGGGACCTCAAGCCCGCCAACCTTATGCTGGTAGATGGCCGCGAGAGTGAAAAGGAAACGGAGGAAAGCCGCCGGGACCATGATGACACGACCTGGGATGCGACTCTGAAGATTCTCGATATCGGCTTAGGCCGCGAACTTTTTGACGAAAACGCTCCGGAAGGACAAATCGAGACGCAGATCACCCAAGAAGGCTCTGTGTTGGGAACCCCTGACTACATGGCCCCGGAACAGGCTCGTGACGCTAGTAGTGCGGATATCCGGGCGGATATCTACAGCTTGGGGTGTGTCCTGTATCACTGCATTACAGGTCAACCTCCTTTTCCAGATAGCAATATCATGGCTCAGATGGTCCGGCATGCGATGGAACCACCTCGGCCTCTGGGGGAGTTTGTTCCCGATATCCCACCGATGTTACAGGCGGTTATGGATACTCTGTTAGCCAAACAACCCGAGAAGCGCTATGCAACCCCCGCGGCTGCCAGTACTGCCTTGCAACCCTTGTTGACTTCGCGCGGTGCTCGGCCTACCCTCGCTCGTCTGACTCCGGCTTACAAAGCCTGGTTGGAAAACGAATCCGCACTGGAACTGGCTCCACCCCCACTAGGTGTCAAAGGTACATCCAGCGATGTCCCGCATCGTTCGTCCGGCATTCGGAAGGCAGCTCCGGATACGGCTCCCAAGCCGATTCTACCTCCAGAGTCTGTTCCCACGGCAATTCCTCCTGGGGGAAATGTCCAGCAGATGGCTGGACTCAGTGCTCCCCCAGGCCTGGCCACTGCAGCTCCTGCTTACCCTTTACCGCAAGCTGTACCGATGCCCCAACCTGGACCAGCAGTTGCGCCTCAGCCTGTGCCCCCATCTCCGCCCATGCTCGAAGTCGATGTGGAATTGGTGACGGGACCAACGGAATTGGCGAATCGCCCGGTGACGGAGGACCGTCCCTTGACCGAGCTGAGCCGCCGGGATTGGATGATGCTTATCGCAGGGTCAGCCTCCGTTTTTTCTGCCACAGCTCTGGGGTTTGTGATCGCCCGACTCTTAAGTCCCAAACCTCCGGAACCGCCGCCGAGCGAATGAGTTTTCACCCTGCTACCGTGGACCCCGCCACAGTCGTAATTCCATGACTCGTGTTATCGCTCGCCATTACGAAACCGCCCAACCCTTAGAACTCGTCGTCGATGGCCAAACCATCGTTACGGTCCGCGAAGTTGCGGCAGGGGTGAGCCTTGCGGACGATTTGCCTTGGCTGGCTCCCGGCTTCTGCGATCCACAGATCAACGGAGCTGTAGGCATCTCATTCCTCTATCCCCATCGGCGGATGACGCAGAGCGGGCCAGTCTCGATGGAACCAGAGGAAGCGTGGGATCGTGTCCTCCAGGCATGCCGCTCACATGGTATTGGCATTTTTCTTCCCACGTTGATCACGGCGAGTTTTGAGACTTTGCAGCAAGCCCTGAGCACATGGGAACGTGTGTGTGAAAGCCATTCCCAATACCGTCAAGTCTGTCCCGGTTATCATTTGGAGGGGCCGTATCTTTCACCCGAAGACGGTCCTCGCGGCGCGCATCCCCGCGCCCATATCCGTAATCCCGATTGGGACGAATTTCAACGCCTTCAAGAAGCGGCTGGCGGTCACATTCGCATGGTCACTTTGGCTCCCGAACGGCCTGGTGCCATCACCATGATCGAGAAACTTGTAGCCGCGGGGATCATCGTGGCCATTGGTCATACTGCTGCCTCGGCGGAAGCGATTCGGGCGGCTGTACGAGCAGGTGCTCGCTTGAGTACGCATTTAGGCAACGGCTGTCATGCTCTTCTGCCGCGCCATGAGAACTACCTCTGGGAACAACTGGCTTGCGACGACCTCTGGGCCAGTATCATCTGCGACGGCTTCCATCTTCCCCCTGCTGTGGTCAAGTGCCTGGTGCGCGGGAAGACTTTGGACCGCCTGCTGCTCACCTGTGATGCGAGCAGCCTAGCAGGACTGCCCCCCGGCCGTTATCGGGAATGGGATACGGATGTGGAAATCAGCCCGGAAGGCCGCATCGGCGTCGCCGGTACGCCCTTTCTGGCGGGAAGCGGCTTGTTCACGGATACCTGTGTCACCAACGTCATCCGTTATGCGGGTTTGACTTTGTCTCAAGCGATTCACCTGGCGGCGCTACAACCGCGCCGGTTGTTGGGACTGCCGCTACCGGAACTAGCCCCAGGCCGGCCAGCCGATTGGCTCACCTTTCGCTGGCATCCCGATGGCGTGATCCAAGATATCCAATGGCTGAATGCGTGTTGTACCTGAATGGCAATCCATGAAACACCTGAATGTATTTCTCGGATAATGTAATGGATTCTATTCTCGTCATTTTTGAATAAAATGTTTATGATCCATAGAGTGGTTCATATTTTTCACGGAGGTAGGTAAGCAGAGGTTCCGTACGCAGCGGCTCGCCCGTTGCTCGCTGGCACAGCTCTTGGGCGCGATAACGTTGTCCATGCCGGTGGATGTGATCAATCAGCCACTCTCGCAAACGCCTAAATTGACCGTTGCGGAAATCACGCATCAGTTCTGCATCGCCCAGTTGTGCCTTGGCCGCTGCCATGAATTGAGCTGCGTAGAGATTGCCCAAGGTATAGGTAGGAAAATAGCCGATTCCCCCGAAACTCCAGTGGATGTCCTGCAAACATCCTTGAGTGTCATCCGGTGGCGTCAATCCCAGATACTGTTGCATCTTCTCGCTCCAGGCTCCTGGCAAGTCCGCGACCTGAAGATTCCCCGTCAGCATCTCCGTTTCCAGTTCAAATCGCAGGACAATATGGAGATTGTAAGTGACCTCATCGGCTTCTACACGGATCAAAGATGGGCGCACTTCATTGATAGCAAAGTAAAATGTCTCCAGTGATATGTCAGCAAGGGCGTGAGGGAATGTCTGTTGCAAGCGCGGGAAGAAATGTTCCCAGAAAGGCCGGCCCCTGCCGACCTGATTCTCCCACAGACGGGACTGGGATTCATGGATGCCCAGAGAACACGCTGTGCCCAGCGGGGTCCCGGCATGCTCTGCAGGAAGATGCATTTCATACAACGCGTGGCCTGTCTCATGAAGTACCCCAAAGAAAGCCTCGCTGAAATAACGCGGATTGTAGCGGGTGGTGATGCGGCAGTCCCCAGGCCCGATGCCGGTGCAAAAAGGATGAGCGGTGACATCCAGGCGCCCTTGGGAGAAGTCAAAACCTAAAGCTGCCGCGGCAGCCTCGGCGAAAATCCGCTGACGCTCGACAGGGTAATCCCGCCGCAGAATACTCGTATCAGGACGGCGAGCACTCTCCGACCAGCGTTGAATTAACGGGGTCAATTCCCGCGTCAAATGAGTGAAGAGCGAGCGAACTTCCTCGGTGGTCATCCCCGGTTCGTATTCATCCAGCAAAGCATCATAGGGATGGCCAGAATAGCCGAGAGCGTGGGCCTCCTCTCTTTTGAGGGAGACGATTCTCTCCAGATGCGGCTGGAATGCCTTATAGCGGTTTTGCGCTTTGGCTTCCTGCCAAACTTGCTGAGCGGCAGTCGTCACCCGCGCCAACTCCTCAACTAAAGCCGCGGGAACACGAATCGCTCGTTCATAACTGCGCCGCCACTCCCGGATATTTGCAGCCTCATCGGATTGTGGGTCCGCTGTCAGTGTCGAGGATTCCACCTGGGCGAGCCATTCTCCTACCTGCGGATCGGCCAGTTTCTGATGAGCCAGCGCCGAGAGATAGGCCATCTGCTCTCCACGCCAGCGTGCACCTTGCGGCGGCATATAGGTCTGTTGATCCCAACTCAGGAGAGCCGCACACGAATGGATGATACCGATTTCCTTCGACCGCCGTACCAGTGCGGCGTAGGCTTCAGTAGGCGTCATGGTGTTATCCTTTCTCGGTGTGTCCTCGAACTCGTGAGCGGCATCGTACTCTGGATTGTACGCAAAGAGGTCTCTGTATTCCTAAGATGTTTCCTCATATCATTTCTGGCCAGCTCTGTTTTTCTCTCTTGTTCCAAGGACAGATAGCGACAGCGAAGGAGAAGGGAGCAGAATATGATGACAATAGGGAGGATGGACACAATATCATGGCATTCGAAAAGGTTGATCTGCCGGACCCCGAAGATACGATCGTCGCGCTCAGTTCCGCTCCAGGAGCGGGGACGCGTGCCATTGTACGCCTCAGCGGCCCCGAGGCACACCATATCACAGCGGCCATTTTCCGGCCAACGGGGAGCGATGGTAGCATTAGCCCTACCCAGGCCGATCGCCGCAGGGTGATTCCCGGTTCTGTCTTTCTCCAAGGCGTTTCCGCGCCGTTACCCGCTTGGCTTTATCGCTTCTTTGCCCCCCGCTCTTATACTGGGCAAGATATGGCGGAAATTCACACCCTGGGGTCCCCACCTCTGGTCGAGCAACTCATCGCGGAGCTTTTGCGCGCAGGCGCCCGAGCAGCCCGGCCTGGAGAGTTCACTTTGCGTGCGTTTCTTGCAGGAAAAAAAGACCTGGCCCAAGCTGAAGCCATCCGTGCCGTCATTGAGGCCGATGATCAGAGCGATCTCCAGCGTGCCCTACAACAACTCGCGGGAGGGTTATCCGGACCGCTTCAGACATTACGCGACGACTTGCTGAACCTGTTGGCGGACCTGGAGGCCAATTTGGATTTCGTGGACGAAGACATCACGTTCCTCACGCCCCAGGAAGCGTTCCAGCGGATTCAAGATGGGATGGATCGCTTGCAGGGATTGTTACAGCAACTTCAAGGACGGCAGGTCGCGGGCCGGCTCCCCCGGATCGTTCTGGTGGGTCCTCCCAATGCGGGCAAGAGCAGTCTCTTCAATGCTCTCAGCGGTGCCCAAGCATTGGTGAGTCCTATGCCGGGTACGACCCGCGATTACCTGACGCACTGCTGCAACCTTGAGGGAGTCCGTGTCGAACTCGTCGATACAGCGGGTTGGCAACCGGCGGGGGACGGCATCGAAGAACAAGCGCAGCATCTGGCCCGTCAAGCGGCAGAACACGCAGATGTCATTCTCTGGTGTGATGAGAAGGGCGCCTTTCTTCCTCCGGATCACCCCCAATCGCCCGAAGCCTGGAGTTCGGCCATTGTCGTGCGGGTACGCACCAAAGCGGACTTGCCGACTGATACCCATCCAAGTCTGACCGCGGGCGCTTGGCCAGCGGATGTGGCCTGTTCCGTATTATCAGCGGAGGGATTGGGCCCGCTCCGCTTGCTCTTGCGCGAGAAGCTGGCCACGCGGCCTCCGTCTTCCCTGGCTCCGGGATCCAGCCGGTGTCAACATCACTTGGAAGCGGCTGTCCGGCACTTGCAAGCGGCGGCGGAACAGATTGTTGCTCAGGAACCGTTGGAATTTCCAGCGGCTGCTCTGCGCGCGGCCCTGCATCAGTTGGGTGAACTCACTGGGGTCGTCTATACCAACGAGCTGCTCGATCGCATATTCTCGCGGTTTTGCATCGGCAAGTAATTCCAAGGCGGGATAACCACCGCGGAAATGAACAACCTAGCTACTCCGTGCACTTCGGCTTTTCAGAAAGCGCAGAAACTGGTATGAACCGCTAGCGAACTCGTTGGAAGAGTACCCTCTTCGGGTAAAATTGGACAGGGTGTTTCACTCGCCTGCTGAGGATTGACCGTGTATCGCTTGCTCCTGTGTCTTCGCTATCTCCAGACGCGTTATCTGGCTTTCATTTGTATTGTGAGCATGATGCTGGGGGTGGCAACTCTCATCGTCGTCAATTCCGTGATGAGTGGTTTCAGTACCAAGTTGAAAGATCGACTTCACGGCATACTTTCCGATGTCATCATCGATACGACACGTATGGATGGATTTGTGAAATATGATGCTGTAGGTTATCCATTATTTGATGCGGATGGCCGAACGATACCGCTCACGCCAGATGAGATGATGAGTCTGATTCGCTCCAGTGCTGTGGCCTCTCACATCGAGGCGATGACTCCCACCATAGAAGTCTTTGCCATTTTGCGCTTCCGCTTTGGGATGGAAGAGCAAACAAAGCCGGTCCGTCTTATCGGTATCGATCCCGTGGGGCGGGCAGCGGTAGGCGGCTTTCGCGAGTACTTGGTACGGCAGAAAGGTGCGGAAAAACCCAGCTTCGACCTGTCCCCCGAAGCCCGCGAGCGGCACGAGCAACTGCGGCGCCATTCTCGCCTGTTCTCTCCTCCCTCCGGGGATGCCGCTTCGCCCGTCTTGTCCCCAGTGGGGGAAACGATCCCTCCACCGGACCCGCAGATGATGACCCAAGGCATGCCGCAGCCGCAATTGCATGGCTTGATCGCAGGGTACACGCTGGCCCATTTCCGCTACCGGGATGATCAGGGAAAAGTCATCGAGGAACCACTCCTCAGACCTGGTGATGATGTCACTGTGATAACCATCGGTGGCCGAGACATCAAACCTGTCTGGGGAACATTCATTATTACAGATTATTTGAAAACGGAAATGAGTGAATACGATCAGACATTTGTGTTTGTTCCATTGGAGCAATTGCAATCCATAAGGGGTATGGAAAATCGCTGTACATCATTGCAGATTAAATTGAAGGATTACGAAGGCTCGAAAGCCTTAGTTGTCCACGAATTGCGGCGTATCTTTACCCATCCTGAAGTCCGGGTCGCCACTTGGGAAGAACACCAGGGACCGCTTCTGGCGGCTATCGACATCGAACGAGGCATCCTCAACCTCTTGCTCTTCATGATCGTCGGTGTTGCGGGATTCAGTATTCTTGCTATCTTCACCATGATTGTCTCTGAAAAATATCGCGATATTGGAATACTCAAATCTTTGGGAGCAAGTCATCGTGGAGTTATGAGTATATTCCTAGGTTACGGATTACTCTTAGGAATTGTTGGTTGTATATTGGGTACAGTACTAGGATTGTGGATAACATCGAATATCAATGAAATTGAGGTTTTCCTCACACGCATGAGTGGGCGAGCACTCTTCCCGCGAGATGTGTACTACTTCAAGGAGATACCTACCAACGTCGAACCATTCGCTGTTGTATTGGTCAACCTGGGTGCCATTGGAATCGCAGTGTTATTCAGTCTGCTTCCGGCCTGGCGGGCGGCACGACTGCATCCCGTGCAAGCGCTGCGGTTTGAATGATACCGCCAGCGTTTTCCGGAACACGAGCGTTTGACCTAGGGTGGAGCCGATGACTCCTTGAGCTGATGAAAAGGATACGCTATGCTGATCGCAGAAAATCTCCACAAATCCTACCGCCGTCATTCCCTCACGATACCCGTGCTCAAGAATTTGAACCTTGAGGTTAAACATGGTGAATTCATCAGTATTGTTGGAGCATCGGGGTCCGGTAAGAGCACACTCTTACATTTGTTAGGTACCCTGGATGTTCCGGATCAGGGTCGAATTGTACTCGAAGGAAAACGTATCGATAATCTTCCACCAAAAGAACGAGATTTATTACGCAATTGTACGTTTGGTTATATTTTCCAATTTTATCACTTGCTGCCGGAATTGAATGCTTTGGATAATGTGCTCATGCCTGCTTACATTGCCCATACTGTATGGGGTTGGTGGAAGTCGCGGAGTCGGTGGCGCTCCCGAGCGATCGATTTGCTGCGCCGAGTGGGTTTGGAACACCGCATGTTTCACCGTCCGCGAGAATTGTCCGGCGGAGAGATGCAGCGGGCGGCGGTCGCTCGCGCTCTGCTGATGCAACCCCGCGTGCTTTTAGCAGATGAACCCACGGGGAATTTGGATGCCGCCACGGGGGCGGAGATTGTCCAACTTTTACGGGAACTGAATCGAAACGAAGGAGTGACCATCGTTATGGTCACCCACAATATGGAAATTGCTGCTCTGACAGATCGCGTTCTGCGGATGAATCAGGGCACGCTCCACGAAGAATCCTTTCCCGGTGTGTTCGGCGAGTTCCGTTCCTGCCTCTCCGCTTCACCGATCTCCTGAGCTTGCAGGTGCAGTGCAGGTCTCATTAGGAATCAAGTGACCGGATAAGGTTCGGGAAGTGTGAGTCATATCGCCAATGCGGGTCTAAACTCCTGATATGCTAAGTTGACAGTTTCCCCAGAGTTTACTCAGTGGGTGATCAGTGGAGGCGGCGGGAATTGAACCCGCGTCCCGGTGCGTGTCCATGACGGCATCTACGTGTGTAGTTCGTCTTTTTTCGGAAGGCTGTCCGTAAGGCTTCCCTCCGTGTTCGCTCCCTCGTGCTCCGACGAACAGGATCACAAGGTCGCTAGCGGGCAGAGAATCTAGCGATCGTCGCCCCCGCGGCGGACTGGTGATTGGACCAGTCCTCAGACGATCGCGAGCCTGAATTGCCAGCCGCTATTTACTCCCTCAGGCGAGGAGCAAAGGCGGTCGCGGGCTGCATTAAGCCGCGAGAGAAACCTGCGGTTCGGCAGGTTGGTGCGATCAGCTTTTTACGTGGCCTGCTGATCAACCACGACACGCAGCCGATCACTTTCAGCGCCCGGTCGAAACCTTTCGCCCCCGAGCTTGGGCGTCACTCTTTTAGAGTGCTGCTCTCATTATATCGGTTCGCAGGGCGAACCAAATTATTTTCATTTTGAGTGGCGAGAGCTAACTAAGCACAAGGGCACGTTTGGCGCGCCAATTGTCGGATTTGCTCTTGAGGAAGTTGCTGGGTGCGAATCCAGGATGAACGTGAGAGGAATCGCAAAGGCTCCTGATGCGATGTGGCCAAGTAAAATTCGCCAGTTTTCAGGCTGGACAGGTGATCGGCGGCCTGTTTGTCCCGGCTGGCTTCCAGTAAAGTGCGGACTTTTTGCAATGCTCGTTCTTGCGTGATCCGTCCGAGAAACCAAGTGGTGATATTTTCCCGGCAACGGTAGTCGAAATCTCCAGGTGTTTGAGTGGCTAACAACAAGCCCAAGCCAGCGGAGCGAGCACGCCGCAAGAGGTGCTCCAAAGGTTCCTTCGTGGCTGGAGGACGCCCCTGGGCCGGTAAGTATTTATCAGCCTCATCCAAAAGCAGGACAGCCTGCAACTGAGAACTGGGATGAAAGGTACACCAACGGCCCAGGGCAATCAGGAATTGGGCCATCCAAAAATCCCGGGAAATATCGTCGGGCAGGAATTGAGTGCAGATGATGGTCAGACGGACTTGGCCGTTTGGGGAAGGCGAACGCGGTCTGAGTAAGGTTTCGATATCTAGTTGGCTCGGCCCACTGAAGAGTTTCTCATAACGCACCCAAAAGGTTTGTAGGCGTTCGGCTAGATTATCGTAGTGTGACTCACGATAAGTTCCTTCTACGGAGGAGATCAAATCATCGTCCTTGCTCGCGATCAATTCTCGTAGCAGGGGGATAGTTATGTCGCGTTGGTGACGTGCAAGAAGTAGTTCCAAGGCCTTGATGAGGATGGCCGATTTAGCCTGCTCGTTAGCGGAGTCGCCTAGCTTCATCATCTTGCTGAGGGCAGCGGCTGTAAATCGTACTAAGCTCTCTCGGTCAAGAGAATTGTCTGTCGAGTGACCGAAGGGCACGAGAGGTAAAGCTAGATGGCAGCCGTTGATATCACCGGGGGTATAAAGGGTGATTTGCAAGCGTTGCCGCAAATCCTCTCGCATTCTCGCATCACTGCTGTTCTCTAGCGGCTCTTGCCACGCTTGGGGGTCAGCATAGCGACTCAGGTCCCCCTTGCGATCGACCAGAATCGCCGGGATACCGCGAGCCAACAATTGCTCGATCAAATTCAGAGCGGCGGTGGTTTTCCCGCTTCCCGTGCCTCCGAGGAAGGCTGTATGTTGGGTGAGAACCTCGATGGGGAGCGTAACGTCCGATGCAGAAACAGCGGGGATTCGTGTGCCTAAGGTCAGGGTGTTGGAGGAGGGCGGAGGGGGAGGCGGTGGTGGTGGAGGAGGGGGAGGGGGTGGAATCATACCTTCGAGGTTGAGTAATTCCTGGAAAAAAGAGAGTTGGGTTAAGGGACGAAATTGCCGCCGCCAACGCGCGAAGGCTGGGTGTTGGCAAGATTGTGTGGCAAACTGTTCAAAGGCTAACATGTGACGCAGTTCGCTGTCGTGCAAACGTAGGCGGCGGCCATTTTGCCTGAGCAAGGTCGCCATGAGCTTGAGCGATTCACCTGATTTTGGGAACTCTAAGGTTCGCACAATGGCGACGGGTCTTCCATTCGCCCGCTGCTGCACATGTTCTAATTGCCGGAGCAAGCCACCACCTTGCGCTCTTGCGTTACACACAGCGACTAAGAGTTGATCCTTCCGATTGGCGAATTGGACTTCTAGCTCAATACAGTTGTGATCGGCTTTAGGCTGGCTGAAGTGGACGCCATTCGGCATTTCCGCCGAACAAAGGGCTATCATGCGGGCGAGCAACTGCGCGAGTTCTCTTTCGTTATCCGGTATTCCTTGCTCCGGGCTGAAATTTGCTAGGAAGTTGTTCCAATTTTCTTGGGGAACGGCTGTTCCATTTCCATTATCTGGAGGACCATTTTTGTCGATAACTTGCACCAGTGAGACGAATTGTCCGGTCCTGCGGCATTCCTCCTGATGTCTACGCAGAAGATCGAGGATGTCGCGAGTCCTCATCTGAGCCAAGCGTTCCAATTCGTCTGACCTAAGTGGGTACAAACAATCAGGCGGAGTAGACAAATCTCTCTCCTGATAAAGATATTCCAAGCGACGTTCAATGATTTTGCGGATTTCCTCGATACTACGTAAGCTTATTAAACGCATAGGAGGGTATGGGTTCTCTAGGCGATCGATTTTTGATCTTATGAGATGTTGTTTATTAGCATGATAATAGTCTTCTAAGCAAGCTAGAACTATGATTAAGTTAGAGGCTTGGTCAGTGAGAGCTGCAACTGTGTCCACCAATCGGCGAAATTGTTCGACTGGTTGTTCAAGATTTTGCAAATCTTCCAGTTGATCAATCAAGAAAATGAGGGGCACATCTTGGATCGCTCCAATCAATTGAGCCACGGCGCAGAGCATCCGCATAGGGTCAGCTTCATCGGTACGTGGGACAGCCTGACCTATCCAATGACGGTCAAAGTCGGTGAGGTTTTGGCAACGCAACCACATTACGGCACGCTTGTGAATTCGGTGATCCTCTCGGTACAGATGCAGAAAGATACGGATAAGTTCCAAATCGCAAGTGTGGAAGCGGTCTAAAGCTGTGAGACGATCCGCATATTGATTAATCGTTTGGGACAGATCTCCCTCTTCCTCACAAAGTTTGCGGCGATCATCTTCTGTAATACTAGGAATTTGTGCTACCAAGCGTCTGCTGAGATAATCTAAGGATGTGGTAGAATCTTCACCAGTGGGATTGTATGCCCTATCTAGGCTATCAATAAGAGAGTTAAGTAAATATCTGGCGTAGTTGCTAATTTGGGATGCCATTTGCATATAAGCACAATAACCAATTTGCCGGGTATGGACGTAGTTGCGGAAGGCACGCATGAGGTGGGTCTTACCACTGCCAGACTCGCCGAGTAATACGAGAATGCCTCCGCGACTTAGGTTGCTCCGGCGCTGTATTACGCGGTCCACAAGTTGAGCAAATCGTTCTCGTGCCTCTTGGTGGATGGCTTCCACATCGAAGGGATCATATCTCCAGACTTCTACGGGAGTTGTTATAGAACCGAAGATTTCTGGAGCAGACGGGTCACAATATGCCTGCAACCAAGGGTCTGATTTTTGCGGAGGTGTCATAAGTGCCACTGACATAATTTATCTCCTCCGTGTGTGCAACTCCTGCAAAAGCACGAAGTGGAATTGAGCATTGAGGTAATGCGTCTCGGATTGAGACAGCAGTACAGGGTTCATAGCCTGAACCAAGTCAGCTCGACTCAATTGCAAGAAACCTCGGAGATTAGATTCAACCAGATGTTGCTTGAATGTCTCCAAACTCATGCGGGGAAAAGTGGGGTCCGCTTGAGTGGATTCCCAAACACAAGAGATGTAGGCTTTGTTAGGGCCGAAGCGTTTCTCGTGGGGTAAAGAAGCGGCGTGGCGGAGGACGGCCTGAGCAAACTGTTGCATGTCGATGGATGTCATCTTGGCATCGGCCTGTGAACTCGAAGGTGGAGTATGTTGCAGCGCATTGAAAACGAAGGGTCTTGCGGGGCTTGACCAGTTCTTTTGGCTAACGCGATCTTGCTCCCAATGGCGAATGAGGGCTGGCAGGAGGTATTTGCTCATTAGTCGGGTCCAATTGCAGCGCGGAGGTAGGGCTTTGAGACCGAGGAATTTCAGGGCCCGTCGCCGGCCTGTATCCGTCAAACGGTATGCCATACGAGGCGTACGAAGCAGATCGCCGCCTTTGACGAGCTGGTCCCGGATGGGGTTCAATGTATTCTCGCTTACCGTCCAACCCAAAAGGGTGCTGAGCGATTCGCGCACCTCTTTGGGAGTTGGCGGTTTCCCAACTGGCAGGAGCATACGAACGAGAAGCAATTCAGCCACTAGCCACTGCCGGAATTCATCGCATTGTACTTCCATTGTGTTTCAACTCCTGGTTGAAAGTGCTGCCAAGCGTCCAAAATTCTATCACGAACTTGTTCCAATTGACAGAGTACATCCTCTGCCAAAAATCGCAAAACAACATACCCATGTTTCTGGAGCAAATAATCTTTGCTGCGATCGCGGCGATAGGCGTCCGGATCACGGAAGTGATAGTATCCATCGATTTCGATCACGAGACGTCGGGAGCGCGCAAGCAAATCGACTTCCATAGGACGATGACCAAACGAGAAATCCAGGGTGGCGTTAAGCTCCCAGCGTCCAGCCGTTTCAGGTACAAGCTGCAAGAAGTCAAAAAGGAACCGTTCGGCCGCGCTACGTGCTAATTCGGGAGCGGTATTAGTTCGCGTAGCATGAACCAATTGAGCGGCGGCTTCCAGGACGCCTTCATCTGCCCCGTGCTCTGCCAAAACTTGGGCGACAGGGTGAGGCGCGTTACTCCATCCTGCTGCGATGAGTCTTTGGAGAATCTCATGAGATGAAAAATGGGGACATTCAACGGCTCCTTCCCGCAACAGGGCCTTGGACCGGCTCTCTGGGGTATGCATCAGGTAACTTTGCCATACAGGTGGTGGCACGATGACTGCCAAGGCAATTTGTGGTACTTGGAAGGCCCATTGGGTAAGGCCAGGGGCTATATTGACAAGCCAAGCTACATCCACGGCCACATCGGGTTGGAGTAAAAGCACAGGCCCAGATTCAGCCGGGTATAGGGGGCGCAGAATGGAATCTAGATCCGCTAGAGCGGCGAGAGGATCGGCATAGGATTCGAGAAGCCTTACGGCTAAGTCATGAGGGGATAGGGTATCTCCACTGGCAGCGAGGTCGCACAAGGTCCGTAATGCAGGTGTCACCGGTTGCTTATAGACGGATTGCCAGAATTGCTCCCGTTCACCCTGGGTCTTGCGGAACCATTCGCAACGGAATGCGTTTGCATCTTGACCCAATTCATGAGCCAGGCGTGTCACCGCAAGCCGGGTTAAATCCTCCTGGGAGCATAGAGTTGCTAGCCAGCGTTGCTCCGCCCCGCAGAGGGTGGAGACGGACACGACCTGCCGGTTTTTACCTTGCGCCCAGCGGTGCCAGAGCTGCCCGCCCTTGCCGATTGGTGCTATCAGCACGGACACCGTAGGCGTGCCGTAACGCCGGCGTATATCATGCCGATCTAGAGCCTGATCTACAGACACGGCTGTGTCACCCCATCGGCGGGGTATGTCGAAACTTCCATCCGCCAGACAGCATACTTCCATCCATTATTGTGCTCTTGTAGTTCTGGCGTTGTGAAGCTCCATAGGGCGGGGAACGAAGAAGAGTAGGGGAGGGCAACAGGCGGGGTCTGTTTTGCTTTAGTGATCAGGGACCGGAGGAGGTTGTGGGTGTGGGGGCAGAGGTGGAGGTGGATGAGGCGCTGAGTCCGGGGGTGTTGGTGTGTTGGGTCGATGAGGCCATCGGGACATATCGCCAGAGAATGGCCAGAAGAATGAGTCCGCCGCCGAAAAGCATGGGGAGGGTGGGAGTGTCCGTTTCCGGTGTGAGCAGGTAAGCCCAGAGTGGGCTGAAGACGGGTTCCAACAATCCGATGAGGGCGGCCTCCGCAGCAGGAATGGTTCGCAGGCCGCGCGTGAACAGATAGTAAGGTAAAGCCATTTGCAGTAGGCCGAAGGCAATGAGTACGCGCAATTGAGGGGGCGTAGGAGTCGTGACCCAGGTGTAAAATCCGGCAACCCCATCGCGGAGAAGGACAAAGGCAGCTAGCATGCCAGCAGTTCCCAGGAGGTTGAGGGTGACCAACCAGGTGGTGGCATATCCTCGCAGAGCGCGCAGGAACAGGATGACTCCGGCATAAGCGCAGCCACTGCCCAGACCCATCAGGAGAACGCTGGCGGAATGTTGGCTTTGTTCCGGGGGAAGGTCGCTAGGCCAGCCTCCGGCCACGATGATCCCTGCACCCACAGCACTCAAGCAAACCGCCTGCCACCCCCGCCGGCTGGGCCGTTCCCCCAACAGCCAAATGGAACAGACATAAACCCACATCGGAGCGGTATTTTGCAGAAAAATGGCGTTGGCGGCTGCCCCCAGACCCAAGGCGGATAGATACAAGCCGCTCATGATGGTAAACGTGGCCACCATGCCCAGCATAGCCGGATGGAAGCGCATTTGTTCCCGGCGAAGCAAAAGGAGCATGAGCAGACCGCCGAAAAACCCCCGGAAGAAAGCGATTTGCAGAGGGGTGAGTCGCGGCTCTTCTAGGCCGAGTCCGAGCGGAGCGCTGAGCAGCCGCATGAACAGGCTGCTAATACTCCAAAGGAGAGCAGCCGCAATCAGACAGACACGGGCGACCCAAACCGACGGTTCCGTGGACACGAACCGCTTCCTTTCTCGTACCCCTGCGGCGCAATGGGATTCCTTCCACCGCTCCCAAACCGGACGCGGCTGGAGTAACGTTATCGGAAAAAGTATTCTCCTCGGCTATGCAGAACGTCTCTCTCGTCTCACTAAGCTGGGCGTCTCTTGCGGATCATCAGGGATTGCCTTCCGTGCGGCTCCTCCCTTACACTGCCTGAGTGGCTCTACTGCTTAGGCGGCGCCCGATTCAGGAGTGCTGGGACATGTTGACCCCTTCCCAGACGTTGCGGGATTACATGATGATACCTCCCGGCACCGGTGAGCCGGCTGTGGTTCATGTTATTGTGGAAATCCCTAAAGGACGGCGCAACAAGTATGAACTGGACAAACACACCGGCCTGATCAAATTGGACCGCTACCTTTACAGCTCCGCGGTTTACCCCGGCGACTACGGCTTCATTCCGCAAACCCTGGCCGAGGATGGCGATCCACTCGACATTCTCGTGATGGTCAATGAACCCACTTTTTCCGGCTGCTTGATCGAGGCTCGTGTGGTGGGCATTTTTCGTATGCGTGACAAAGGCCAAAATGATTACAAAATCCTCGGCGTTCCCCACAAAGACCCGCTCTTCAGCCACATCCGCAAGCTAGAGCACGTTCCGCCGCATTTCATTCGGGAAGTCGAGTTCTTCTTCACGACTTATAAGCAACTGGAAGGAGTGACGACGGAACCACTAGGCTGGGCTTCCCACGAGGAGGGGACGGCGGAAGTCCGGGCTTCGGTCGAACGGTTCCGCGCTTCCTTGGGGAGCGTCAAAGACTGAGCCATTGGTTCCATTGGTTGTGGGACCTGTCTAAAGAAAAGGCATGTTACGGGATTTCGCCCGCGAGATGTGGCAGCGGGCTGGATCGAGGAGGAGCGTTACTCCCAATCTGCGGAGCTGACGAGTCCCTCCGCTGGAATGGCCAACGTTGAGGCTGTTTACGCGTTATTTCTGATTGCCAGAGACAACACCGAGTGGCATACTGGAAGGATGAAATTACGCACGGGCAGAACCGCCTCGGCCCCGGTGTATGGATTTATCTTCTCCGCGGAGAGCCGGGCAGGCTAGAGGCGGGGGGGAAGGTGATTCTAAAGGGGACAGCACCACCCAGGAGAGAAGACGCCATGATGCAGGACCGAACCCCAACACGGCGTACCGTTCGGCTGGAAGTGGAACAATTGGAGAGTCGGACGGTTTTGACGAGTTTCACAGGGACTTTGGGTTGGAGTATCGCTGCCGCGGATGTGGTGCCGGACAGTTTCGGCGTCGAATACATTACCGGGAATGGTCCGGGCGCTCCGGGTTTGGTCCAGGTGTGGGACAGTACTAAGGGCAACCTTATCTCCGCCTTCTATCCCTTTGGCCGGAACTACCGTGGCGGGGTCTATGTCGCCACTGGCAATATCGATGGAGATCCAGCGCAGATCAAGGAATTGATCGTTTCAACTGCGGGAAACACCGTTGGTCGGGTCAAGGTATATAGTTATGGTAGTGGTGGCTTGCAACAATTGGCGGTGCTGGCACCGTTTGGCCCCACGTACACAGGCGGGGTGCAAATTGCTTCGGCTAACGTTACGGGAGGACCGGAAGCGGAATTGATCGTGGGGCGGGAACGGGGACGCTCCACAGTTCAAGTCTATGCATTTGATCCGATCGTGACTGCCTTTAATCTCGTTCGGCAGTTCAATGCTTACGGTGCGTTGAATACCGGTGTGACACTGGCCGCTGCCAATATCCACACCACGAAGAACTCGCCTACTGATCCTTACGATTACAACTATGCGGAGGTCATTACGGGCCGTTCGGTGGGCTTGCCACAAATCCGCGTTTTCGACGTTCAGA
Source organism: Thermogemmata fonticola (assembly GCF_013694095.1). Lineage (NCBI taxonomy): Bacteria > Pseudomonadati > Planctomycetota > Planctomycetia > Gemmatales > Gemmataceae > Thermogemmata > Thermogemmata fonticola. The sequence continues at coordinate 915,310 of NZ_JACEFB010000001.1, read as the reverse complement.
CGCCGGCGGTACGCATGTTGGCCAGTTACATGGCTTTTGATCCGAACAATCCCGCGAATCTTCAAGGAATCCATCTCGCGGCTGGGAGTACCGATGCTCAACGGGGTGCGGAAATTTACGTCGCCTTGCGAAACTCCGGCACCATCCGCGTCTTTCGGGGACAAACGGGTACTCTCATCGGCCAGATTCGGTCCGTTTATCCTTACACTGTTTTCCCGCCCGGTTATACCCGCGCTGTCAATTTTGCCATCGCCACGACGGATGACGACTTCAACGACATTTACAACACAGCCGACCTGGTGGTCGTCGCGGCGGATAGCCGGCTCAATCAATTCCCTATCGCTTTCTTTGGTCAGAAAGGCTCACCCGCTGGCTTCAACGGTTCCCGCCGCTTGCCGTAAAGGGGTGTTACTTCACTCCACCATTTGTTCATGTGTTACTCCACACTCCCATGTGCTCAACGGATGGGCTTGGCCCGTTCTGTTTGACTGGGTGGAAACGAATGCCCGTCGGAGTGCTCTCCCGGAGTCGCTCATACGGAGCGCTGTTTGAGCAACGGTCGGCCCAGGACCGGGTCGCGTTCCGTGAAAGGGCCATCAGTACTGTCTGTGGTCAGGCAGCGGATGTACATTTCCAGCTTGGCGTCCAAATCGTCGGCATGATGCAAAATCAGCACTTCGGGAATACAGGGAAGTCGGGTGGATCCCCATTCCGGCAGTCGCAGGTGGGCGAGCACGATATGCAACAACAGCTCGAGCATCTCGGCGGAAAGGTCCGTGACTTCTGCCGCAGCGGAACGAATCATGTCATGGGCCAGTATCAGGTGTCCGAATAATTCGCCGGCGATGCTTACGCGTGGAGGCAAGCCTCCGCTCAGGTCCAGTTCACGGACCCGGCCGATGTCATGAAGCACAGCCGCAGCGGCGATGAGGTCCCGATTGATCGGCGGTTGCAATTCGGGATAAAGCTGGATGTAGCGATCCGCGAGCCAAACGCTATGCCGGGCTACGGTCAGGGTATGTTCGAGCCAGCCGCCCGCGAAGGGATAATATCGGCGGTCCGAGGCCGGCAGCGGCTTCAACTCCGCTTCATATTTGTGCAATAACCGCAAAACCAATACCCGCAGGGGGGCTGTCTGGATTTCCTGTTCCACCCACTGCACGAGTTGCTGGTACATCTGCTCGGGATCGTGCCGGGAAGTCTGAATGAAATCCCGTTCCTGGAAACCGTCCTCCCGGTCCCGTTCCTCCACGGGGCGGATGGCTTCCACTTCGAGTTGTGGCCCGTAACGCTCATGTTCTACGAACGTACCGCGGAGCTTGAAAAACTGCCCCACCTGCCATTGCAACTGACAAGCCTCGAACAGCTCACTGTCTTGCCAGATCATGACGACAACTGTCCGGCGGGCATCACGAAAGCGGAGTTGGTAATACGGCTTGCCGCTTTGGGTCAGACCGCGCCGCTTCTCCACAAGTTGGGCAAAACAGTCGGCAAACTGTCCCGGTTGAATCTCGGCGAGTTTGAGCAAGGGCGGGCGGCGAGACTTGGACATCGTTCGACTCCAGGGCTGGACGATTCGTGGAGGAAACTTATGGGGATGGCTCCTTCACCCTAAAAAAGGTCCATTCGTCGTGCCACTGTGTTGGCCGCTTCGGCTCGACGGGTTTCCTCCCTGTCCCTTGCAGCAGGGGGAGTGGTTCCACGATGCCCGGCAGGCGGGGAAGGTGGCCATCTCATTATCTCTCGTTTTCACATTTCTCCAAGCAGAAAGTGTTCAGGGGGGACGACGGCAGTGGGAAATACCCGGAGCATCCGGTTGGGATACCAGGCGGCGAGTCGGGTTTTCTCGCTACCAACAAGGGTTCAGGTTTTCTCGATGCGGAGCAGGACAGTCGGATTGACAGCCTCGAAGCGCAAGGACTCCAATTGTTCCACACCGCGGGCCAGATTCATCAAGACCACTTCGACCCGTCCGCCGAGGCGCTTGAGGACCTGATAGGTTGCCGAAATCATTTCCAGGGTGCCTACGTTGGTAACGAGTCGGCCTCCGGGTCGTAGGGCGGCATAGCAAGCTTCCAGCAAGCGAGCGACTTCCCCTCCATTACCTCCGACGAAGATGGCATCGGGCGGCGGCAGCTTGGCAAACACCTCAGGAGCTGTGCCGAAAACGGGACGGACATTCGTCACGCCGAACGTCTCTGCATTGGCGACGATCAAGTGGTAATCTGCGGCATCCTGCTCGATGGCGTAACTAGGACCAGGAAAGACTAGCCCGGCGGCCTCGATGGCCACACTGCCGCTGCCTGCCCCCACATCCCAGAACACATCCCCGGAATGCAAGTCGAGTTGAGACAAAGCCACGGCGCGCACTTCCGCTTGAGTGATCAGACCACTCTTGGGAAGAGTTTGGGCAAACACGTCATCCGGATTGCCGAAACGACGGAGGCGGACTCCCTTGCGCGGCTTGTCAGGCCGGCCAGGGTGTCGCTTGAGAATCATGATGTTGAGTGGATGGAAAGAGAGATCGCGAATTTCCGCCAGCTCGCCATGCGTGATCCGTTCATCCTTGCCGCCGAGATTTTCGCAGACCCAAACGGTGAAATAGTCGATACCGCGAGCTAGCAATTCCCGAGCAATGCGGCTGGGAGAAATCTCCTCGCTGGTGAACAGACCCACTGTCTCTGCCGTGCGAATCTTGTCGATGATCTCCTCCAAGGGGCGGGTCGATACGTCGGTCAGATAAGCTTCCTCCCAGGATTGCTTGATGCGGGCGAAAGCCAGTTGCATGGAGGAAACATGCGGGATCACCTCAAAAGTGTCTGGGCCGAGTTTCTCGCAAAAATAGCGAGCGGTGCCATAGAAAAGCGGATCGCCGTGGGCCACGATGGCCATGTTTCGGCGGCCCAAGAAGCTGCGCATCCTCTCGACTACTCCCGGCAGATCGCTGCCAATGACTACCCGTTCCGCCTCCAGCTCTGGCAACAGACGCAATGCCCCCTCGGAACCGAAAACCACCTCCGCTTGTTGCAGCAGTTCTCGGCTCCGGGGGGAAATGCCCGCCAGGCCGTCCGGACCGATGCCGATGATGGGAATGCGTGTGACCATTGGTTTCCCACTCTCAGAAACGGCCACGTTGCCGCCTCCCGGAACCTGACTTGCCATACGTTGGCCCTCCACCCGCGCCGGATGTTAGCGGAACCTTTCGGGGTTGACCTCTGGTTGGCATAGACACGGTGATTCGCTTTGTCCCCCTCTCAAGGGTGAAGGGGAGGAGGTGGGGCAAGATTGATACAAAGGGGCATGGCGGAAAGAAAGCTGCTCGGCTACAATCGCATCAGAGCTATTCCAGGAAACGTCAGCGACATGAGGGGGTCGGTACTTATGTTTGCGCGAAATCCATTCTTCAAAATGTTTTGGACCGTTACGGCGATAGCCGGGGTTTTGATCATGGCTGCACCGGCGCGTGCCAGCCGGATCACGGCGGCGCAGGACAGCGGGGACAAAGCCCTCTTGGCGGAGCTACTCAAGCTCAATCAAGCCACCACCGACGAGCTGCAAAAGGTCAAATTACGTCAACTCCGCCAGGACAAAGCGAAGGCCAAAGCCCTGGTTGAGTTGGCCGTGAAAATCCTCGACTCCGAAAACGGTCGGAAACTGAACTATAACGCCATTGCCATCTTGGGTCGGACAGCCCACTCTCTCAAGAACCATGACGCCGCCGAACGGCTCTACGAACGCCAGCTCGAACTTGCTCAAAAGGTCAAGAAAAGTGCGGAAAGCATCATCGACGCCTATGAAAATCTCATCATCCTCTACTTCGACATGAAACGCTACGATCAGGTCATCGATACCTGCGAACGATTCCTGGATTTGAAAGGACCGGAAGAACTGGAGCGCGTCAAACCGTTCATCATCGAGCGGCTGGTTCAGGCCAAAGCCAAAAAGGGGGATTTCGACGAAGCCATGCGGATCACCCGCGGCCTGTTGGAACTGACCAACAATTCCTGGTATTTCCTCCGCCTCAAGGGTTGGGTGGAACGCGAGGCGGAGAAATACAAGGATGCCATCAAGACCTTCGAGCAGGTCCTCGACAAGCTTGATACGGACGAAGACCTCAAAGCTGAAATCAAGGATCGGGAAAAGGATCGGACCCGCTACATCCTCAGCGCCTTGTATCTCGATGCGGGAGATGTGGACTCGGCGACCAAGCAGTTGCAAATCCTCGTCAAAAAGAACCCCGACAATGCCACCTACAAAAATGATCTCGGCTATATCTGGGCGGATCACGACCGAAATTTAGACGAGGCCGAAAAACTCATCCGCGAAGCTCTGGAACTTGATCGCAAGGAGAAAGAGAAGCTCAAGGCCAAGGGAGAGATCGACGAAGTCCGCGAGAACGCCGCCTACCTCGACAGCATGGGTTGGGTCCTCTTCAAAAAGAAGAAGTACAAGGAAGCTTTGGAATATCTAAAGAAGGCAGTCGAGGACGAAGAGGAAGGGCAGCACCTGGAAATCTGGGATCACCTCGGGGATTGTTACATGGCCCTAGGAATGGTTCAGGAGGCCATCGCAGCGTGGGAAAAAGGGCTGAAAACCGAGGATATCAGCAAGCGAGATGGAGAGCGGCGGCGGAAGGTCAGCGAGAAGTTGAAGAAAGCACGAGAAGGCCAATCCAGTAGCGGCAGGAAAAAAGATTAGCCTGTCCTAAGGGGAATGCGGCGAGGTGGGATGTGGCCTTATGCAATGGCACGAGGTGGTGATCGGAGGCAAGCCCGCACTCTGCGCCGAACCATCTTTCTTCTCTGCATCTCCCGCCATTTTGTTTCTCCACGATGCCCGCGCCACTCCTCCGGATGCGATCTCTGGCTGGACGGAGATGCTGGCCCGGCGTCGCTGGCGTTGCCTGGCTCCCGCCTCAGGATGTTCTTGGTGGCTCCAGCATCCCATCCCGCTCTTCGACCCCACGATCAGCCCGGAAGAGCATCTCCTCAACACTGTCCTTCCCTGGATGCAAGAGAGATGGCAGGTCACTCCCCAACGGCTGGCCGTCGTGGGATTCGGCATGGGGGGGCAGGGAGCGATTCGGTTGGCACTCCGGCATCCCGCTGTCTTCCCCGTGGCGGCTAGCATTGACGGAGCGATGGACTTACAAGATGCCTGGGGATGGGGCACTCCTTTGGATGACATCTACCCCAGCCGGGAGGCAGCCCGCCGGGACTCCGCCTTGATGCACCTAAAAAGCACCGCTTGGCCTGAATTCCTCTTCCTGGCTTGTTCACCCGACAGTTATTGGCACCGCGGTAATGACCGGCTCCAAGAAAAACTGCTCGCTCATGGCGTTCCTCATCAGGCTCTCCTCGACCAGCAGCGATCTCCGGAAAGTTTCCTTCCTGATCTTTTCGCCTTCCTGGACCGCGCGTTCGCTCAACTGTCCCGCCGTTTAATCTGAAGGGGGTATTCCCCGTGAAAGCCATGGTAGTAACCGAAACGCTCGCTGAGGGTTGGTTACGATCTTCGTTTCCTGGCGCAGCAGCCTTGTTTTTGCGGGAAAACAAGAGTTTGGTGTCCGGCCAGGATACGCTCTTATAAAGTCAACTGTGTTAGTGGGTAGTTGGGAAGGTCTTTTCCAGGGGTGAACATATGGCCTTGTACATACCACTCATGCGTATGGGTGCTGGGGTGTTGCTGGTCGCGGGCCTGTTGCACATGGCCGCGGTGTTCTCCGCGCCGGCACTATTGGCTCAGGGGGGAGTGTTGCGTTGGGAAGGGAATTATCGCCTTTTGGAGGGTAAAATCCAAGGCAAACCTCTCGATGAGGCTGCCCGAAAGGCGGAATATCACATCGACGCCAAGTCTATCACTATCAAGGGCAAGGGAGCGGCATTTGTCATCCAATACCAACTCGACACGAGCATGGAGCCGATCGGCATCGACATGATCATCGTTCAAGGGCCGGAAGGGACCAAGGGCAGCAAGGCGGTCGGCATCGTGGCCTTCGACGGCAAACAGGTCAAGCTGGCCTATGCTATGAGCGACAAGCGGCCCGTGGATTTCAGTGGCAAGGAGGGCATGTACTTTCTGCTGGAAAAGCTCAAGTGACCGAGCGACCTGTCGAGGCACTATCGGGCTAGAGGTGTGATCTGATCTAGAAAGTCGAGCGACTCAATTGTGGAGAGGCCGGTAGTTCCGCGAGGTCGTCCCGTGGGGTCGACCAGTGCGCCTCACTGGCGAGGGGAATTGCAAGAGAATCCAAATCAAGCGCTTTTGCGGTTGGTGTGTAAGCATTGAGGCTTTTGCAAGCCGCGAACGACATCGACCGTGATGATGTGCTTGCCTTTGGTTTCCATGTCGGGCAGTTCGAACATCAAGTCCAGCATGATCTCCTCGACGATGGCGCGCAGTCCTCGGGCGCCGGTATCTCGTGCCTTGGCCAAGCGGGCGATCTCACGCAGGGCCGCCGGTTCAAATTCCACTTCCGCTCCTTCCATCTCGAAGAGTTTCTGATACTGGCGAACCAGGGCGTTTTTCGGCTCGGTCAGGATGCGGACCATCGCCTCTTCGTCAAGGGGGTCAAGCGGAGCGATGACCGGCAGCCGCCCGACAAACTCCGGAATCATGCCGTATTCGATCAGGTCATCCGCCGTGACTTGGTTGAGCAGTTCGCCCAAAGTGCGTTCCTGATGCAGATCGCCGACAGCTCCGAAGCCGATGGTCTTGCGACCGAGTCGGCGGCTGATAATCTCCTCGATCCCAACGAATGTACCCCCGCAGATGAAGAGAATGTTGGTGGTATCCACCTGGATGTATTGCTGCTCCGGATGTTTACGTCCGCCTTGAGGCGGGACATTGGAGATGGTGCCTTCCAGCATTTTCAGCAAGGCTTGTTGGACGCCTTCTCCGGAGACGTCGCGAGTGATGGAGACATTGTGGCTGGTTTTGGCGATCTTGTCGATTTCGTCGATGTAAACTATGCCTCGCTGGGCCGCTTCGATATCGAAGTCCGCAGCGTGCAGGAGTTTGAGAAGGAGATTTTCGACATCCTCCCCGACATAGCCGGCTTCGGTCAAGGTGGTGGCATCGCCGATGGCAAAGGGAACATCGAGGATGCGGGCCAAAGTGCGTGCCAAGAGAGTTTTGCCGCTGCCGGTCGGACCGATGAGCAGGATATTGCTCTTTTCAATTTCCACATCCCGGACATCCGTGCCGAGACTAAGCCGCTTGTAATGGTTGTGGACGGCAACCGCCAGGACTTTTTTGGCCCGCTGCTGGCCGATGACGTAGGCATCCAATTTCTCTTTGATGGCGCGCGGCGAGGGAATTTGGTGAATCGGCCCGCGGTTTCCCCCACGGCGCTTACGCTCCTGGTCGAGAATCGATTGGCACAATTCGATGCATTCGCCGCAGATGTACACTTCCCCTGGTCCTTCCACAAGCGGTCCCACGTCGCGGTGGGAGCGGCGGCAGAAGGAACAGAAGGCGTTACGGTTACGCCCCGTGGTACTGGGAGGGCGCCGTCCGCCGGTATCGGAACTGCGATCCGAAGGCATAGAACTCCTATCGTCACTCGGGTTTGGGGTCGATGCTCGGTCCAGCCGTAAGATCTCTAGGGCGCGTCACAGAGACCTCGATCCTCCCTCTGCCACATCTTACCGTTTTCGACCTGTCTTTGGGGAGATTTTCTGGAAAAAAGGTTCCTGCCGTTCCAAAGGCCTTCATTTCATGACGATTGTCCCTTTGGTGCCGTTGAGCAAAGGGACTGTCAGGGAGGGGCGGCGGAATTTGGGTCGTCAGTGGGCCGTTGGGGCGGCGTGGAGGATGGCGCTGCCGTTGGGGAGGAAACACCCGCATTCGGTAAGGATTGAAGCCCGGAATGGATGCGCCGGGACACTTTGGCCCGCAAGCGCTGATATTCCTCTTCGGTAATCTCGCCGTTTTCCAGCATCTGGCGATACTCCGTCAGTTCGTCAAAGGCGGCCTGTTGTTGTCCCAGGCGTTTACGCCAGCGGTCCACGAGCCAGATGATGAAAGCCCCGGCAAAGAGGGCCACGGCCAAAGCCACTGTCCCCCAGATCACCTCCGGTTGACGGAGCGGGTCCTTATCGGGCCGTCCCACTTGGGCCAGAAGCAATCCCCACCAACTCATGACGCACCCAGTTTGCTGAAAAAATGTCCGCCCTGTAACTGTTGGTTCCTTTGCCCCCAATCTAACCTTCTGAGAGGCATCTGGAAAGCCTACCTTATCTCTTTCCTCGGCAGGGTGAGTTGCGCTAGGCCGGAATCTCCAGCAGATTTGGAAGCGATTTGTGCTCCGAATCTTGCAGGTGCGTCGGCTGAGCTAAAAAGCCGGTACTCACGGAGGCGGGGGTAGATGGCGGAGGAAGAATTGTTGCAAACGGCGCCGGCCGTAGGGGCCGCCATCCGAATGCCCCATGCCGGGAATGACTAGCAACTCGAAATCCTTGTTGGCTTTGATCAGGGCGTCTACGACTCGATAGGTGTTCTCCGGGGGAACATTGGTATCCATCTCGCCAACGATCAACAGGAGCTTGCCCTGGAGCCGGTGAGCATTGTCCACATTAGAGCAAGCGGCATAGTGCGGGCCGACGGGATACCCCATCCATTGTTCGTTCCAACTGGCCTTGTCCAGGCGGTTATCATGGCAGCCGCAGGCAGCGACGGCAGCGGTGTAAAAGTCGCCATGAAAGAGCAGAGCGGCGAGGGCATTCTGTCCGCCAGCGGAAGTGCCATAGATGCCGACACCGCGGGAGATGTCGTACCAGGGGTATCGAGCGGCCACGGCCTTGTGCCAGAGGATACGATCGGGGAAGCCGGCATCCTTGAGGTTCTTCCAGCACACATCGTGGAACGCCTTGGAGCGGAAGGCAGTACCCATACCGTCGATCTGAACCACAACATAGCCGAGTTCGGTCAGGAAGCGGTAGCGGGAAACGGGGCTGAAGGCTTTGGGTACGAACGCCCCCTGCGGTCCGGCATAGATGGATTCGATCACCGGATACTTTTTGCGGGGGTCGAAGTTGCGGGGACGAGCGATGACGCCCCAGATGTCGGTCCGCCCGTCGCGTCCCTTGGCAGCAAACGGTTCTAGAGGTTGCCAGCCGTTCGCTTGCAATTCTGAGATGTCCGCCTCCTCCAACCGGCACACCAGGGTGCCATCGCTGCCACGGCGTAGCTCAGTGATGGGGGGGTGATCCACTCGGCTGTAAGTGTCGATCAGATAGCGGCGAGAGGGAGAGAATTGTACCGTGTGCGTACCGTTGCCATCAGTCAGAGGTGTCAAAGCACTGCCATCGAACTTGACGCGGTAGTAGTGGATGAAGTAGGGGTCTTGGTCCTGGCGGCGTCCGCTCGCGCGGAAGTAGATTTCCCGGCGCTCTTCGTCGATGAAGTCGATTCCGCGGACGACGTATTCGCCGTGAGTGATGGCGTTCTTTTCCTGGCCTGTGTCGGCGTCGATGAGATATAGATGCCGCCAGCCGCTTTTTTCGGAGGCGTAAATCAACTCATTGGTTTTGTTCAACCAGGTGATGAGCGGGACCCCCATGCTTTCGGTGTGGGCTGTCCAAAGGAAAGTTTGGCTGCGCTCGTCGATGAGGTGGCGGACAGCGCCTTGACGGACGTCGACTTCGACCAGTCGGAACCGCTGGTGTCCCCGGTCTACCTGTTGGTAAGTGAAGCGCTGGCCGTCACGGCCCCAGCGGAGGCGGGGGAAGCCGAAATCGATGGGGTCGGCGCGGACCGGAATCTCGCGGAGTTGGTCCACATCGAACAGGTGCAGTTCGTAACGCGGGTATTTATCGCCAGGAAGCATGTAGGGGCGGGTGTGCAGCCGGGCCCGTCCTCCTCCAGGAGGCGAGGATTCGATGAGGTAAACTTCCTTGCGGTCGCCCGGTTCGATGCGAAAGGCTACCAGACGGCGGCTGTCGGGCGACCACTGCAAGAGGCCGTAGGAATTGCCTTCCTTGCCGTCACGGGTAAGGACTATTTCCTTCCCCTGCGCATCTCGCAGGATGATGTTGGCATTACGGATGGCGGCTGTCCACTGGCCGTTCGGGGAACGCACGGGCCGCTCGTCGAGTCGCGGAGGTTGCTGGAGTGAGGACAAGACCTCTGGGACCGAACGCACACTGACGGCGAGTGGATCGAAGAACGGATTGTCAGGATCCGCTGGATCCAGCAAGGGATCGTCTGAAGCTGGCTGTTGCAAAATAATAGGACTTTCCGGTAAGGGACTCGCAGGAGTGGGACTTTCCGGGGCAGGGGAGCGGCGTGCTGGACCCAGATCTTGGCAGCGGTAATCTTTCAGATCGCAGGACCAGCGGCGGCCCAAAGCGGTGAAACGGAGCGTGCCCAAGTCCTCGCTGAATTCCAGGGTATCGATGGGCAAGCGATCGGCTGTCACGGTTTGCCGGGCGGCGCGACTCAGAGCTGCCGCCAGGCGCCCGTGGTCGAAGGCTGGCTGTTTCTCCCCCCGCTGGGCATCCACCAGCCAGTATTCCCTTTTACCCTGGGGTAGATCGTTGCGATACCAGAACTTGCTCTCATTGGCAAACCAATGCGGCTCCACGCGTGCCTTATAAACTCGTGGGATGCCTTGCTTCCCTTTTTGCATGCTTGTGACTGACGCAGGGAGGAGGCGATCCTCCTGTCCGCTTGCGAGTAAGCCCCAGAAACACCCCAGGGCTAGCAGCCACCCGCGCCAAGGATACACCATTGACATGAGTATCTCCCTCCCTACGGAATGCTGCCGCTGTTATAAAGACTAGCTAGGACACATCATATCGACCTCCCAGCGGAGAAGAAGTTGAGATTTCCGGGGCAGAGACTGAAGGAGAAAGGCACGAAAACGCTCTTGGTTCTGATTGCGACAGAGGGAGACGAGCAGAGAGGGACTTCATTCCATGCGAATGGCGTATGGTCTTACTCTGCCGGTTCGATGATAGCCCGCATGGAACTTTTGCAGCGAGGAATGCGTGGATCGGGACCGTAGGCGTGAATTTGATCTCGTTTCAATTCCGCTCGTTCTAGAGTGGTTGTACAGACGATGGCTCGCCCCCGGGTGTCCACTTCTTTGGCCAATTGGTACCCCTTTTCCAGGGGGTAGCCGAACAGGTCCTTCAACATGATGATGACGTATTCGTAGGTATGGTCATCGTCATTGAGCAAGATAACATGGTACGGCGGCTGGCGTCGTGTTTGTTGCTGGGTGTCCACATCGGTTTCCGGTAAGGTCACCGTACTCATAAGCTCCACACCTCCTGAAACGGATTTTCCGGGGAATGCTATCCGCTTCGCTGAGTTCAGGCAGTTCAAATATAGCTGGCACTCGGAGGTTCATAGTGGTCCGGCAGGCGCCCGAAGCAAACGATGGCAATGTCATCATTCTGGGGCCGGCCGGCAGAGTGGGTTTGGACGGCATCCACCAGTTGGCGGCCGCGGAATTGGGCGGTGAAGGTTTGCGGGCCATCGTCCACATCCGGGCGGAGAACATAATCAACACGCCCCATTCCGAAAAACTCTCCCTCTCGGTCCAAAGCATCGGTGACTCCGTCCGTGAAGAGGGTGATTGTATCCCCTGCGTCGAGGTGATAGGTCTCAGCGACGTAGAGGAAATCCGGAAGTACTCCGAGGGGTAAACCCTGGTTTTCCGGCTGGCCCAAGTCGCATAAGTCCCGCCGAGAGGCTTGCGACCACTTGGGACTGAGATGACCGGCATTCACCAGCGTCAACTGGTGCGTATTGGGGTCTAGAACGATGACCACCATAGTAATGAACCGATCCTGCAAACCAGCCTGAATGAGGTGATTGTTGAGTTTCGCGACAGCTTGGGCGACGTCGGTATGCGTCAACAGGTGGTAGCGAACTTCCGATGAGAGTTTGGCAACCAGGAGAGCCGCTGGCACACCTTTACCAGCCACATCACCGAGGACAATGGCCCACCGGCCGTCGGACAACGGGATGAAGTCATAGTAATCCCCGCCAATCATCCGGGCCGGGCTGTAGTAGGAGTAGAAGTCATATCCCGGAATGCTCGGCGGCTTATGGGGCAGCAGGCCCAATTGCACTTTTCGCGCCAGCTCAATTTCCCTCTCTTCTCGCTGGCGTTGGAGATTCTGTTCATAGAGATGGGCTTTTTGCACCGCGACACCCGCTAAATTGCCGACGATGGTGAGCAGGTGCAGATCATCCTGGGTGAACTTGCGCCCGCGATCCAACGTGTCTACCTGAATGGCACCGAGGGGTTGGCCATCCATTCCAATCATGGGGACGCACATAGCGGAACGGATGCGGAGTTCCGCGATACTGGCCGCGCTGCCCAGCGAGGTGTCTAAGGAGGCGTCCTCCGTAAGAAAAGATTGTCCCGTTTCGAAGGCCCTGCGGACAACCGTACGGCTGTAACGAGGAGTCTCATCTGTGGGCCGCCGGGATTTGACGACCTTGGGAATCAGGTGATTGTCTTCCTTGAGCAGAATGAAGCAGCGGTCGGCCTGGCGGAAGACCTGGAAGAGAACATCAGCGATCTGTGTCAGCAACGGTTCCAGTTCCAGGGTCAGGGAAAGGGAACGGCTGATGTCGAGCAAGGCGCGCAGGCGTTCGGAGGGGGCCACTTGCAGGAAGTCGCGGACGCTGTCCTGGTTGCCGCTGGCTTCTATCGTGCTGATTTCCTGGACCGCCTCTTCCCCAGCCTCGGTACCTTTGACCTTACGCATGTAGTCCGGCAAAGGACTGGGACGATCTTGTGTGTCCGCTTGGAAGACGAAAAGGTAATCGCAGATGCGGATGCGGTCATCCGGCTGGAGAGGAGTGCGCTCCGTGATCTGCCGACTATTGACGAAAGTGTGATTGCGGCTTTTCAGGTCTTCGATGTAAAAGACGCCGTTCTCTTGGGTAATCCGGGCGTGTTCCCGGCTGACAGAAGCATGGGGAATAACGATTTGGCAACGGTCGGCATCACGGCCGATCGTTTGCGGCTCACCAGTCAATAGGATGTGGCGGTGCGGTGCGGGACCATCCGGTGCTTTGAGCAGGACAAGCTTGGGCATGGTGGCGAATCCCACGGAATCGGTCAATCCGGTCACACGCCCCACAACACCGGCGTGACCTCCCTTTTTGGATGTTATAGCCTCAGCAACGGCTTCGCAAGTTGTTGCTGCGGGCAATGGAGGCAGAAGCAGAACCGGATACCCCGGACCAACTCGCCAAAATCAGTAGAAGCAGGAGTGAGAAAATGTACTATGTAAGCAGAGACCCAAAGAAGTTGGTGCGGCAGGCGAATGCCTCCAGTAGCAGAGCTTTTTCTTCCCCGTGCAGCGAATCATTGGGTGAAACTCCGGGGTGAGAAGCAGGGTATAGTGCAGTAGATGAGGCCGACGTGAGTAACGAAGGCGGCTTGGTTCGTCGCTGTCTCCACGGTGATACGGCGGCTTATCGCGAGCTAATAGAGCGGTACCACACGCTCGTGTACCGTCTCTGTTGCCGCCTGTTGCGTTGTCGGCATGACGCAGAGGATGTGACCCAAGAGGTTTTTGTCCGGGTCTTCCGCAGTCTGCGGAGCTGGGATCAGCAGCGGCCCCTGCAGCCTTGGATCATCGGCATTGCGATCAACCGTTGCCGCACATGGCTCAGGCGCCGCTCGCTTCGGCCCCATCCCGTGGAGTATTTGGCGGACCGGGCTGACCCGCGGAAACAGGATCAGACCGCCGAGTTGCGGGCGGCCATCCTGCAGGCTTTGGAACGACTGCGTCCCGAGCATCGCACAGTGTTCGTCTTGTTTCATGAGCAGCGGTGTTCATACGAGGAGATCGCCGCGGCTTTGGCCCGCCCTGTCGGTACGATCAAAACCTGGCTACATCGCGCCCGCTTGGAAATCCTGGATCAGTTACGGGCTGGGGGCTGGGTGGAGGGGGCGGGTCCGCCTCTTCCGCCGGAGGGTTTGGCATGATCAGCCAATGGGAAGACCGAGAGCCTCTGCCGGAAAGCGGTCCCTGTGAAGCCGTGATCGCTCTATTGCAAGAGTGCCTGGATGGTGAATTCCCTTGGGAAAGAGCCGAAGTGCTCAGCCTGCCGCATCGACAATGCTGCTCCCATTGCCGGGAACGTTGGCTGGCGGGCCGTTTACTTCTGACGGCGCTGCACCATCCTCTGACAGACTTTGTCTCCCAAACCGATTCACCTGCTGCCGCGCAGATTGTTCTCAGGGCACGCGCAGTCCCCCACTACCGCCGCCGATTCCGCCGCTGGCTGGCCGCTACCGCCGCCGCTCTGGCCGCCGCCGTACTCCTGAGCATCGGGATGAGGATGCAGTTGAACAATTCCACACATTCCTCGCCCTCACCTTGGGCTAAGACTTCGGTATCAGCGTCGGAGGAAAATACCCACGTTGAACCTGCCAAGCCGACCTTGCGTGTCCATGAGACTTTGTCCCAGGCGGCTGGCACAGTCCTGGAGAGCATCACGGATTGGGCAGAACCAACCTGGCCCCGCTGGCCTGATCCCCTCCCGGCCACCCCGCCTTCCGAACCGCCGCCGTGGGGAGGCTTGTTGCTAACTTCCGTGCGCACCGGCTTGGAACCGGTCAAGGATACCACCCAAAAAGCCGTCGATTGCTTCCTCCGGGACTTGGCTGCTTGGCAACCACCTTCCCCGAAATCCTGAAGGGGAATGGCTGGGGGAGGGATTCCCGCGCAACCACACTCCTTCCCCACATTTTGCCATGGAACCATAATCCTCAGCGAGGGACCGCACAAGCGGTGCAACCCCGAAATCGCTTCGCCCCGCTGTGGCATGCTGAGATAGATGCCCTCTCCAAGAGAGGGTGGAATGGAGGAGTGCTCCGGTGAAGCGGAAGGGATTGTTTGTCAGAGCCGCGGCGTTGGTGCTCCTGATCGGTTTTTCGCCATCAGCCCTGGCTCTGGAGGAACCGCCAGCTCTGGCAGCTTCGCGCGAGAAGGTCTTGCGCTGCCTTCCGCCTCAGGCAGCGCTGGTTCTCTATGTCCAGGACCTCCACACGCACTGGCAGCAGCTTCGCAGCTCCCCGTTCCTGAAGGTGTTTCCTCAGACCGAATTCGGGCGGGAATTGCAAGCTGCCATACCTTTCCACCAGGTGGAGCAAACCGTGGAACTCGTTCTGCGAGAGCTAAAAACCACACCGGAGGAATTATTGGAAGATGTGTTTGGACGCGTCGTGGCATTTGCTTACACGCCGGCCGGAGAACAGCCAGCCGGCCCTCAGAGCAGCTTGTTGGTCATCGCTCCGCGGCGCCCGGCTCGCTTGCAAGCTCTCGTCCAGCGACTCAACGAGTTGCAAATTCAATCCAGAGAAGTATCCGCAGTCGAACAACGTCAGCAAGGCCCATGGACGTACTTCGTGCGGAAAAAAGGCCCAGGCGAGGCGGAGTATTACGCCTTTTCCCACGGCTTGTTCCTCTTTTCCCCTTGGGAGAGCGAGTTGCAAGCGGCTTTGCGGCGCTTAGATGCTTCTGAAACTGCCACGCCCTGGAGGAAGCGTTGGCAGCGCTGGGGTTGGAACGACATGACAGCCATCGTAGCGGTGGAGCCGCGGAGTTGGGACGCCCAATGGACGCGCCGCATGGAACAAGCCCAAGGCCAAGAGAAAGCCCTCCTGCTGCGTTGGTCTCAGGTATGGTCAGGCATTGAGGCGGTGGCTCTCGGCCTGCATCTCCATCGGGGTGTGGATTTGCACCTCCTGCTGGAAGTGACACCGCAACGTTTGCCTCAACCGTGGCAAAAGTGGTGGTCTGCACCCGTTCAGCCAGCCTCGCTGCATCTCCTGCCACCAGATGCTTGGCTCGCCGTGCAAGGCTATGGCCGGTTGGCCGATTGGCTGGACCGCTTGGATGTGCTCCTGCCCCACGAGGATCAGCGACCACTTTCCCAATGGCTGGAGCAAGCGGTCGGGCCGCTTGTGGGCCGGGATCATTTCCCCGCTGTGCGTGAATGTTTGGGACCCCATTGGGCGGTGTGGCTGGAGCCACCTGCGGTGGAAAATGATTTACCGATTTTGGCGGCGGTGGTTTCTTTGCAAGGCGAGAAGGGGCAACGTCAGCGAGCAGCCCGCGCTCTCTGTCAGGCCCTCACCTTTGCCTTCCACGCTTGGCGCGTCCAGTACAATGCCACCCATGCCGACCAAATCACTTGGATGGAACCAAAGGTTGGCGAAGCGGGACTATCTGGCATGCTAGTCAACGAGCGCGGTTTTCCGCCAGGAGTGGCCCCCTGCTTTGCCGTGATTGAGGATCATCTCATCCTGGCCAGTTCGCCCGTGGCTTTGCAACGTCTGGCTCAACGGTTACAGCAAACTGCAAAAGGCCCAACCGTGGCGAATTCCTCCGCATCGCAAGCTTGGCCCGTCGCTACTTTCGATGTCCGCCGTGTGCAAGCATATCTCCAGCAGCGGTCGGAGCATTTGGCGCGTTCTCTGGCCCCGCTTTTCGGAATGGACCAGAAGGAGTTGAATGAACACTTCCGGCGGTTGGCAGTGCTACTGGAACCCGTCGACTCCGTGCACCTGTTGTATGAACGCAAGGAACAGCGAATGTGCTGGACCCTCCGTTGCCAAATGCGCTGGTCCTTGCAACCGGAAAAGTGACCCCGCTGTCCTGTCTTACCGCCTTTCGGGTCTTCCAAGTCGTGGTCCGAAACGCTCTTCACTTTTTCCAAACCATGAGCCGGGGGGCTGTTATCTTGTGTCTGTCATCTTGTGCCAACGGGGGGACTGCCATTACGGGCCAGCCGTATCGTCACAACTGCTTCAGGGGAAAACGTGTGGAGGATGGCGGAGACTCTGGCGGTTCCACAGTAGCCGAGCAAGAGTGGCAGCGGGAGGCGCAGCCGGCTTTTCCCCGCCAGGAACGCCACAGGCTCCATGCTACATAGAGGGCAGCACCTGCCACGAGTAGATCGACCAGAAGCCATTGGACATCGAGCGTTAGGGGAAGGAGTGCCGGAGGGGTCGCGCCGAGTAGGGGAGGCAGGGACAGGTCCATCGAATCACCCTCTGGGGAGCAGGGTGGACACAGGGGTCAAAAGCGTCACGTCAACCAATCGGTCAAGACAGCTCCCACTTGGAATGTGAGCAGCGCAGCAGCGTAGGCCAACATCGTCATGTATACGAAGGTGAAAGCCGGCCAGAACCAACTGTGAGTCTCTCTCCGGATGACAGCGAGGGTGGATGCACACTGACAGCAGAGAGCGAAGAAGACCATCAGAGAAAGGGCGACGGCGATCGGGTATCGCCCGCGCACAGGATCACTGGCCCATTCCTGCCGGAGGGCATGCAGCAGGCTGGCCGTTTGTTCCGTCTCTTCATTACCTTCCTCCGCGATTGCTCCCGGATCGACATCCCCGACTTCATAGATCAGTCCTAAGGTGCCGACCACCACTTCGCGCGCGGGAAAGCTTGCCAGGACGGCCATTCCGAGTTTCCAATCCCAACCCAAGGGGCGGAAGACCGGTTCCAACGCCAGACCCATGCGGCCCAGCCAGCTCTGGCGTTTCCATTCGGCCATCAGACGCTTGGGTTCCGTGAGAATCTGGTGAGTAACGGCATCCTGCGGCGGGTGGCCGGCGGAGTCGGGACCTGCTGCTTCGTGGGAAGTTTGTTTCTGGAGTTCCTCTACGGCGGCTTCGGCTTCAGCAATCCGTTGCGGATAGGAGCGGCCTTGAGCATCGGCGTCCGGGAAATAAAGCAGTGCCCAGACCAGAATCATTGCGGCCAGGATAATCGTTCCGGCACGGACCACGAAAGCCCGACCGGCGTCGTACATCCGGCGGAAGATCAGGCCGAGGTGAGGACGGCGATATGGCGGCAATTCCAGGACGAAACTCGGTGTGTCGCCACGCAACAGGGTGCGTTTGAGGGTCCAAGCGACCAGCGGTGCTACCGTGAAACCGACCAGGTACATCGCAAAGAGAACCACGCCGGGAAGCCAGGAAGGATAACCTTCCCGCAGGAAGGCTCCGATGAGCAAAACGTAAACGGGCAGGCGGGCCGAGCAGCTCATCAGGGGGGCGATCAGGATGGTGGCCAGACGATCGCGGGTATTCTCGATCACACGGGTGGCGAGAATCCCTGGTACGGCACAAGCTAAGCTGGAAAGCAGGGGGATAAATGACTTACCACTCAAGCCGCATCGGCTCATCAAGCGGTCCATCAGGAAGGCGGCGCGGGCCATGTAGCCGCAATCCTCAAGGACGGCGATGAACCCAAAGAGGATTACAATTTGCGGCAGGAAAATCAGCACAGCCCCGACACCTTTGATTACCCCATCCACGAGCAAACTGCGGAGCGGACCTTCCGGCATCCCATTTTGCAGAGCGGCACTGACGGCCTCACGTCCAGAGTCGATCAGGTCCATCGCCGGTCTAGCCCAGCGGAAGATCGACTGGAACATGAGGAACATAAGAGCTAAGAAAATGAGGGTACCCCAGAGGCGGTGGGTCAGAATCTGATCGATGCGGTCGGTCCAAGTGCGGACTCGCTGAGGAGGTGCAGCGACCACCCCGTGCAATAGGGAGCGGATATAAGCGTAACGTGTGCGTGCTTCGATAGCGGGGATAGGACACTGAGCTGCTGCCAAGCGTTCCCGCGCAGCGTGCAACTGTTGCCGGACGGCCTCCCCGCCCCGGGCGATGAGGTCGCTTTCGACACTTCCCCCAACATCTAGCAAAGCTCTCCGAAGGAGGAACGGGGGTACTGCTTCGCCCACGAGGGGTCGCAATTGAGCCACTTCCTGCTCGAAAGGTTCCGGAAAAGGGACTGGTGGGGGCGGTTGGTTCTTCTCTGCGGCGGCTTCCACGGCCCGTTGCAATTCGTCCAGACCGACCCCTTTGTTCGCTTGGATTGGCACTACGGGGACACCCAAACGCTGGCTCAGTGCGGCGTAGTCAATCTGCAAGCCTTGGGCTGCCGCCATGTCGATCATGTTCACAGCGAGCACAACAGGCCGGCCCAAATCGAACAATTGGGTCGTCAGATACAGGTGTCGCTCCAGATTGGTAGCATCCACCAGCGAGATGATCACGTCCGGGGCGGGTTCGTGGGAATGCCGGCCCAGTAGCAAATCCACGGCCACCATTTCGTCCGGACTGCGCGGTGCCAGGCTGTAGGTCCCTGGAAGATCGATCAATTCCCAAACACGTTCGCCGTGCCGGACCGTCCCTTTTTTGAGTTCGACAGTCACACCGGGATAGTTACCGACACGCTGGCGCAGTCCAGAAAGAGCATTGAATAAGGTCGATTTCCCCGTATTCGGATTGCCGACCAGTGCAACGGTAAGCGTAGGTGCTTTGGTAGTCATGGGAGTGGATCGACGTCGCAAAGGGCGGAGGGAAGAGAGTTTGTTACGACGGATGTAGAGGTTGGGGCTTTCTGTTCCTGGTTTATCTGAGCCTCAAGAGCTTGTGAGGGCCTGCGGGTTGGAACACAGTTCCGCCAATATCCCTGCCGCCTCCGCCTTGCGGATACTGAGGCGGGTCTGACCGACGCGGATTTCCATGGGGTCTCCCAGGGGTGCGAAGCCTAGAATCTCTACGATTTGACCTTCGAGTAAGCCAAATTCATAAAGTCGTTGGACCACGCCAGGCGGGCCGCTGATTTGGCAGATTCGGGCATACTCGCCACGCTGGAAAGCACTCAACGGTTGCATGGAGAAACCACCCGTACGTAAATGTGGGAACAATCGTCTGCCCGTAGGCACAGCTTGCACCCACCGAGGTCCAGAAGACACGGCGTACCCGGTTGGACCATGCGTATCCGGCAACCCGTCCGCAAGCCCATTTCGGCCAAGCGTTGCAGCAAGGGGGATTGGCCCGCGATTTCGGCCACCTCGCCCCATTCCCCGGCTTGTAGCATGTCCAAGGGTAGCACCATCAATTTGGCTCCCGCATTCAAGTTGACTGCCCGGTCGGCCACCCGGAAATCCAGCTTGTTGCGATCCTGTCTCATCTAGTATTCGGCCTTTGAGTCTGTTTCGTCAAGGGGAAAACCGGGACTTGGTGTATTTTTTTCGCTCGGAGATTCCGCCCTAAGCATTCGGCTGATCAGAGTGGGAGCGAGCTTATCGGTTCGCAGTGGCATAACCGATCTCTGTCAAGTAGGCGGCGAGTGCCTCTGACCAAGGGCGTAGGGGGGGCAGACCGAGTTGCTGCATTTTCGCCGTGGACAGGACGCTGTAATGGGGGCGGCGCGCCGCGGCTCCGTAATCCGCGCTACGGATCGCCTCGAGGCGGGGGGAAAGACCCGTGAGCCGGAAGATCGCTTGGGCAAACTCGTACCAAGAGCAGGAGCCGCTGTTGACCACATGGTAAATGCCGCCAGCACGCCGCTCCACCAAGCGGATGAGAGCCTCTGCAACATCCGCAGTATAACTGGGGGTGCAGATTTGATCGTCTACGACCCGGAGGGTTTGCTTTTGCTGAGCCAATCGCAACATCGTCTCAACAAAATGCCGCCCTTTTCCTCCGGAACCTCGGTGGCCGTACAGGCCACAGGTGCGGATGATCAGAACCTGCTCACCCAGCACTTGGCGGGCCAGATATTCCCCCGCTAGTTTGCTCAGTCCGTAGATATTGACGGGTCCAGGAGCAGCCTCCTCGCCGATGGGACTAGTGTAATGGTCCAAGCCGAAGACGTAATCCGTACTGATATGTACCAAACGCATCTGGAGTTTCTGGCAGGCGGCGGCCAGTTTTTGGACGCCCCAGGCATTGACAGCGAAAGCCGCGGATACCTCCCATTCCGCTCGATCCACGAAGTTGTAAGCCGCACAATTGATGCAAATTTCGCCTTGATGGAGTTGGAGGGCTTGCAGGATCTCCGATTCCTCACGCGATAGATCGCACTGGTTTTTACTGAGCGGGATCACCTCGCCAGGCCAATGGCGGCACACTTCCTGTCCTAACTGACCGCCAGCGCCTACCACCACAGCACGCATGTTCCTTCTCCCCCTCGGTCCAATCAAAGGGATGTTCCATGCGTGGTATGAGACATCGGCAGGGCTACGGCAAGGCTTGGCCGTCGGTGAGAGCGGTAGCAGGGATGGCGATGCGTTCCTGTCCAGTGATGGGAGACCATTCGGTGGCAGAGGATCGACGATAACGGAGAATCTGAATGTAGCGGCCATCGCCCCGATGGAGTTGCACGGCCACACGTACTGCTTTGCCGTTTTCCGCCAGGTACATGACCGGTTCATCCTGAATCCTTGCAATCGCCGCCGATGGAACGGACCAATGGGGGGGCAATTCCACAGGGATACGAGCGGAAACGTACATACCGGGCCGCACCTGGCCATCCGCATTGGGCAGATCGAGTTCGACCCGCAGGGTGCGTGACGGTGTTTGCAACGACCAAGCTGTGCGAATCACAGGGGCAGTGCGCAGGGAAGTGCTATCCCCCGGCAGCGTTACTTGGACCATTTGTCCTTCACGGATCCAACCGGCGTCAGCTTCGGGCACTTGCAGCACCACACGGACAGGGTCGATGCGAGACAGGGTAAACAGGGGTTGCTGCTGGTTTGGGGTCACAAAATCGCCGGGGTGCACCGAGCGCCGGGTGATGACCCCGTCGTAGGGAGCCACCAGGCGGCAGTAGCTGCACAGGGCCGCGAGGCGGCGCTCTTCGGCACGGGCTACCTCCCGCCGGGCTTGAACAGCAGCGATATCGGCAGCGGCTTTATCCCGCTCCGCGATGGCACGCGCCACTGCTGCCTCAGCGGACTGGACCTGGGCGTTCGCTTCCTGCCGGGTCGCTTCTGCTGCCTGGAATTGATGCAGCGTCTCATCCCGCGTTTGCGTATCGATCAGTCCGCTGGCGACCAAGCGATTGATCCGTTCCATTTCGGCGTGCCAGCGGTCATAGAGAGCTTGGGCACGGGTGGCGGCAGCGCGCGCTTGGACAACTTGGGCTTTGGCGGCAGCGACGGCAGCCTCAGCCACTGCTAACGCTTTCTGCGCTTGTAAGATTTCCGCTTCCACTTGCCGGACTAATGCCGCTTTCTGCTTCTGTTCCTCCTCCAGTTCGGGGGCAGCCAGCTCGGCGAGAACCTGCCCGGCTTTGACCCGACTTCCGATATCAATACCTCGGTCGTAGGAGGGATGGTTACGTTTGTCCGGGTCTTCCGCAATGGACCGTACATAAGCAGGGATGCGGGCGCAGAGGGCTGTTTCCTCAAATGCTTGGGTGGTTCCAGGCACAACGATGGTCCAGGTGATCGAGCGCTGTTGGGGCGTTATCACCGTGATGTCAGGGGCAACGGTGGTGGGGTTCGGAGGAGGGGCGGGTGTCGAGCGGCTGCAACCCAGCCCAAGCAGGTTCAACAGAGCAACCAGCGGGATGAAGCAGCGGTTAGGCGGCATGGGAACTCTCCTGGGCAGAGGAGTCATAATACCGGCTCTCCGGATGGAAAGGGCTAAGGGAAGGGGAACGGGCCGGAGAGTGACCCATCACAGCGGCGAAGATGGCTGGTAGCACAAGCAGGGTCGTGGCTGTGCCCGCGACCAATCCCCCAATCACCGCCCGTCCCAAGGGTGCAGTTTGGTCACCTCCTTCTCCCAAACCCCACGCCATGGGCAGCATGCCGGCGATCATGGCGGTGCTGGTCATCAGAATGGCACGCATCCGCTCACGCAGGGCAGTCAGGCCGGCTTCAGGAGCGGATTGACCCGCTTGCCGGGCGCGCTCCGCGAATGTCACCAACAGGATCGCATTAGCCGTAACCACTCCGACAGCCATGATGGCCCCCATGAACGACTGCACATTGAGTGTCGTGCCCGTGATGAGCAGAACTCCTGTCACGCCGACCAAACTTGCGGCGATGGGTACGACAGCCGCAACCGCTAGACGCAGCGACTGATAATAGGCCACGAGCATCAAAACAATTACCACCACCGCCACAGCTAAGCCCAAGGTCAGGTTCCGGAACAATTCCTGAAAGGGCGTGATTTGCCCGCGGATGTCTACACTGATGCCACGTGGGGGGTGATCGGGAGGTTCAGCGGATGCTTTCACTTCCTGACTGATCCGATTTTTCCACAGCCGTTGGCCAGGAGGTGCGAAACCGTCCACAGGGGACCAGAGGCTGGCATTGGCCGCAGTGATAGCTTGAGTGAGTTGCCGGCGGACTCTACCCAAGTCGCTTCCCTGGATGTTGGCCATCAAACTGACTACGCGCTTCATGTTGTACCGGTCGATCTGGCCAGGCATGACCCCTTCGCTCACCTGGGCCACATCCCGCAGGTAGACTGTGTTTGTACCACTTGCCGATACGGGGATTAGCTCCAGGTCGCGAGCCTGCTGCACCAGGGCATAGGGGACTTCCACCTGGACTTGGTACCCGATGCCGGAGGAGGGATCTCGCCAGTAGTTTGGCACCGTGAAGCGGCTCGAGGAAGTAAAGGGGACCATAGCTCGTGCAGCTTCCGCCGTCGTTACTCCGCTGAATGCGAGCTTTTCCCGGTCGAACTGAACTTGAATTGTGGGATAATCCAGCGTCTGGACAAATTGCAAATCCTGTAAAGCTGTCAGCGAACGGAGCTGGTTCAGCAAATGTTCCGCATAAAGACGGTTGCTGGGAAGGGAGGCTCCGGCGATTTGAATCTCGACCGGCGTCGGAGCACCGAAACTCATAATCTCGTTGACAATGTCGGCAGGCTCGAACGAGACTTGCACTTCCCGCGCGCGCTGCTCTGCAACGGCATCGGGCAAGACGTAGCGAGGCTGTTTCCAGCGGGCGGCTAGCCAGCTCTGCAAGTGGCCCGGCAGCTTTTCTCGCAAATGCGACTGCAATTCGGAAAGAGAGACTGATCCTGGCCGCAATTGAATGCGTATGGCTGATTCATGCGGCCCACCCATCCACAGATAAATGGCGTTGATCGGATAGCTGGAACCGACCACCCCTACGTATCCCAAGGAAATGGCGACTTCGCCTCCCAATTTGTGCACCTCCTGTTGAATAAAGCGGAGAGCTTCCTGAGTGAGGGCTTCGGTTTCTTCGATCCGGGTTCCGGTAGGAGCGCGCAGGCGCAATTGGAAAGTTCCTGTATCAACCTGCGGGAAAATATCCATGCCCAAGCGGGGTCCAAGGAGGAGCATGGCGCTACTTGTGGCGAGGAGATAGAACGGAAGAACCGCATACCGCCAGCGGACCAGAAAGGCGGCCGGAGCAAGCACCGCCCGGCGCCAGCGGGTAGGGCGATCTGATATGGTCAGGGTGGAAGAGGTGTGTGTGGGGGGGGTCAGAAGCCACACACACAGAATCGGAACGAAGGTGCTGGAAAGAATGTAGCTGGCGACCATGGCGAATCCAACGGCCAAGGTCAAGGGGAGGAATAGCGCACCAGCCGCTCCGGGCATCAGCAAAGAAGGAATAAAAACTGCCAGGATGCAGAGCATGGCCAGAAGTCGCGGCACCGCTGTTTCTGCCACCCCTCGCCAGACGGCCAAGGCCAACGATGGCGTCCGCGCCCGATGGACGTGAACATTCTCCACGGCCACCGTAGCTTCATCGACCAGGATACCAACCGCCAGGGCTAGTCCACCCAGCGTCATCAGGTTGATCGTCTGCCCACTGAGCCATAAGGCCACCAAGGCGGCAATTAGAGCCAGCGGAATGTTCAGGACCACAACGATCACGCTCCGCCAGTCGCGGAGGAAGAGTAACACCATGAGGCCGACCAAGAGAGCCGCCATCAGGCCTTCCAGGGCGACGTTCTGCATCGCGCGGGTGACGAACGGCGATTGATCCAACTCGAAACTGACGTGGATGTCGTCCGGTAATTCGGCCTGCATTTTGGGCAGATTGGCACGGACATTCTTCACGACTTCCAAAGTGCTGGCCTGCGCCCGCTTGGTAACTGGTATGTACACCGCCCGTTTGCCGTTGACCAGAGCGTAGCCTGTGGGAATGTCACTGGCATCGTCGATCATGGGTCGATGGGTCACCGGGTCCTGTTGGACAACATCGCGCAGGAAGATACCCGGCCGCATTTCGATAGCTCCTAGCTCCTCCGGCCGCACTACCATCGCGTTGCTGGGTACCAAAGGCATTCGCATGGCTTCCCGAATCTGACCCGATGGCGCGATGGTGTTTCCGTCGCTGAGCTTTTGCACCACGTCGTCAGCTGACAATCCATGGGCTTTCAACCGCTGGGGATCGAGCCGGACCACAATCGTCCGCTGACTCCCGCCAAATGGTGGGGGAGCGCTCACTCCTTCAATGGCCGCGAACATGGGCCGGACTCGAAAGAGAGCTTTATCCTGAATCTCATCGATCGTGCGTGTCTCACTGGAAAGGACCAGATAGCCTACCGGAACGCTGCCCGTGTCAAAACGCATGATGAATGGATTGACTGTGCCCGGCGGCATGAACGCTCGCGCCCGGTTGACGTATCCCACCGTCTCACTCATGGCCTGGGCCATATCCGTGCCCGGATGGAAAAACAGCTTCATCAACGACATGCCCTGCACATTGCGGGATTCCACATGGTGAATCCCGTTGATGTACAGGAAGTGGTACTCATAGTAGTTGGCAATGAGGCCCTCCATCTGCTGCGGGTCCATTCCGCCATAAGGCTGGCACACATAGATCACCGGCAAATTGAGAGGCGGAAAAATGTCCACCCGCATCCGGCTGTAAGCTAGCCCCCCGGCGAATACAACACCCACTGCTGCGACCAAAACGGTGATCGGCCGGTGCAGTGCCGCAGTTATGGGATTCATCGCTTTCGCCACTCGGATGATAAGAACCGCTGCTGATTATTATTCCAGCATCCTATGACGTGAGCAATCCAAGCGGTAGGATTTTGCTACTGGAAGTGCGAGAGGCATCTCATTGGCCGTCCCCAGACGATTCACTCGGAACACGCTCGAGAGATTGAGGCTTTTGAGGTGCAGTCAGCGGCGGAAACACTGATACGGGCTGGGGCGCTGTGATAGGCAATTGCGGCACCGTGGTCCCCGGCAAAGTCACACCGGAGTGCTCGGGTTGGATTAACGCTTGGGCAGGATAACCGAGGGCACGATATAAACGGAATTGGGCGCGATTGTAGTCGGCTACTGCCTGATAAAGATTGCGATAGGCTTGCTCTATGGCGATCACTGCCGCTACCGCTTCTTGTGGACGAAAGACCAGCACCTGTTGTCCGCCCACTTGGCGGGTCTGGCCCAATCCTTGCAAGATTTTTTCCACAGTGGCCTGCGCCTGGCGCACACCCTCCTGAGCAGCTTGGAGCCGTCGGATGGATCGCTCCATTTGAGCATGGGCTTGGACGACATCGGCCGCCACGATGTCCCGACTCCGTTGCAATTCCAGAAGTGCCTTGCGATACTCGGCTTGCCGTTCGCGAATGCGTGCCCGATTACCCAGCCCCAACCCTTCTAGCTCCCAGATGGCTTGCAGATCCACGCTGAAACGGGCGTTGAAATTCTGGAGGTCGTCATTGATTCCACCGCCGAAGTATCCGCCTGCCAACCCTGCTGTGTAGGAACCGACACCCCGGATGACTACCGTCGGATAGAACGGCCGGCGTTGTTCCTGTTGCAGCCGAACCAGAGCCGCTTGCACCGCTGCCTGATAAGACGCAAGTTCGGGCCGATGAGACAAACTCAGAGCGATCAATTCTTGGAGCGGCGTTTGAGGGACGATCAGGTCTATCGTCAGGGCGGGGTCTTCGATGGGAGTCAGCAAGGTGCCTGGGGGAAGGCGGAGCAGGCGGCTCAGTTCCGCGCTTGCGGTCTGCCAGCGTTCATAGGCACTTTCCACCACTTGCCGCAGTCGAGCGGCTTCCGCCTTGGCCCGATGGACTTCCAGCTCTGGAGCCAAATCGGGAGCCAGTTTTTGTGTGCGTTTGGCCAGTTCTTCTGCTCGCCGCCAAGTATCCAAGGCACCGGCGACCTCTCCGCGCGCTTGCTGCACCTGAAAATAAGCCAATGCCACAGCCAAGGTGGTATCATTGCGCGTCGCCTGAGCGTCGGCTTGTGCCACACGTTCAACTTGTCGAGCAGCCAAAGGAGCATACACGGCGTCGGTCAGGGATACCGTTGCTTGAGGTCCTGCACCTAGTAACAATGAGGAGCGGCTGGTCGTGAAAACGTGGCCGATCACGTCTTGAATCTGACCATCATGTCGGAAATAGTCTACCCCCAGATTGATGCTCGGTAGCCACAATACCTGGGCCCGTGCTAACTGAGCCGACGCTATCCGCACCCGTTCGTCCGCGATCTGAATATCCAGGGCATTCGCTCCCGTGAGACGCAGAGCCGCCCCCAAAGTGATCGGCAGGGGATTATCCACCTCAGCCGGCGGCGAAGGTAAGGACAATGGAGGATCCGGCTTGGTGTTCTGGGCTAAAACCCATTCCTCAAGCGGGGGCATCTCACGCAAGGACTCCGAGGACAACCCTCCTTCGGGGATACTTTGAGAATCAGGGATCTGCTGAATTGTCTTCGTCGTTGCTGAAAGCTCCGTAGGGATGGCAAGGCGGCTCGATTCCAGGCTTGTGCAGGCCGGTAAAAGCCCTAACATCACGGCTGTCAGCCTTCCAATCACACCGCACCTGAGGCTGACATAAACCATCGTGCCTCCTACTTCGCTTAGTTGTTCCTTACATCAAGTTGTTATCGACACCAGCATGCTGTCTCCTCCACTCAATCGTCTGCCTGATCTATATCATCGGAATAACCCATTTTTTCAGCCCATATACCTAATCACAGAGATAGGGTTTTCGGACGGAATTCACATACTCTGCTGTCGTATTATTGTCAGTATAGTCCGATTGTATTTCCTTTCCGTGATGTCGGAACTGTTTGGAAGCAAGTGTGAGCATTGCTCGGAGATGCCAGCGGGGGATGTCCCTCGTTTCTTATTCCTCGTGGAGTCGAGTAGGTTGGTACTGAGGGCGATTTGAGGTTTTGGACAACTTGTTTACAGGGTGGTAGGATAGGAGCAAGTTGTACCAGCCGACGATGCAAGCGGTGTATGCTAAACCACCGGATGATGATGACGTAGTAAAAGGAGGTGTGGCCATGTCAGACTTAACACGACGGCAATTTCATCGCACCAGTGCAGCCGCTGCTGTGGGTTTGTCGGCTCTGAGTGCCCGCCGGGTCTACGGAGCCAATGAACGCGTGCGGGTGGGGTTTATTGGAGTGGGGAATCGCGGAGATCAGGTCCTATCAGCGTTTTTGGCTCATAAGGATTGCGAAGTCGCCGCCGTCTGTGACATCTACCCGCCTTACCGGGAATTTGCCGCGAAAAAAATTGGTACTCAGCCGGCTCTCTATCATGATTATCGCCAAATGCTCGATGACAAAACGCTTGATGCCGTGGTCATTTGCACCCCGGATCACTGGCATGCTTTGCAAACTATACACGCCTGCCAAGCCAATAAAGACGTCTATGTAGAAAAGCCGCTCTCTTTGACGGTCGTGGAAGGACGCAAAATGGTCGAAGCGGCCCGCAAGCACCGCCGGGTGGTCCAAGTCGGTATTCAGCGCCTCTCTTCGGCTTTGGGTCGGGAGGTGGCAGAGTTCATTCGCGGCGGAGGAATTGGGCGGGTGACGGTCGCCCGCGCTTTCCACATTCAGAACGAATGGCCCCAAGGAATCGGCTCGCCGCCGGATAGCGATCCGTCCCCTGGCTTTGACTGGGATGCTTGGCTCGGACCTGCACCCCGCAAACCCTACAACAAAAATCGTACCTTTTACCGCTTCCGCTGGTTTTACGACTACTCCGGCGGACAACTCACCAACTTTGGCGTCCATTATCTGGCGTCCATCCACTGGGCCTTGAACCTGCAAGCACCACGGGCTGTGGTCGCCATGGGGGGCAAATTCGCCAATTATGACAACCGCGAGGTGCCCGACACTCTGGAGGTCCTCTGGCACTATCCCGGTGACATCTTGGTGACATTCTCACAGTACAACGCCAACGGCGCCCCGGCGGCTGCCCGGCCCTGCGAAATCGAGTTCCGCGGCACCTTAGGCACGCTTTATCTGAGCACCAGCGGTTATGAAGTCGTGCCGGAAGTTCTCACACCCAATGAGTTTCCCGCTCGCACACCTTTGGATCGCAGCTTAGAGCGTAACTATCGGATGGGTGCCAAACCTAAGATTGAACCGCGCAAAGTCACCGCTCGCATCCTTGACACGGATCATGCTCGCAATTTCCTCGATTGTGTCAAAACTCGCCAGCAACCCAGTTGTCCGATCGAATTGGGACATGCTGTCACAACGGCAGCTTTGATCGCAAATATCGCCCATCGCACCCGCAGCTACCTTGAATGGGATGCCACAGCCGAACGCTTTACCAATAACACCCAGGCTAACCAATTCTTGCATTACGAATATCGCAAGCCCTATCGCTTGCCGGACTGAACGCATCTGGCTCGTTCGCGCACGATACTCATACTGACGGACTTGCCGCGTGCCGATTCCGCTTGGGGTCGCCAAGACATGCAACCACACGGCGAAGCGCCTTTGATCAAGGAGGGCTGACGAGGAACCGGCCGCCTTTCACTGGCTCCACGACGGGGGATAGGTGAGCGTTGGTCCCCCCTACTCGATCAGACAGGCTGCGATATAATACTAACATCATTCCCCTCATTGTGAGGGAAACCCTTGCTCACGATGGTTGCAGCAAAGGTGTTAGTTGATCGAGGGCGGTTAACTCAGCGGCTAGAGTGCCATCTTCACACGGTGGAAGTCACAGGTTCGAATCCTGTACCGCCCACTTGATACTGCTCAAGGGATCATACCCCACCGGAGCAGACTCATCAGTTCGTCTATCACCGCAATTTTCCCACAATTGAAATTGCAACCCCCTCCGTGTCAGTAGCAACGCTCTGTGGGAATGTTGCTTTTGTTGTTCGTCAGACACACATGCCAAGCAGCCTTGTGTAGGGCCTTGTCTAGGTCCTCCGCTCGACCAAGGTGCGTTGAGTCCATGCAACTTCGGGCGGCTTTAGCCTTTCCTCGGTTTGGAAAGGCCGTCCGAGCGAACCCGGTGGATGGCAAGGTTGAACTTTGATGGGATGTGGGCGGCGATCACTTGAGGGACTTGATCATGATGTCCTTGAAGTGGATTTCTGCGCCTTCGGACTGTAAGGCGATTTTGCCTTTGGTGAGGTTGCCATTCTTGCCTTCATTGACCTTCATGCCGTTGACGACCAGAGTGATGTCGCCGCCTTTGCAGGTGATTTCGTATTCGTTCCACTCGCCGAAGGGTTTTTCGATAGGCTTGTCCGCTTCGATCCGGAAGTAATGGCGTGCCTGTTTGGGGTCCTGGCGTTTAGGATCTACCTCCAGTTTGACTTTGGGGGGATAAATGAGCCAGAAGTCACCGGCGCGTCCGGACTGGAGCTGGGCTTCCACAGAGGTGGGCCAGATTTCATCGTCTTGCACATGGAGGAGAACGCCGCTATTGCCTCCTTTGCTCCCGGCAGGGAAGCGCCATTTCAGTTTGAGGACATAGTCGCTGTATTCCTTTTGTGTAACCATGCAGCCGTTGGGTTTGCCGGTGCAGCGGATGTAACCCTCCACGATGGACCAAGTCAGTTTGGGATCCGGTTTGGACCCATCTTTGTTGGCCCGCAGGGTGAAGTACCAGCCCTCGAAGGACTTGCCGTCAAACAGGGGTGTGAAACCTTCATTTTGGGCCGCAGGTAGTGGCGGCGTCGCAGTTAGGGTAGCTAAGCATCCGGCAATCCAACCGGCTGTGGCAAACATCAGGTAGCGCATGACAACCTCCTGGAATAGGGGGAGCGTGAGGACGTCAACGGAACCAACGAAGGACGGGTTGTCCCGTCGTGATGGGGAAACTTCGTCCCACAGGGTCGGTGTAGTGGGTGTGCGGAGGGATGCCTAGAGCATGGAAGAGTGTGGCTACCAAATCGGCAGGGGAAACGGGGGGTGTGGTGGGGTAGGCGGCATGGCGATCCGAGACACCGTCGGCACCTCCGGCTGCGATGCCCGCGCCGGCCAGGACAACGGAGTAACAAGCGGCCCAGTGTTTGCGTCCGGGTGTGGAGCCGGCAAAACGGCTTTCTTTAGCCACGAGGGGGGCACGTCCAAATTCACCCATGATGACCACCAGAGTGGTGTCCAGTAAACCGCGTTGCTGCAAGTCTTCGAGAAATGTCGAGACGCTTAGATCGAAACGGGGCAGAAGGTGATCCCGCAAGGCTTCAAAAATATCGTTGTGGGTATCCCAACCATATTCATCGGTAACGTTTGGGTGGGCATCTTGCCCGCGGATATTGTGGTTGAAGAACACGGTGATCCACGGGACGCCGATTTCGACGAGCCGGCGGGCGAGGAGGCAAGCTTGCCCTGATCGATACAATCCGTAGCGTTCTCGGAGGGATAGGGGTTCTCGCCGCAAGTCCATCGCTGTGGCGACTTGGGGGCTGCGGAGCAGTTCCAAAGCCTGTTGGGTGAGGGGATGGGCGGCTTGCTGAGGGTCCAAGCGGCGTAGCAATTCGCAGCGTTGGGCCAAGCGCTGAGGCGTGATGTCCGGAGAGAGGCGGAGGACTGGGAGGAAGCGATTCTCTTCCAGAGGATTGCCTAGCTCAGGGGGTTGGTAAGCTTGTCCCAAAAAGCCGGCGAATTGCCCCGGTGCGGGTTCCCGCGGCGCCAACAGTGGGCCGTTGATATGGAGGGCTGTGTAGGGCAGTTGAGGATGGGGCCGCAAACGTGTGAGTACAGCACCGAGGGCAGGGTAATCATCCGGTCGTGGCGGAGGATTCGAAGATTTGCGCGGGTGGAACTGCCCAGTGAGCGCCAGGTAGCAGGCCGAGCCATGATCCAGATCATCATGGGACATAGTCCGCACGATGAGGTAGCGATGGGCTAGGCGAGCCAGGCGAGGCAGATGTTCGCATAGGCGGATTCCCGGCACGGTTGTGGCAATAGTGCGGAAGGCACCGCGGACTTGTTCCGGCGCTTGGGGCTTGGGGTCCCAGGTGTCCAGTTGGCTTTGTCCCCCGCTGGTGAAGATAATGACCACAGATTTGGCGCGGCCTAAACCCGGCAGGGAAGCGGAGGCGGAGGTGAAACGCTCAGGCCGTGCGGTAACTCCCTTGCCAGCGTGAAGCAACAGGGGCGAGAGAGCCGCGGTGCTTAGGCGGAGCCATTCGCGCCGGGAGGGTGGGTAACCAGGGTGGCTTATCAGTCGAGGAATACGGAGCATACGGACTGTTATGCCGTTGGACTTATCCGGTGGGGAAACTGCTACTATCATGCCGCAAACATCGCTCCCTGACAAGTGGGGAGCCGTCACAATTGTGGGAGTGGGGCTGATCGGAGGTTCGGTGGGGAAGGCGTTATGCCAGCGGCAGTTGGCGGAGCGCGTCATCGGTGTGGGACGTCAACAAGAGGAACTGGAACTGGCACAACAACAGGGTGTCATTCACGAGTGGACCTGTTCCCTAGCCCAAGGTGTCAGCCGGGCCGACCTGGTGGTGGTCTGCGTTCCTGTGGATCAGATCGCTCCCTGCATCAGTGAAGCTGCCAAACATATGCCATTAGGGAGCTTGATCACCGATGTCGGCAGCACCAAACGTAACATCATCTCTGCTCTGGAAGGCAAGCTGCCGCGGCATGTGGAGTATGTGCCTGGGCATCCTTTGGCCGGGTCAGAGAAAAGCGGGGCACGC
The DNA here is from genome assembly GCF_013694095.1 of Thermogemmata fonticola. Lineage (NCBI taxonomy): Bacteria > Pseudomonadati > Planctomycetota > Planctomycetia > Gemmatales > Gemmataceae > Thermogemmata > Thermogemmata fonticola. Next base: position 882,625 of record NZ_JACEFB010000001.1, on the reverse strand, counting down.
CACGCCCAAGCCGATCTGTTCCACCAGCGTCGGGTCATTCTCACTCCTACGGCGCAAAATACTCCGCGTGGGCTAGCGCGCGCCCGGGCCTTCTGGACCGCATTAGGCGCTGAGGTGCTGGAAATGTCGGCGGAGGAACATGACCGGATGGCTGCCGCCATCAGTCATCTGCCCCATGTTCTGGCGGCCTCCTTGGTGCTGGCCACGCCAGCTCAATGGCTGGTGTTTGCCGCCTCCGGCTTTCGAGACACGACCCGCGTAGCGGCAGGTGATGCCCAGCTCTGGGCCGCGATCCTGCAAGCCAACTGTGACGCCGTCCAGCAATCGCTTCATGAATGGGAACGAGAATTACTTCGGTTCCGCCGCTTGCTGGAGACCGGCGATGGCCGAGGTCTCCGCGAATGGCTGGCTCAAGCCCAACAGGTGCGCCATGCTTTGGGAAGTGGAAATCCGTCCGATCGGACGTGATGCGGAGCGGGAACGCGTCTGCCAAGAGTTCGATCTGCTTGTCCATGCCCGGCGGGCAGAGGAGTTGATCCAATCGACCGCACGGGGTTACTGGCTGGAAGGGAATATCAGTTCGGAGGCCCTCTCCCGCTTGGTCCGGGAAGTGCTCGTGGATCCCATTGTGGAAGAAGGAATCGTTGGACCTGCCGGGACAGATGCTGGCAATGCATTGACAATTACCTACAAGCCCGGCGTGATGGACCCGGTCGCGCAAACCGTGCTGGAAACAGCCCGGAGGCTCGGCTGGGCCATCGAGGCAGTGCGGACCTTCCGCCGATATTATCTCCGGGGTGCACTCAACGCAGAGGATCGCACCCGCCTCATCGGCAAGGTACTAGCCAACGAGGCCATCGAGCAGGTCTTGGAAGGCCCTTTGCCTGTCCGTCATCTGAGCTTGGGCGCCAATTACCGCTTTCACTTAGTCTCAGTGCCATTGCGGGACCTAGACCCGGAAGGCCTGCTTCGCGTCAGCCGGGAAGGGATGCTGGCCCTTTCCTTAGAAGAGATGCAAGCCATCCAGGACCACTTCCGCCAATTGGGTCGTGAACCCACCGATTGCGAACTGGAAACCATTGCCCAAACTTGGTCCGAACACTGTTCCCACAAGACGCTCAAAGGGACCATCACATTGCGGGACGGAACCCTCGGCAGCAGCCGAACGTACCGTCACCTGCTCCGCGAAACGATCTTTGCAGCCACAACCGAGATCCGCCGGAGATTGGGAGCGGAGGATTGGTGCGTGAGCGTCTTCGAGGACAATGCCGGGGTGGTGCAGTGGGAGCCGCGCTACCATCTCTGCTTCAAGGTGGAGACACACAATCATCCGTCCGCCCTGGAGCCTTACGGGGGTGCCAACACCGGCGTGGGCGGGGTGATCCGCGATGTGTTAGGAACAGGATGTGGTGCCAAACCGATCGCCAACACGGATGTCTTTTGCTTTGCCCCCCCTGATTATCCCCCCGAACAGTTGCCGGAAGGTGTGTTGCATCCCCGCCGCGTCTTGCAAGGGGTGGTGGCCGGCGTTCGGGACTACGGCAATCGTATGGGAATTCCCACTGTCAATGGCGCAATCATTTTTGATGAGCGTTATCTAGCGAATCCACTCGTATATTGCGGCACCTTAGGCTTGCTGCCAGTCGATCGAGCCAGCAAATCCGTAGCCGCGGGAGACTGGATTGTAGTGGTCGGCGGTCGGACAGGTCGGGATGGTATCCACGGTGCGACCTTCTCCAGTCTGGAACTGACTCATGAGTCTGAGGCGGTCAGCGGCGGCGCGGTACAGATCGGTAACGCCATTACGGAAAAGAAACTGCTAGATGTCCTGCTGCAAGCGCGAGACCGCAATCTGTTTCGCGCAGTCACGGATTGTGGAGCAGGAGGATTCAGCTCCGCAATTGGTGAGATGGCTGCGGGATTGGGGGCCACGGTTCGGTTGGAGGCGGCCCCGCTTAAATATACGGGGCTGAGTTACACGGAAATCTGGATCAGCGAATCCCAGGAGCGCATGATCTTAGCTGTGCCTCCGGAGAAATGGCCGGAGCTGCAGGCCTTGTGTGCGTCCGAAGATGTGGAAGCCGCGGTGCTGGGACAATTCGAGGCTAGCGGCCGACTGAAACTAACCTATGAAGGCCACGTTGTGGCCGACCTGGATATTCACTTCCTCCATGAAGGCCGGCCTGCCGTCGTGCGCGAAGCCGCATGGCCTCCACCAACACCGCGCTCCGATGGCGCTCTCTACGCTGGGCCTGCTTCCGCCTCCACTCCACCCCTGGAGTTGAGTGAACAGGAAGCGTTGCTGCGATTACTAGGGCATTACACCGTAGCCTCTAAGGAATGGGTGATCCGGCAATATGACCACGAGGTGCAGGGAGGGAGTGTCATCAAGCCGCTGGTCGGGGCCGAGAATGACGGGCCGTCCGATGCGGCCGTGCTGCGACCTTTAGCGGATAGCTGGCTCGGAGTGGCCGTGGGATGTGGTATCAATCCGCTCTACGGTGAATGGGACCCTTACGCGATGGCCGCTCTGGCTATTGATGAAGCGGTGCGCAACGTGGTGGCCGTGGGTGCTGATCCCCGTCGCATCGCCCTACTTGACAATTTCTGCTGGGGAAATGTCCAGGACCCTGTGGTTCTCGGAGCATTGGTGCGGGCGGCGGAAGCCTGCCGGGATGTAGCCATCGCCTACATGACCCCTTTCATCAGCGGCAAGGATAGCCTGCACAACACCTATCGCGGTCCTGACGGCTCTCGCCGGGACATTCCCCACACCCTATTGATTTCTGCCCTGGGACGCATCCCGGATGTACGCCGCTGCGTGACTATGGATTTGAAAGGTCCTGGCCATCATCTCATTCTCGTTGGCGAGAGTCGAGCTGAGATGGGCGGCTCGCTCTATTCCCAAATCACCCGTCGAGTCGGAGGACGCATCCCTCAGGTGGATGCTCAGCAGGCCCCCCGCATCTTCTCTGCCGTACATGAGGCCATCATGCACGGGTGGGTACGGGCTTGCCATGACCTGAGCGAAGGAGGATTGGCCGTAGCCATTGCGGAAATGGCTTTTGCTGGCCAGGTGGGTGCCGATGTGCAGCGGCTCCCCGGAGAGGGTAGCAAGGCGGAGCGGCTCTTCAGCGAATCCCCCTCGCGATTCCTCCTGGAGGTGGCCCCAGAACATCGCGATGCTCTGGCGGCTGTGTTAGGCGACCTTCCCTGGTTCGAAATCGGCATCACGGTTAGCGAACCTCGCCTTCGCATCGCTGATCAGAATGGCCAGTGGTGCATCTGGGCGTCGCTTCGAGAATTGAAGCAGGCCTGGCAGAGGCCCTTATCTCAGAGTCTCCAGATCGCTTAATTCCGGTACAATGGAGACAGAGCAGGGGTGCGGGACAGTTTATGCATCTCGCGCAAATGTTGTGCTGCTCAATCGGGAGACGAGGGGCCGGCACATCACTGCTCGCTGAACATACCACCTGTTTCCCTCACGAAGTCTATGCCAGGGGGAACGGTGAGGATGGAGAGAAACATCATGAGCCGCCGGCTTGGAACCAGCTCACTGCTATGCAGGGGAGGAATGGCAAGTGTGATCGGAGGGATACTGATAGCGGTGAGTTTGCCTCTGCCAGCTCAACCCCCTCGGCCAACACCTCCCAATGCCAAGGCGGCCGGCTCACGCGCTCCCGTCATCAAGGCTGAAGAGGAACTCGTCGATAAGGTGCGTAAAGCGATCGAACTGGGCGTCAAATATCTCAAGAGCCAGCAGCGGGATGGGAATTGGGAAGGGGTGGTACTGAATGTGCTCGCAGATATGGAGGGTGGAGTTACTGCCTTGGCGACTTTGGCGCTGCTAACCAGTGGCGTTCCCCCGGATGATCCCGCGGTCGCCAAAGCCCTGGATTATCTCCGTTCCTTGCCCCCCCGCAAAACCTACGTGGTCGGCTTGCAGACGATGGTCTTCGCCGAAGCCCGCCAGAAACGGGACCTGCCTTTGATCCAACGCAACGCGGACTGGCTTATCCGCCAAGGAGTCGGCTGGCAAATCGACGAGCGAGGGCGAGTGGTCGGCGGGCAGTTGCGCGGATGGAGTTACCCTGCCGGACCTTCTAACATGGCAGATAATTCCAACACCCAGTATGCCTTGCTGGGTCTCTATGCCGCCAAGCAAGCCGGTGCCATGATTGATCCGACCGTCTGGCGTGAGATCCGTGCCTTCTACACCCGCACCCAGCGAGTCGAAGGACCTATGAGTGGCTCGTGGAGTTATGCCACGCTCGCCAACATCGGAGGGATGCAACCCAGCTTGAGCATGACGGTGGCAGGGGTCTGTGGCTTGTACATCGCCAGTATGGGACTCGATGAGAGTGAACAGCAACTCGATCCGCAAACCGGCGTAGCCGCTAACTGCGGCGTCTATAGCGAAAACCAAGCCCTCACCCGCGGCCTGAACTGGGTGGCTTCCCACTTCAATTTTGATTCGCCCAAGTCCAGTTTCTACAACGTTTATGGCATCGAGCGGTTGGGCCGCCTCTCCGGGGAGCGTTTCATCGGTCGGCATGATTGGTATCGGGAAGGCTGCCAGTGGTTGATCACACGCCAGGAACCCAGCGGAGCGATTGTCGGCAAGGGTGGCATCGATGCGGCTCCGATCATTTCTACCTCATTTGCTCTGCTGTTTTTGGCCAAGGGTCGGACACCCGTGCTCATCAGTAAATGGGCTTGGGGGGATTTCCAATTCCGCAATGGTGTGCTCATCGAGTTGTCCCTGGGAGACAGCGGCCAGGTCAACTGGAATCGCAAGCACAATGATGTGCGAAACATCGTGGAGTTTTGTAGCCGGGAGTTGTTTGACGGTGTCCCTCTCAGTTGGCAAGTGTACGACGCGCGCCGCTTGAGCTTTGACAACGACTTGGCACCAGGAGGGCGTTCCAGCAAGGACAAAATCCTGGAGGAAGTCGGGGTGCTACTCCAATCCCCGTTGCTTTACATTAACGGTCATGGGCGGATCGTCGGGGGGCGCGGCAGCCTGAGTGCGGCCCAGAAGGAAATACTCAAAACTTACATCGAGGAGGGGGGATTCGTTCTGGCTGAAGCCTGCTGTGGTGATCCAGAATTCGCTGCCTCTTTCAAGGAGCTAATGCAGGAGCTGTTTCCCGATAACACATTCCGTCGTCTGCCTCCGGAGCACGCCATTTGGTCGATCCTACCGGGGATCACGCCGCTCGATTTTCCCGATCTGGAGGTACTGGAGCGGGGATGCCGCACGGTCTGTGTTTTTTCTCCCAAACCATTGGCTGGTTATTGGGAAGAGGCCAAATACATGCCCAAGGATTCCCGCCGGCCCACCCAGCGCGGCGAAAAGGCCTTTTGCTTAGCCCGCAATATCGTCGCTTATGCCACAGGGCTGGAATTGCCCAAACCTAAACTGACGCGGACTCAGGTGGTGGCCAAGGGGGCAGAGACAGGCGTAACCCGCAGTCATTTCCGAGCGGCGCAACTCGATGTCGGCGATCGACCTGCCCCGGACGCATTGAAAAACCTCATGGCGTTCCTGCGGGATCAGGCGCGCTTGGATGTGGCGCAAACCAGCGTGGTGCTCCCGCCAGGGGACGAACAACTGTTCCTCTTCAAGTTCATGTATCTGCATGGACGCAAGCCTTTGCAACTCTCCGATCTCGAAATCGAAACCCTCCAGGCCAATCTCAATTCCGGGGGACTGCTTTTTGTCGATGCTGCGTGCAATGGAATGGAAGCCTGGAAGGCGTTTGACCGGTCCTTCCGGGACCTCTGTAACCGGCTTTACCCGAACCATAAACTCGTGGTCATCGAGAGCCAATTGCCCGATGGCCGAGAGGAACCATTGTTCCGCATGGCACGCGAGGCAGGAATCGATCTGCGGACCGTGCGCTGCCGCCGGGAAAAGGCCGATGGGAGTGGACCGGAGATAGAAATGCGCACCTATCCTGTGCTGCTGGAGGGAATCCAAGTCGATGGCCGATGGGTGGTCATCTACAGCAAATATGACGTGGGATGTGCGATCGAAGGCCACAAGGCCGCCGATTGCCTCGGTCACGACAAGGAGAGTGCCTTGCGCATCGCTGCTGCCGTCGTGCTTTACTCCCTCAAGCGCTGAGCTTTCCCGGAAAGCTCTCGCTTGCCTTGAACTGCCGGCATTTCATGATACTGCCGGCACCTCACGGAGTTGGATGTTGAAGCAAGAGACCTATCAGAATCCTGCACGGGGTATTACAGTCAGTTCCAAGCGTTGGCCCTTCCTGAGCACCACTGCCACGACCTTCTGCCCCGGCTTGATGGCTTCAGCGGCGGTGTAGGTATCCGCTACGGAGTCGGTCCACCGGCCGTCCAGAATCAGTAGCCGATCGCCGGGCCGTAACCCCGCCTGAGCCGCCGGACTATCAGGCAGGACGCGGATGACTGTTACTCCCTCTTGCGTGTCGTCGTTCGCTTTATCCACTTGGAAACCCCACAAAGCGGCGGGGGCGAGGATGCGCGGTTCCGGCTTTCCTTTGGGGGGGTTCATCAGTTTTTCCATCAATCCCTGCATCACATCTTTCGGTTCGTATCCGTTAGGTACCAAGGTTATCTCACGCTTCTGATAATCCACTGTCGTCTTGTACCTAGCGAAAAAAGGGAAGCCGATGATCCCCTCGATGGGACCGAGCACTTTCGCCATCGCACCGACGGTTGGATGGTCCATGACGATGGCGGGCACATTCTGCAACTTGATTTGGCCGATTTCCAGCGTTTGGATCGTCTTCGGTCCGCCCATGCCGAAGAGGGGCAGCACCGGTCGCTCACCCTTTTTGAGCAACCCTGCTTCTCGTGCCAGCTTATTGCTGACCAGATTCATCGGTGCCCCGGTGTCGAAGACAAGTCGATAGGGACCGGTTCCATTCACTTTGACTTGCACGGCCATGTGCCGGGAGCGGAGCAGTTCAAAAGGAATGACGATCGGCTCGGTTTGGCCCTTCGATTCTGGAGCCGTGGTGGGATCGCCTGCTTGTGCTGGCTTAGGAGTGTCGGCTGGCCGCGGAGGATTCGCTGGGTCCGAAACCGCCCCGGCGGCTGACCCAAGCATCGCAGCCAACACTGCGAACAGCGGCATGCTTCGCCGAAAAACTCTTCCAGCAATTCCCCATCGCATGCTTACAATCCTCGGCCGAGTTCCAGGCGGATTTCTAGGGTTTTCCCCTGTCGTTCGATGGTCAAAACCAGCGGGCTGCCGACCCCAGCACGCCGCAAAGCACGATGAAGGTCAGCGGGAACATCGATACTCTGGTTCCGGACAGAGGCGATGATATCGCCAGGTTGCAAACCAGCTTGAGCTGCGGCAGTACCGGGATAGACGCGTTGAATCACTACCTTGCCATCTCTTTGTGCGACTTCGATTCCGAGGAAGCCGCGAGGCGCTACGGCGAAGTTCGCCTTGATCCCGGTTAGGGCCGCGATCATCTTGATGAACGGTCCCATCATTTGGATGTCATCGGGGCCTTCCGCGCGCAAACGCTCTGGGTCCGGTGGTTCGAAATGCGGCAGGTACTCAAAGCCCAACTTGTCCGCTGTGAAGTCGTATTCGATGCGGAAGCGGGCCAGCACGTTATAACCGATGACACCGTGCAGCTCAACCCCTGCCAGCCCCAAGGTGTTCATCCCGTCGAGTTGCACCAGGTCTTCGATCCGGCCTTTCACCTTGCCTAGGCGGACACCGCCTTCAATCTCGAAACTGTCGAAGACAGCCCAACCTTGCCTGTCCGCCGTCACCCCGACTTTCTTCGCCACACTTTTGGTGAGGAAGACCGCAGGTGCTCCCGTGTCGAGTATGAAGTGGAACGGTCCTTTGCCATTCAGTTTGACGCGGACCAACACATGCTGGCTATCTGTCAAGCGGTAAGGTACCTTGTACCGATGGGTTCCTGGAGGGGTGGGGTTGGCGAACGCAGGCTGTGCGACGTCTGCTGCTATGCTCCCCGCGAGCAGGAAAAGAGCGGCGGCAATGTACCAACACTGCCGGCGATTCCCCGTGTCCAGAATGGTAATGGGAGCCATCGTAATTTTCTGAAAACGGGAGCGCATAACTGACATCCGTTACGGGTTGGAATCTGGCCCAGGATCGTTTGATGCTAGTATGATAGCACATCCCCTCCGCAAGGTTCAGGGATGGCTGTTACCACAGATTCTTCGATAACAACCAGGCCGGACAGGGCAGGGGCTAAGACTTCAGAGCCAGGATAGGCAGCGACCGAGCAAATCGGCAACGGGGGACAGTGCTGTGGATGTGCAGGAACTGGAAGCGAAACTCCAGCGTGTAGAGCCGGCTGTGCGCTTGATCAGCGAGCGGCATTTGCTGCAAGTGCTCTACTACTTGACGGATTGGGGCTATCCCTATCCGCTGCATCCGGCCTTACCTTATTGGGTCTCCCGCACCGACCTGGAGGCGATGGGTACGCTGCCGGAGTCGGTTTTTCGAGGAAAGGAATCGTCACTCCTGTTGGTCACCACCCCGGATGACCGTTTATTGGATCATCTTCCCGCTGCGGCAGTACTGCGGGCGTATTGGCGGGTGCTGTTTCAAGCGGCTATAGCACACCAATGGGAGCAGCGATTTCAACAGGAAGGTATGAAGCCGCAGGACTGCTGGCACCTTCTGGAGCGGTGGGGACCTGCGACCGCACGCGAAATCCTGCACGTTTTAACGGAAGAACATCTTTTGCCGGAAAACGCCTCGGCGTCCATCGTCTACCGTACTTTCTCTGCTGTGTACCTCGACCTAGCTTTTTTCGACCCCGAGCGCGTCTCGGACTTTTTCCCCTCGCTTCCGGCTGTTGAGCAGGTCCGGGCAGAGCTGGCCCGAGAAATTGGAGCAGAAGAGATATTGTTTCGGACACGTCCGGAAGGGGCTGCTGAGGCCTACGAACCTCCTCCCATCGAGGAGCATTGGTGGGAATTGCCCACTGTCTCAGATTCTCGCGCCATGACGGTATTGTCGGGATCGGAGCGTCTCTCCGGTGCCAGTAGGAGGCATTCCGCTGACCTCGAAACTCTGAAACGGCAAACCGCGGAAGCTCTCGCGCAAAGGAATTGGATTCGGGCTGCTATCCTCCAGATGCGCCGAGCGGGGTTGGAAACGGCGGAGGAGGAACAACGGCGTGCCTACACAGAAGCAGAAGATGCTTTGCGGCAAGTGGTCGCCGGTTTGGGGCAGTTGTGGCAATGGGATGAGGCCATGCAAAACGAATGGCAACAAGCCTTGCGCCCCCTCCTGCCCCTGGCGGCTTGTGGAGGTTGGCCTCGTGCCGCCCGTTGCCTTTACGAGTTGCAGAAGTTGCAAAGCACCCTCCAGCGGGATGTTTATACCGTTGATCTGGTCGAGTTTCTCGCCACCTTGGGGCGCCGTCCGATTGTCCGGTCCCTGCCTCATGCGCGCTGGGTGCGCCAACTGATCAGCCTTCAGAAAGCCCGGCGACAGATGCAACGCAGCGGTTTATCCCCCGCGGCGCGGTTGCGACTCGACCAGCTCTTCGCTCATCAGATTCAGCAGTTGGAACATTCCGTGCGAGAGCGGTTGGCGCCGTTGATCCGGGACTGCTTGCAGCAGGCCGGTTTGGTTCCTACCTCGGTGGTCGAGGAGGTGGGCCGAGAAAAACTGATTGCCGAGTTGCTCGACCAGATTTGCACTAGCGGTTATGCACGCTTTGGCCACCTGCGGGATGCCGTGGCACGCAACACCTTGAAATTGCCGGACCTCCAAGGCTTGGGCGAATGGTTTCGGGGAGATGGACTGCTTCGGGCCGATGCCTTGCTTGCGGAAACCTTGGATGGCATCTATCATCGGGGGGAAATCTATCTTCGGGGCTTGCAGCGCTTCAGCGCTCTATTCTTCGGAACAGTGTTCGGTCGTTGGCTGACATTGTACCTGGCACTGCCCTTCGGCGGTGCGTTTTTGATCTTGATGTTTCTCGAAGAGGTACGCCACTTAGGGGAGAAGGCGATCCACTTATTCGTACCAGGCATCACGGCTCCAGCGCTCCCAACTGTACCGCTTCCCGATGCTATCTCCTCTGAAATGGGCGTCGATTCCGAAACGGGACTGGCGGTTGCTCCACCCCCTCGTGCCATCTCTGTGCCACCCGATGACGAATGGACGGAGGAATGGGACGTGGAGGACCCTGCGGGTGAAACTGCGGCTCCCGCCTCATCCTCATCACCTACTTCGCCAGATGGGACCATCTTGTGGTACGGAAGTGAGCCAGGTTCCGCCCTGGTGACTGGAGTGTTAACGTCATCTGCAGCAGTGACGACGCCGGAGAAACACCAGCCGTCATGGCTCGTGGCTCCGCCGACCATCATAGCGGTAGGGATATTTTTGCTTCTCCTTCTTCATGTGGCACCATTCCGCCGCTTCGTGGTACAGTTTCTCTGGCGGGCCGGCGTGCTGCTGCGGTTGGCGCTCTGGGATGGGCCGCGCGCTCTTTGGCGAGCACCCCTATTCCGCTCCCTGCGCCAGAGCCGGCCAATCCGTTTCCTCTTCCATCATTTCTGGACTCCCACCATCCTCACCCTGCTCTGCTATCTGGTCCTCATTCTGCTGGGTGTCAGTCCGGTATTCCTGTTCGACTGGCTCTGGATGGTTATCTGGGCGGGCCTGACGATCGCCTACAACACTCCTTGGGGATGGGTGATCCAAGATCGCATTGCCGAAGCTCTCGCCGATTGGTGGAGGCAAGTGCGGGTCAATCTCCTTCCCGGATTGATCAGCGTCTTTATCGACTGGTTTCACCGGCTGGTGAATTGGGTGGAGCGCGGTCTGTACGCCGTGGATGAATGGCTGCGTTATCGCCGGGGAGATTCTCGCGGTCGCGTGGCGCTCAAGGCTGTGCTCGGATTGCTCTGGTTTCCCGTCGCCTATACCTTCCGCTTTGTCTTCTACTTGTTAGTTGAGCCGCAGGTCAACCCGATCAAACATTTCCCGGTCGTGACAGTTTCGCACAAAGTGATTTGGCCTTTGGTCCCGCAAATCGCGGATTGGACTGGTATTTCCGTTTGGACCGTCAGCATGATCATCAATGGGATTCCGGGCATATTCGGTTTTATTGCCTGGGAGTTGAAGGAGAATTGGCGGCTGTACGCCGCCAACCGCCCGCGGCGCTTGTCTCCCGTGGTTATTGGCAGCCACGGAGAAACGATGCGCGGACTTTTGCGGCCAGGGTTTCATTCGGGAACCTTGCCGCGCTGCTATCGCAAACTGCGCCGCGCCCAAACACGGGATAAACAGCACTTCTGGCGGCAGAGGCTCCATCACGTAGTGGACGAACTCCAGCACTTTGTCGAGCGGGAGTGCCTTGCGCTGCTCCATCGTGTGGCCAAGGACAGCTTGCCGCTGCACCTCGATCACATTCAGACTGGATGCCGGCGCGTAACGGTTAGCTTCCACCATCCCCACCTCGGGCCTGTTCCGCTGCAACTGGCTTTTGAAGAGATGGAAGGCCGTATCCACGCCGAAATTGTCGAGTGGGGCTGGACCCGACGGCTCAGCGATGAACAACGTTCGATCTTGATCCTGGCGTTTCGGGGCTTGCTCGATAAGGCGGCGGTCGAAGTTTATGCGACACGCCAGAGACTGGAATTAGACGTTCCTTTGGCTAAAGATTTCGACGATTTGCGCCGCCATGTTGCTTGGAAGGAATGGCAGGAAGAATGGGACCGAGCGTTGCAAGCGAAACCTTTGGCTGCATCGGCTTGAGAATGGTCCCACGCCGTTGACTCCGGGCGGCATTTTCCCTCAGATGCGAGAAGATTTCTCCGGTTGACGACACGGCTCAACGGGGTACACCACACTCGGAGCTTACCATGCTCTCCGGAGAAAGTTTACGGAGGGGATTGGCCGGAGGTAATTGATCGCGAACTCTGTGAATTAGGAGGTGCTGACATGAGAGGCTCGCGCCGCGATTTCCTCGCTGTTGTGGGCGGAATGCTGACGGTTGGAACGGGGGCTTTAGCTCGATCTTCCAACTCACTGGTGGTACCAGCTCCGGCATCGGCCGGCATCGGGCAAACAAACGCCGGTCGTATTCCGGAAGCGATTGATCCTGTCCCGCGGCCCGGAAACAAACCGCTCCTCAAGTTGAGTTTAGCTGCCTATAGCTACCGGCAATATCTGGATTTGAAAAAGCCGTCTCTCACCTTGTTCGACTTCATCGACATCGCGGCTTGGGGACCCCTGGAGGCAGTGGAACTGACCTCCTACTATTTTGCCGAAACCAGTGATGCTTATCTGAAGAAACTTAAGGATCGGTGCCGCCAGCATGGTTTGGCTATTTCCGGAGTTCCGGTGGGGAACAATTTCTGCCGGCGCGATCCGGAGCGTCTTAAGTCCGAGATCGATACGGTGAAAGCCTGGCTGGAGCGAGCGGCGAAGCTGGAGGCTGAAACGGTTCGCATTTTTGCGGGAAGCCTGGAGCGCGGCGACACCCTCGAAGATGCCCAACGGCGCGTCGTGGCTGCCATCGAAGAGTGTTGCGCTCATGCCGAAAAAGTCGGCGTCAAAGTGGCATTGGAGAATCACGGCGGCATTACGGCGACCCCGGAATTGCTTCTGACACTCGTTAAACAAGTCCGCAGCAAAGCCTTTGGAGTCAATGTGGATACTGGCAATTTCCACACTGCTGACCCCTACGCCGACATCGCCAAAATAGTGCCCTATGGTATTGTGGCCCAAGTGAAAACGGAGATCATCCGGGCGGACAAGAAACGGGAAGAAGCCGACTTACCTCGCATTATCCGCATCCTCAAAGAGGCCAACTTCCAGGGATACGTCGCCCTGGAGTATGAAGCGGCCGAGGAGCCGAAAGTGGCAGTCCCCCGCTATCTCAAACAGCTCCGTCAACTAGTCGGCTAGTCGCTCTTCTCCGTGATTCGGAAGGCAGACCTGTTACGCTGCTCCTGGGACTGCCCAAACCATTCCTATTCCTTTAGGTTGGGGGGATGAGTAGAGTCACAAGTGGAAGTGAATATACGATGTAGCCCAACGCTTGGCTTGGGGCATTGTATTTGCCAGGGTGGCATTGCGGGCAGCATCTACGGTTGCAAGTTGCATAATGAAGGCGGGTCAATCGGCCTCCTGCCGTGGGGGAGGAAGGAAGAAGGAAGCGAGCAACGCGATGGCATAAACCGCCGTGCCAATGACCGCCGCGGCGATGGCCACTCGGTGAGGATTCTCTCCGGAAAAGAGAGGGGCTAGCAGTTCCGTGTTGATGACGGCTGCCATGGTCCCAATCATGCGTCCCCCGATGTTGGTAGCAAAGCTGCTGCCCGTTCCTCGCAGATGCACCGGAAATACCTTGGGTAGGTATTCGCTCACGTAACTGAACTGTGCCACAGTGACTAACCCGCAGAGGAAAAGTGCGGCGCAGAAAAGGGCAAAGTCGCTGTGGTAGAGCACGAGATAGGTCACGGGGAACAGGACCAAGCCGGGTAGGAGAAACATGCGGATGAGGAGTTGACTGGATACATAGACGACCAGTAAGGCAAAGAGAATACGCCCGGTCAGACCTCCGATTTCCTGCCAGCGTTGCATCTGGCCGCGCTTGGCATCGATCAGCCGCGGTACCGCAGCCTGGGCCTGCTGGAGCTGTTCTTGTGCCTGTTGGCGTTCCTCGGCGGAGGGGCTTTTCAACGCCGCTTGCAAAGCGGATACTTTCTCTTTGCTTTCCTGCCTCGCTTGATGGACATCGGGCAGTCCCGCGACCATAACAGATGGCCCTAATTGCAAAGCGCCAAACGCAGCGCCGTAACTGCAAGCCGAGAGGATGGTCGTAACCAGTGTGGTTCGCCGGAGCTGGGGTGAAAACAACTCGGCAATGCGGGGCCGCTGCAAGGTGCCAGCTAGCTTTTTCTCCCGCCAAATACGGCTTTCTGGAACAAACGGCATCAATAGGAGGATCAATACTCCTGGTATCAGACCGGTCAGCAAAGTATAGCGCCACGGTGTCGGGGAGATGCCCACGTGGCTGAGCCAGCTCAGTCCCTGGGGCTGGTGGTGAAGCCAGGCAACAATACCGTTGAAAACCTCGGTCACCAGGATGCCACCAAGGGAAGCAAAGGCAAGGGTCCAACCGATGGCCCGTTCCCGCTGGCGTTTGTCCAGGAACAACTCAGCCAGCCAAGTGACCGCTGCAACTAACTCAACGCATACACCGATGAACGTGGTACACCGAAAGAGCACGAAGTGCCATAACGCCGTGCTCCCCGCTGCTGCCACAGGAGAGAGGGAATACAACAGAATGCTGCCGATCATAACCGTTTTGCGCCCGAATCGATCGACCAGCACGCCTCCGAAAAGCCCGAAAATGCCGCCGGAGAGAGCCGCCATCCACAACATGCGTCCAGCCCACAGTCTCACCTCGGTCGAATTCTGCTCCACTTGGAGTAGTTCCGACAACGCCTGGGCACCAATGACGGGAAACATGAGCAGTTCGTAAGTGTCAAATAGGAAGCCGATGGCTGCGGCAATCAGCACCAGACTGCGAACCAATGGGGAAAGAGGGGCGGCTACGGAAGGGGGGGTTGTGGTCACGCGGTGGCCTCCTGGATACAGCAAAGCTCAGATCAGCTATGGCTCGGCAGGATGATAATGAGCTTAGCAAACCAGCCGCGCTTTGCCAGCGGAGACGGAATGGGGAAAGTTCCCCAACCCGACCTAATGAGCGAAAAAATGCAATACACTATTGCCGCAGGAACGCTCCGTGCGGATGATGGTGAGCGTCTGAAGCGATTGACCCTACGTTCACGGTGTCCTTACACTCGGAAGAGGTAAGGCGAGCCACACCTGATTTCTGCCTCAGAGGAGGAAACCACAATGTTCCGCCGCCTGCTGGTCCTGACCGGCTTAGTTGTGCTAGCCTTTCTGCCCCGGGTTCAGGCCGATGACACCGACGCTTTCCTGGATCCGGCCAATTGGGAAGGGTTACCCCAGTATTGGAAGCTGGACCCCAAGAGCCGAACGATCATTGGCCACGCGGACAAGGATCCCGGTTTCAACACCTTCTTCTGCTCCCGGAAACAGTATGGTGACTTTGAGCTGGCATTTGAGGTAGAGCTAAAAAATGCCAAGGGAAACAGCGGAGTACAAATCCGCAGCCGCTTGCTGGATGGCCCGAAGGAAAAAGGAAAGTTCATCGTCGCTGGTCCGCAAGCCGACATTGGCCAGCAGTACTGGGGGAGCTTATATGGGGAACGTTTCGGCGGTATGATGAAGCAGGCCCCAGCGGATCGGGTCAAAAAGTTCGTCAAGCCGGATGGTTTCAACGAATACCGCATTCGAGCCGTCGGCCAACGGGTAACTATCACCATCAACGGCGAAACTTTTATCGACGAAGTGTTCGAGAAATTGCCACCGGCGGGAATCATTGCCTTCCAGATCCACGCGGGCGGGCCTATGACGGTGACATTCCGCAACATCCGCTTTACACAATTGTCGTCGAAATGAGCCAGCGGATCGCGGAATCCGATCGTGACCGTTGAAGAATCTGATCCGAAAGGAATAATCCCGCCACGGAGGGGTCGCAAAGGCATCCTGGGCATTGCCGGGAGGATTGCGATGATACACCGCCGTCATTTTCTGCAATCCACTGTCCTACTCGCGGGCTGGGGAGGACTTGAGGCAGCCAAACCTCAGCAAGCAAGCGGGACAGAAAGCGACCGTCAAGATTCTCCTTCCGTCAGTCAGGCCCAATCTCAAGTCCAATCTAAGGATGCGAGTTTGACGCCCGCAGGGCCGACTCGCTTCCAAATCGCTTGCATGACCCTGCCGTACGCCCGCTTTCCGTTGGTCCGTGCCCTCAAGGGTATTCAGGCTGCCGGATTCAAATACGTCGCGTGGGGGACCACCCATCGGGAAGACAGCGGACAAAACATCCCAGTGCTTGCCAGGGATGACCCTCCGGCGAAAGCCAAAGAACTGGCGGGCCGGTGTCGCGACTTGGGACTCGAACCCGTGATGATGTTCAGTATGGTTTACCCCGAAGCCCCGGATGGACTGGAAGTCCTCACCCAGCGGATCAAGCAAGCCGGAGCGGCGGGCATCGGACAAGTGTTAACCTTTGGTCATACCAAGGGAGGCAACCGTCAGCTCTGGGTGGAACGTTTCAAAGCGCTGGCTCCCATCGCCAAAGATCACAATGTCATCCTGGTCATCAAGCAGCATGGGGGTGAAACGGGGACGGGTCAAGCGTGTGCTGCGATCACTCAGGAGGTCAACCACCCCCATATCAAAGTCAACTATGACGCAGGGAACGTCCTGGATTATCTGGAAAAAGACCCAATTGCAGACGTACGCACCTGTGTCTCCGAAATCCGCAGCTTTTGCATCAAAGATCATCGCCTCTGGCCTAAGAAGGAAGACTGCGGCCCCGGCTTTGGAGAAATCGATCACTATCGTCTGTTGCAACCCGTGGCATTTACAGGGCTGACCATGCCCTTAGCCTGTGAGAATATCTTCGCCCCCCTGTTGCCACGTCCTGAAAAAGCGGAAGACGTGGACAAGCTGGCCCGGCATGCCCGCGAATTCCTGGAGTGGGTGGTTCAAGGTTTGCAAAGCGCTCCATCAGTCTCCAAGCCGATGGGGAAATGAGTTGCCTTCCTCCGGTCCCGTGAGATGGGGGAAAAGTCGGCTGCATTGAGGTATTCGGCCGGCACGGAATAGTTGCTAAAGTTGCTAAAATTGCTGACCGCTCAGAGTGTCGAAAAGATACACAGTGACTATCGTACCAGCAGGATAGAGAGTTACTTCCTCCGGAACCAAGAAGAAGCCGTCGGCGGCGACCAGGGAAGAAATCGAGGATGCTCCCCGTTGCCGAAGTGGAACCGCCTGATTCTGCTCGATGCAGACGCGAACCCATTCCAGGCGTCCCGGGGGTGAAGACCAGCTCTCGCGCAACGGTGCGGTCCGCTGGCAATGGGGCAAGTCGAGGGAGCGGCCAGCCAAGTGGCGAATGATTCGGCCCGCGAGCAACTCGTAAGCCACGAGACAAGCTACGGGGTTGCCCGGCAAGAGCACGACAGGGAGCAGGGTTCCAGCTCGGTTCAGCCAGCCGAAGCCCGTCGGTGCTGCCGGTCGGATGGCCAGTCCTTGGGCGACCAATTCTCCCATTTCCGCGAGCACGCAGGGACAGAAGTCTTCATCTCCGGTTGACGAGCCGCCGCTCACGAGCACAACGTCGATGTCCTTTGTCAGAGCCTGACGGAAGGCTTGGCGAAGAAGGACTGGGTCGTCAGGGACTCGCAGCACCTCTACTACTTGACCGCCATCACGGGGAATCAATGCTTGCAACAGGGGAGTATTGCTGTCCACAATCTCTCCAACTTTCGGGATAACTCCCGGTGGAACCAGTTCCGAGCCGCTCACGAGTAACATCACCCGCGGCTGCCGCACCACAGGGCATGATGTTAGCCCCAGAGCCACGAGTAAGGCCACATCTTGAGGACGGAGCACGCGGCCTGCGGGGAGCACGACCTGACCGGCGCGAACATCTTCGCCGACAGCGATGACATGCCGGCCGGGTGGGGATGGCCGTCGGAAACTCACAAACTGCCCATCCGCGGATACCTCACTGTCCTCAAGCATCGCCACGGTATCCGCACCTTCTGGGATGGCAGCACCAGTCATGATCCGTACCGCAGTGCCGACTGAAACCGTGCCCGGCCAAGGGCGGGCGGGATACGCCACTCCGCGGACCTGTAACTGGCATGGTTGCTCGGGAGAGGCTGCCTCCAGATCGCTGGAGCGCACAGCAAAACCGTCCATGGCGGCACGGGGGAATGAGGGCAAGGAGACAGGCGCTGTAATGGCTTGTGCTAAGACCCGACCGGCCGCCTGGTCCCATAACACCTCTTGGGATTCCAATGGCCGGAGTCGCTGTTTGATCTGGATCATCACATCGCACAGCAATGCTGGTGCCGTTGTTCTCTTATCTGTCATACTTTTGTGCCAGCAGCCCTTAAGATTTCACCTTCAGGAACAATCGGGATTTCCCCTTGACTTCGCCCTTTCTCCCTAGTCTATCCCTTCGCTATTTCCAGAACTGCATGCGTTCAAAAGTTGGCGATTTTTTTCAAGTGAGTCCCCTCGACTTGAAAGGATGGCTTCTAGGCTAAATTAGGTTGATTCCCAGCGCTGAGCTCAAAGTCGAAAACATGCCGGTGGCCAAACCTTTCACAAAACGGCTTGGGGAGAGATAAGGATGAAGGATAAAACAAAACGATGGCTTCTCGCGGGACTGATTCTTCTGGTGACGAGTACAGGTTGCGGTTGGAGGAGGAATTGTTTGGTTTCCGGCAGTGCTGCTCCACCTTGCGGCAGTTTGCCGCCTCCTCCAACAGTGGGCAGTCTGCCACCCCCGCCGCCGCCACTCCCGCCCACGACCTATGTGCCCCAATGACACTTTACCGCTTTCATGGCGGTAACTCGGAAGACAACCTGGCGCTGGCCTGTCCGACTTGAAATTGTCCTTGCAGGACATGGCCAATCCCGTTTTTCTCTTGCCACGGGAGGAGAACGTCAGGCGGAGCAGCTTGGACCGCTTTTTGTGCGGGAAAAGTTTCAATTGCCAGATCATTCCTTAGGTCCCATTTGTCCGGCATGGGTAGCTATCTTTTCCGCCTCCCACGGGTTCCTGCCGTAGGTAACAAACACAGTTCCGGCACACTTACCGTGGAAGGTAAACCTGTCGCCGTCTGCCTCGGAATCGTCTGCTCTGGCGATGATCCTTCTTTGACTTGAGGCTAGCGTGGCGCATGATCGTAAGGAAGACGGTCATGGAACAGCCGCAGAATGATTAGGCCAAAGCACCGGCGTGCTGAGGAAAGGATTCCGTTGGCCTCCGTAGGATGCGGACGAGGGCTGCTCCTTGCCCTTGATCTCCGAGGAATTTGGAGGAAATGGTCATGAAGCTGCGCTGGGCTTATCTGGTATGGTTAGGAGTGATGGTAGCGAACACGGGATGCTATTGCCATCATCCCTGTTGGGGTTTCCGGTTGCATCCCTGTGCAACACCAGCATGCTACTATCCTCCGCGTAAGCCGTTGTTGCACCACAAGTATTACAAATTTGGTTATCCACTTCCCCCCACTGCCTGTGATGCCTGCCTCGTCCCCCCAGGCATCGCCACACTACCTGCCACCCCCCCTGTGATGACATTCCCCACAGGGGCATATCCTCCCATCGTCGGGCAGCCAACTCCTCTTCCTAACGCGGGTCCGCAGGGAACGCCCTCGGGTTCTGAGTTGCCCCATCCCATGCCTATGAAAAAGGATGCCCACTGAGAGGGGAAGTACTCTGCGGTTGCAATCACCGCCTAATGCGGGGGTGGCGAGACTAGCCACTCCTATTTGTGTGCTGCTCTTCACTAGGAATAGCACGCTTACTAACAGGAGCATCGCTCCCTGGAGGATTATTGGCAGCGTCCCGCTCATACCGGTAACCCCTGTGTAAGTATCTGCGGCTCCCATCACGGATCCTCGCAGCTTTCACTTTGGCCATGGTTTTATCGCTAATGCAGGACTTGGATTCGATATAAAAACATTTTTTCACTTCCGAAGTGACGCTTCCTCGTGACTCCACAGGATTTCCCCACATTTTGGCGCAAGCCTTTGTGCTCGTAAGCGTTCATAATCGAGAGAGTTTCAGGCGCTTGCTTAGTTGGCTAAGAGACGGGAAGCTCAAAGGTTGAGAAACCATATCCGAGTGCCGAAGCCATGGGAGCATTTTTCCCTCCAGACAGGGAGTTCGAGGCATGGGATACACCTTGAGACGTGGCCTGTTGGGAGGTTGCTTCCTGCTGTTGTTTGCGGAAGTTGCCCTAGCAGGGTGGGTTACCATCAAGAACCAAACGGGGCAAACCCTGATCATCCAAGAGACATTTATCGTCGCGGGTCAAGCCCGGCGGGGCAAACCTATCCAGTTAGTCGCTGGAGAAACAGTTCGAGAGTTTCTCCCCCTTCCCACGATCAAGAATGTGGAAATTTACGACCCCAAGAATCCCACCCGTCCCCTCTGGACTGGTAAACTGCCATGCAAAAACGACAATCAGACTTATGTCCTCTCCTCAGCTAACGGTCAAATCACCGTTCAAGCCATCCCCACCGCCAAGTAGCAAGCAATTCTAGAAAAGACCTAAGTCTCGGCTTCTGAAAGCCTCAGCACAGCTTTGCCCTCTCTCTGACCTCGGCCTCGCCATTCCAGGAACAGGCAATAAACTGGCAGGGGTTTCGTGCCTGGGTAGAGGCTTGGTGTGGAATTGATCCACGAGCCACATGGCCAAGAGGAATCAGGCAAGACCGGACAACACGCCGAGATTCTGCGGGAGTGGCAGATATGCACCCATTGGTGATCCTAGTGGTGGGAATTGTCACCATTATCGGTCTGATTGTCGTGTTTCGGGTGCATGCCTTTGTGGCTCTGATCAGTTCGGCGTTTGTGGTGGGTCTGTTGGCTACCACACTTCCTGCATCCGAAACTGGTCCAGCTACGATGAGGTTGGGGAATGCGGTTAGCACGGTGGCTATCGAGTTTGGAAATGCGACGGGAAAATTCGGGATAGTGATTGCTCTCGCCTCGATCATCGGAACCTGCATGATGGAAAGTGGCGCTGCGGATCGTATTGTCCGAGCACTTCTGCGGTGTTTGGGAGAGAGGCGTGCGCCAGCGGCTCTAACAGCGAGTGGGTATATTCTGGCGATTCCGGTCTTCTTCGATACAGTGTTTTACCTTCTCGTCCCTCTTGCGCGTTCGCTCTACCAAAGAACTCAGCGCCGCTATCTGCTGTCTATCATGGCGATCGCAGCAGGGGGAGCGATCACCCACACATTGGTGCCTCCGACACCAGGGCCGTTGGTGATTGCAGCCCAATTGCAAGTCGATTTGGGTGTGATGATCCTCATGGGAATTTTAGTAGCTGTCCCCGCAGCGGCAGTAGGCTTGCTTTTTTCCGCTTGGGTGGACCGCCGCATGCCCGTTCCCATGCGAGAAGTGCCGGGACTGAAGGTCATGGAATCCCTGCCAGAGGAGCGCTTGCCTCCTCTGCTTTTGTCCTTACTACCGATTCTTCTTCCCGTGCTCCTCATCAGTGCCAATACAGCCGTCGAAGCTGGAATGAAACAGTCTACTTCGAACGTGCAGCTCGAGTACATTCAGCCGGTATTTCAGCTCTTGGGAGACCCCAATTTTGCCTTGTTTTTAGCCATGATCATTGCTGTCGCAATCTATCGCAAACAGAAACGAGCTACACGAGAGCAAACCTTAGGAATGGTTGAGACTTCATTGTTGAGCGCAGGAGTGATCATTCTCATCACTGCGGCGGGGGGAGCTTTCGGAGCTATGCTCAAAGCCGCGCAAATTGGGCCTGCTATCGAAGCTCACTTTGCACAACTTGGAGGTGGCGGCTTAGCTTATCTTTTCCTCGGTTTCGGCATCTCCATGGTTTTGAAAATCGCCCAAGGCTCAAGTACAGTGGCCATGATTACCACCGCCTCCATGCTCGGCGCTATGTTGACCTCTCCGACCTCCCTTGGCTGTCATCCCGTCTATTTGGCACTGGCTATTGGTTCCGGATCGCTTGTCGGCTCGTGGATGAATGACTCTGGTTTCTGGATCTTTGCCAAGATGGGGGGCTTGACCGAAGTGGAAACCCTGCGATCTTGGACCCCACTGTTGGCTGTGTTAGGATGTACGGGGATGATTGTGACCTTGATTCTCGCTACTCTGTTCCCGCTTGTGTCTATCCCCTCTTGATCACAATCGCTTCATATGAAAAAACGATGAAAATGACACTTTCCCCCTGAGGAATTCTGAGTTCCGCTCCATTTTCCCTCCGTATTTTTTGAGCTTTTTCATCTCAACATCAGAAATATCAATAATTTACGTCAAACTTGAGACAGGTGAAGAGAACGATGGGGAGGTGTCGAAAATTTTGACAAGCCAAACTCTTTTTCTGCGATAGTCCGGAAGAATTTTTTTGCTTTTTCCCAGATCGGGTGCTACGATTCCATTGTCCCGCAAAGGATGGTTGCTGTGAATGGGCGACGCAGCAACAATCTGGAGCGGGACACTTCTTTTAACCCCTTGTTTTTCCCTGCCACCTATCCACTTCGGTGCTAAGTTTTGGCATTTTTCGTGTGTCTATGGACAGATAGGATGAGCGATAGGCTCGCCGGAGCTAGCGCTTCAGCGCGCGTACAATCCTGATAGTGCGGTCAAGAGATTCTTCGTTCGGTGTGGAATCCTTCGTAGATTCTGGGATTGGAGAGAGGTGATGGCCGTCGGGGCGATCAGGCAGCCGTATGAATGGTGGCCAGCGGATCGATGGCGTGAAGAGCGGCAACGGGATCTATCGCTCCTTCGTCCCTGGGTCGAGGCGCGATTGCAGCGATCCAGCCGGGGCCAGCGCCATCCGGTGTATGATTTTTTGTTTGAGTATTACTCATATCGTCCCAGTCATCTTTTGCGTTGGTCGCCGGGGTGGGGCATCGTGTTGCAAGGCGCCCGCATTGAAGACGTAGGCTGGCGGGAATTTATCGAGATCACAGAGGGAGTGGTATTGCCTGTGGAGGCGTTTCCGGCCCACCGCGTGGATTATTTGCGTTGGGCAGTGGAGTATTTGGAGGCTGTGGAAGCTCGCGAGCCGGCGTGGAGTTGTTTCGGTCTGCACGAATGGGCGATGGTATATCAGGAGTCTTGCATCCGTCATCCCTATGTGCCACTGCGACTTCAGAGCGAGAGAATCGACGCCTTCGTGCGGCAACAGTCGTTGCGATGTACCCATTACGACGCGTACCGGTTTTTCACGCCGTCGGCTCGTCCGCTCAACCGCTGGGAGTTGACACGGTCGGATGCGATCCGCTTCGATCAACCGGCTTGTGTTCACGTCAACATGGACCTGTATCGGTTCGCCTATAAAATCGCGCCGTTTTGTCCGGGATCCCTAGTGGCAGCTACCTTTGATCTCGCCCGGCGCGCCCGCGAGTTGGACATGCGTGCTAGCCCCTACGATCTCCGCGTTTATGGCCTCGAACCGATCTGCATCGAAACCACCGAAGGGCGCGCTGAATACATCGAAGCCCAACGC
Organism: Thermogemmata fonticola; assembly: GCF_013694095.1. Classification (NCBI taxonomy): domain Bacteria; kingdom Pseudomonadati; phylum Planctomycetota; class Planctomycetia; order Gemmatales; family Gemmataceae; genus Thermogemmata; species Thermogemmata fonticola. The sequence continues at coordinate 859,490 of NZ_JACEFB010000001.1, read as the reverse complement.
CAGCTCTTCGTCCAAGCTCAGCCGCTGCGGCGACAACTGCGCGCGCTGTATCAGCGTTTGCTCAACGATCGCTTGTCCGTTCCTGATCCACCTCCGAGGCAAGATGGAGCCGCTCATCCTGAACGGTCGATGTGGCGGTGACTCGATAGGATTAGGCAGCTTAGGCGTGCCGTTTACGCCGGGGTGGATGAGGAACGCCACTCTACGGTTGCGCTCTGCCCCGGTGCTTCCTCCACTTCCACACGCAAGATATCGGGTGTGAACCCCTCGCGCTGTTGCAGGGATTGCCACAAGCGGCCGGCAATATAGTGGGCTAGCAGCTCGGCGGTGGTGTTTTCGATGGGCAATAGGACGCAGTCATCGCGGGGAAAGAGCCATTGCCGTTCCGCATAACGCACAGCCACCACTGAGCCGCGTTCCTCCACCTGGATCACCGGATTGCGCGTGGGCAGGAGCATGTGGTGATCCAATTCATCGGTGATTTCTCGCGTCAGATGCTTCAAAGCGATGAAATCCACCACATAAAAATCCGCTTGCAACGGGCCTTCGACCTCCACCGCAGCACGGTAATTGTGTCCGTGGAGTCGTTCGCACTGGTGTCCGCGGTAGCTGATAAAGTGCCCGCAGCAGAATACGAGATGATCTTTGGTGACGCGCACCTTGTAGCGTTCAGTCGGCATGATATTTTATCAGAGGCTAGGGGAATTCCGGGCAGTTGTTCTCAAAGAGGTCCTCCCCGGCGAGACTTCAGGACCCTTGGGTGCCTTCTTGATCCTCCGATCCATGTTATAGCGATGCCAACTCGACTCCGAGGGATTGTGCCCAAACAAAGGGGGAATCCGGGCGCAATACCTGAGTTCGTAGGGCTACGAATAAACAGGCGGTAATGAGATCGGCGGTGGTGCCAGGATTGAAGCGATTATCTGGCAGCCGCAGACGACGATCCAGTTGGGCGGCAGCGCGCCGCCCCGCGGCACTGCTCAACCCCCCCAAGTTTAGCACCTCTTGGGCTTGCTGTTGTACCCACTGCGCCGCTGCCGGACCATTTTTTCGGGCGATTGCTGAGTCGCCGTATTGGGCAAGCCAATGAAGTTGGCATTCGAGAACAGCCGCTTCGACACAGCCCCAGCGTTCCCAAGCCTCGATCAACACGGGCAGTCCAAACTGCCGCACGTCAGCATAATCTGTGACGTATTGACGGGCGATAAGATCGTAATCTGCTGCCAAGGCCATGACCTGTTGCAAGCGCAACGTAGGTTCTCCCCGCACGTCTTCACGGGGGACTTGACCCAAGCCCGACGGTTGAGCCAAGCGAATCGCGGCATAGACATCCCGCGCATCGGCCAGGTCTGCGGCTTGGAGAACTTTTCCCAACTCGTTTTCCCACCGCGACGAGTAATCCAGTCCTGTCAGGGGGGCTAATAGAAGGATGATGCCGAGGTTAGTATTCACCCTGACAATCCTCCGCGTTGCGGCCACCGCTTGATAGATTCGCTGGCCCAATGGGAGGGTCGACTGACTCAGCGGTCCGGCACAAGCGGCGGCACTCAAGAGAAAATCGGCCAGTGTCGTATCGGCGAAATCCTGGTAACGGTGGACATTACCGAGCTTTCGGGAAAGAACTTCCCAAATGCAAGCCGTCTGCACATGCAGGGCCACGGAGGATGCCTCCGCAGCAGCAATAAGCGGTGTGTGATCCAGCCTCGTAAACAGTTGCATCGCCGGTCTCCTTGACATTTCCTCCTTCTGTCTCCGTGTCTGAGGGCTTCTTGATCCTATCCAGCCACCTACACCTCCCGCTGATTGAGAGACTACGGTGCCTACACCTCTCTCACACTTCGAGCCAATCGGGTAACATAGCGCCAGATTTCCTGGGCAACATCGATTTGGCATGTCGCAGCCAGGGCTTTCCACCCTGGGACAGCATTGACTTCGAGCACCCACCAGCGATCCTGGCGGTCCTGGAGTAGATCGACGCCAGCGATGAGGCAATCTACGGCCTGAGCTGCCCGGCGGGCCAAATCGGCGATCGTACCACACACCGGGCGAGCCACGGCTATCCCTCCTTGGGCGACGTTGGTCCGCCAGTCGCCTGCACGGGCATGCCGCTGCATGGCGGCCAATACCTTGTTCCCCAGCACAAAGGCGCGGACATCATACCCCTGATGAGGGAGGTACTGTTGCAAATAGATCACTTGTCCGCTGGTTTCCAGGACGCGGAAGGTCCGCCAAGCGAGTTCGGGATCAGAGATTCGTTGCAAGCCGCGACCCTCAGCTCCAAACAATGGTTTGACGACGACATCACCTCCGAGGACATCGAAGCCTTGCATGGCTTCCTCGGTTCTCTGGGCAACGAAAGTCAGCGGTGTCGGTAAACCGGCCTGACTCAACCGGACCGAGGTCAGATACTTGTCCACGCAGACTTCCACCGCTTTCGGCGCATTCACAATGGTGAGACCTCGGAGGACTGCCGCATGGAGACAATCCATGCGAAAAATGATTTGTTCCAGCGATCCGGCGGGTATCGTGCGGACCAAAGCAGCCTGATACCCCGCCAGCGGTCCACCCCCTGGATTCCAACCCTGGCCCGTTCCCGCACTCAGATGGCGAAAGTCCAGCACATCGGCTTGCAAGCGTAACCCTTCTGCCGCGCGAAGCAAATCTTGGACATGCCAGCCGCGACCTCCGGATAATATGGCGACACGCATCGGGCTTCCTCGATTCTGGCTTTACCTTAGCTCCGTCCGAACGATCGGATCAGCAAGTCGGGAGAGAGCTGGCCATATCGGTGGCAACGGCCTGTCCGTAAATTTCGGAATTCCACGACTGCGGGTGCAAAGAGCAGGGGATCGATCTGATAGAAGTCTCCATTGTATCGGCGGAACAACTCGGCAAACGGTGAGCCATAATCTCGCGAGGCACAGGCGGGAACCTGGGGGCCGATGCTGGTGAGCAGGTCGTCATCGCAGTGGACCCAGAGGATCACTTCCGCTCCGTACAGGATGGCGTCGTTCGTGCGTCCGATCGCTTCGATGGTATTGCGGGCCACAGGAGGCAAGGGAGCCAAACCCCACCCACTGACCACTTGCCGCACATCGAAATGCAGCTCATGCAGTTTGTGCAAGGCCGTTTCGACCGAGCGTGCCACGACCTGCAACGTGCCGGCGAGACTTGTCGTTGGAGCCACTAGCAAGGTCAGATGTTCCGTATCCTCGGGCAGTTTGGCCACGATGGCAGCAATCACTTCGGGAGTGGGATGCTGGTGGGTTTCGAGCACTCCGACAGCGACCGGTGCTCGCTCCTGGCCGGGAATGTGCTGGAACAGCTCCTCACGCGCCGCCAAGGCCCGCATGGGGCCGGATGCCATCGCAAAATACTCGCCGACCTGAAGGCGCCATCCGGCGTACTGGGAGGCCAGACAGGCTCGCACCGGTTCGTCCGTCACCACTTGCACCGCTAGCCCCCCGACATTGCCGAGGGGATAAGGGACCAGGCTGACTTGCCCCAAATCGGCCAGACACGTCCGAGCCATCAGAATGCCAGCGGCCAAGCTCCCATCCACCGCCCCGCCACAATCAATGACATGAGCACCAGCCACACGCGTAACCGCCACGCGATAACGTCCAGGATCCCGCACCAGTTCTTCCGCCACGCGCTGAGCCATCTCGTTCAGGGTCATGAATTCTCCTCCCAAGAGGTCGTCGAGACAACGGGGAGATTATCGCTCCTCCTTGGTTTCTTCCCTCAAGGATGTATCGTCGCCTAGACTTTGATTGGCCGGCTGGCACATTGTCATGTCTGTGACAAACTGGTCTGTTGGGGGAGACCCTGGCGCAGAAACAGCAGCCTCCGACGCCTCGGCAAAAAGGTGATCAAGCTGGGCCGCCAGTCGTTGCAGGTGCGCGATGCAACTGGTCAGAGTGTGACCTCGTGCCAAGAGAGTCAGTACAGGCCGATTCTTAGGAATAAAAGTGCCGGGCGGGGGAATGTCGGCGTAAGTTGGCCAGCGCCACGGGTCCAAAACAGCTTGCACATCGACAAGCCAAGGACCACCGTCCGGGAAACACAAATCATGGGGAGCGTAATAAATGGCCTTGGCCACGAACCAGCGGGGTGAAATGTCGGGTGATACTTCCCCCAGCAGGACGGCCTTTGCATACGCATGCTCCAGCACCTCCACCGAAGCGGGATAGCGGGGATTAATCTCGACTACACTGATCCCGCCCCGATGGCGAATGAAGTCGAAGCCCCAAATCCCTTGCAAGCCGTAGTTCTGCTGGAACCTCTGGCACCAGTGCTGGCAAAGAGAAAGCACCTCCGAATCGTCGATCCAGGGGCCTACATTCCCGCACCAGCAAAAGCTTCGGGCATGCAACCAGGACTGGCCGAGAAGTTGCTGGGTGACGCCTAAGCAACGATCATCCAAGCAGATGGCTGAGGCAGGCAGGCCGGTTTGGTATTGCTGCAAATAGTGATGATTATCGGGGCATTCTCCGGGGCGAGCGAAGCGTATGCCTATCCCTCCACCGGAACGTAGCGGTTTGCATAGCCATTGTCCCGTGGCGGGGCACGCTTGGTGTCGCGCAATCACTGGTGGAATCACTTCCGGAAAGCATTGGGCCAGTTGCCAGGGATCGCGTACAGCACGCACCGTTTCCGGGCAATTCCCCCACAGCTCATGAATCGCCATCAGATTCGCAATCACTTCCGGGTAATTTTCCAGACCCCCGGTGTAAAGGAAGGGCGAGGCGGGAAATTGGGCAGCCAGTTGGGACAGGGCATGGGGATAAGCCTGAGGCAAGCACCTTTGCACTTTAGCCCAGCGCTGCAAATCCACGTCAGCAAATAGGTCCACAGCCCAAGCAGAACAACCGGCTCTGGCGAGCGATTGCACGGCGGCACGAGCGGATACGCCCACCACCCCCATTGTGAACCAGCCTCTGCGCCTCATGGTTACCCTGCGGAGTGGAGTATCGCCCTTGAGCCTCCTGCCTGGCACATGGAGTCAGCGTGGAATCCGTCAATACGCGGGAGTTTCTAAGGAGATCAGTCCTCATCCCGGTAAGTTGGCAAGCCGAACAATTTCCGCAGGCGCCGCACTTCGTCTAACATCATGACCCGCAACACATCGGCATAATCATCCGTCCAGGCTTCCATGTTTTTCAGAGAATGGAGGGGCCGGAAATCGGTTCCGTACTTCTGTTGTTCCTCTGGCGGTAAGGCGAGGGTACCGAGCGTTTGGCGGTTGCGGGCTAGCACCACCCAGCTCGAAGCTGTCTTGCCGATGTGGCGTTCCGAGGAATCGTTCCAGATACGGGCTTCCAGACCCAAGTCCTGAGCAATGGCTGCGACGACCGGCTCCAGAGCCACATACTTGTTGGAAATATGCAGAGCCAAAATGCCATCCTCCGTGAGGCGGTCCATATACAGTTGCACGGCCTCACGCGTGATCAGGTGAACTGGGATAGCATCGGAACTGAAGGCGTCCACAAAGAGCAGGGCATAGCGAGCATCGACATCTTCTTTGAGTTTGAGGCGGGCGTCGCCCATGCGAATAACAACCTCGGCCCCCCGGTTGCGGGCATCCCGCACATAGGTGAAAAAGCGGTCCGAATCGGCAACAAGAGCCTTGACTGCCGGATCAATTTCGTAAAAAACCAGCTTTTGACCGGGAAGCGCGTAACAGGAAACACTGCCGGTGCCTAAGCCAACCATAGCGACCGGCGCTTTGGCATCCGCTCCTCCTTTCCGCGTGCGCAATTCGCGGAATGCAGCCCCGACCGGACCTGTGCGGTGATAGTATGTCAGCGGTTCCTGGCGCACATCATAATGCCAGTTTGCTCCCGCGATGACTACCACATCCCAGGGAGAATTCGGAATCATAAACTGCAAGTCGTCCCGCCAGTGCCGCACGAATTCCTCGTTGAATTGTGTTCCGTGCAGCGTGGTCCCGTGGATCAAGCGATTGAAGGTACCCCGTTTCTCCACCTTCAAAATACCAAAGAAACTCCGATCCACGTGAATGTAACCCATCACGGAGTCTTGATACTTTATGGGCATCAGGATCGCCGCGACAGACAATGCAAACCGCAAGGGACGATCCACGAAAAAGAAACACACCATGACTGGGACCGCAAATACCAGGATGGCAATGATCGTCTGAGGTGCCAAATTCAAGTTATCTGACAATGAAATGACAATGCGACAAAAAGTATCAGATCCTCCACTTTCACTTCCATTGAGGATTTCTGCCGCATACCAATCGCTACCAGGAAGTTTATGAATAAAGTCGAAGGCGAAGTAAACCAGCACGGGAATGATGAGGTCCCGGGACCATACTAGCCACTTTGACCAAGATCGCCTGGGACGACAATCAGTATTCCCGGATGTATTCCCGGAAGCAGTTCGATCGCTGCTCGAAGTTTTTGCCGCTGTCATTTGAGCCAGCGATGGGACCAATAGACAGGCCATGATCAACACCAATGGGTACTCAAATGCATGCTTGAAAACTAGGGGAGCGACGATGGCGTTGAATATACCTCCGAGCATTCCGCCCACGGACATCAGCAAATAGAACTCCGTCAAGTATTTTGTACTGGGACGATCATAAGCCAACTCATAGTGGCACATCAAAGCCACGGCAAAAAATGTGAGGATATGTAAGAGTATTTCCAAGCCCATATGTCCACTTACGACTTTGGAGATCATGGTGAATACCAAGAGTAGAATCATAACCGGGGCGAGATTGCCGATCACAATCCGGAACCAAGCTGGCAACCGGCCAAAAGCGATGATGAATGTCAGCAAGTACAGGGAAAGGGGAATGACCCACATTAGCGGGATGCTGGCAATATCCGTGCTCATATGGAAGGTCACGCCCAGCATCAGACTGGATGGGACAAATGCCAGGGCGATCCACCGGAGCTTTTGCCACAGAGTAGGGGGTGGCTCTGCCTCCGCCTCGGCAAGCGATGTGGCAGTTTCTCCTGTCCCGGCCGAACGGCTATCGAAGCTGTTTTTGCGTTTTCCGCTGCCATAGGTCGTCAGATTCTTCGGCGGCGGGACACTCACCGGATGGGTAGCGGCGTGACCGCAGAGATACACCAGCGAGGCCAGCAAGGCGAAACCGATGGCAAACAGCCATGCTTGGCCGACGATGCTCAGGTTCGGTTCGATCAGTAAGGGGTAACCGAGGAGCGAAATCATGCTCCCCGCATTACTCGCGGAGTAAAGAAAGTAGGGGTCTCGTGCGGAAGGGTGGCCAGTGTATGCAAACCACCGTTGCAGCAGAGGAGCACTCGTCGAAATTACGAAAAAGGGGATGCCGATTGCCACGGCGAGCAAGGCCAGAACGTGGAGGACGGGGTTGGCATCACCTGTCGGGGCTAAACTTTCCACAATGGCGATCGGTGTGTGGCGGGAGCCGAAAATAATGGCCAACAGAAAACTCAGAAACGGCAGGGCCACTACCACGAGATGGAGAATCCACTGGTTCCACGGCGTCATGCGTTGGGTGATCCGGTGCGCGTAAAGATAGCCCAACAGGAGTAACGCCTGGAAAAACACCATGCAAGCGTTCCACACCGCGGGGCTTCCTCCCAACAGCGGAAGGATCATCTTCGCCACCATCGGTTGAACCATGAACAATAGGGAAGCACTTACGAACAGCGTGATCGCAAAGAGGATTGGCACGGGTGGATCCCTCAGTTCCGACTTCAGGTCAGAATGCCAGCAAGACAGTTCCGGCTTCTACCCTCGAAATTCACAGAGGTTACAGCGAAGTTTAGGAACTCCCTAGCGTGGGGGGGAGTGCTTTCCAAAACCGCCTGGCATGAAAAGACGATGAGAGAACCCAGGGCATCCTAGCATGAGGCTAGCGCGGTTCAATCTTCTAAGCCGGCGCGGAATTCAGCCTCCTCGTCGATTCCGAGGTCTTGCTGAGGAGGTGGAGGACCATACTGCCCTAAGGGAGCGATTGTTCCACCGGAAGGAGCAGGCGCTTTCGCCACCGGAGGGCTTTCGACCGAGCCAGGTGAAGCAGGGGCGTGGGGGGCGGTTAGGTCGGAGGAAGGGCTGGAACGACGGGTGGCAGAGGCAGAGGAACCCCCGTTGCGGGAACCACCGGACCGGCCAGTGGAGACAGGACTGCCACTCCCGCGTTTTTCTCCTCGCGGAGTCGCTTTGCGGGAAGAGCTAGAAGGCGGCGCAGAACTGCTACGGGTGCTATGGGACGGCGTTGCACTCCGGGCGCTGCGCGGCGCTGCGGGCAGGGAAACGCCCCCCTTGCTTGGAGAAGCCTCTGCTTGACCCGAGGATTTCGGGGAGACCGGAGACGAAGGTATGGCTTTCCCCATCGGCGATGACTTGGACCGGGGCGGTGCCAAGGGGGACGGCGTGCTGCCGTAACTGGGCACTTGATCCAAATCATCGTCTTCCCACTCCGCTTCCTCCACTAAAGCACGGCCCAAAGGCCGATCGATGGGCGAGAGCGGCTCGTCCAACTCAGCATGTTTTGGCCGAGGAGAAGGTAAAGAGGTACCACGGGGGGGAGAAGTAGAACGCCCGCTATCTTCTCCGGAAAACGACTCCCGGGGAAGAAGACCAGATCGTTCCTCGACGCCGCCCTTGAGGTCGGCAGCGCGGCCCATTGCGGAGGCGGCATCGCCCATCCCTGGTCCCCTGGAGCTGCTGGCGGCTGCTGGAGCGGAGCGTCCAGGCGACTCCTCTACCGGACCGCTAGACTTGGCCATTTCCAAACCGAAGCGGGTCACGATGTACATGCCGCTTGGTTTATGCTTTTCCAACTCCAGTAAGCCCAGCCGTTGGGCATCCTCCAGGAATTCGCTGAAGGTCCGGTAGCCGTAGTATTCCTCGTTAAATGAAGGCTTCTTCCGCTTCATCGTATCTTTGATCATCGAGGAGTAGATGATTTCCTTGTTTTCCCGCCGCAGGGCCAACAGCGATTCGAGCAGCAAAGCGAAGGCTTTACGCTTGCGTTCCGGTATGTTTTCATTCATGCTGACCGGAATAATGGGTGCCCGGTCCAGATCTTCGTAGTAGATGAACTCATCGCAATTGTCCCGCAACAAGTCCGAAGTGGCATCCGCCAACCCCATCCCGATCACGTGCTTGCCCAATTCCTTGAGCTTGGACACTAAAGGAGAGAAATCACTGTCTCCCGAAACGATCACGAAGGTGTCGATGTGGTCTTTGGAATAGGCTAAGTCGATGGCATCCACGACCAAGCGGATATCCGCCGAGTTCTTGCCACTGACGCCGCGCCGGGGAATTTCGACCAGTTCAATGGCTGCCTCATGGAGGGCCGTGGTATAACTGCTGAAGCGGCTCCAGTCAGCATAGGCCTTCTTAGCGACGATTTTTCCCTTTTCCACCAACCGCTCCAGCACTTTGTGGATGTCGAAACGATCTCGGCGATTCTGGAAGCCCAGCCCCAGGTTTTCAAAGTCGATGAAGACGGCTAAGGCCCGTTCTCCGTCACCGCTGCGTACCGATTTCATGGAGCGTTGTTATCCGTGAGGAGTTGGGGTTACTAGTTCAAACAGCAGCCGACAGCAGCGTCTGCCGGCCAGTATGGTCATAATACCACGGCCTAGACGCCAAACGTATTGTGGCATCACGACACAGACTATGACAATACATTTTGACCCAGCACCGGCGGAGTGACCAGAGTGGATCCAACTGTCTTGTGTGGGGTTTCAAGGTTCGGCATCTTATCCCAATGGTTACATCGAGCTGCCTGAACCGGAAAGTGGAAGGAGCGGAGATGCTGAGGGTGGGCGGTATTCCGCAGCGTTGGCCGTTCATCTGAAGGATTCTTAACCTATTTCTCATGCCACGGATTCGCGTGGCAGAGGTTCCGAAAGTGGACTGGCGGAGCGGAAAGATGAGCCGAGAGTTTTATCGCTTGGATGGACAGGTGGCGGTTGTCACCGGCGGCGGTCAGGGGATCGGGGCAGCGATCTGTCGGCGATTGGCCGCGGCGGGAGCCAAGGTTGGAGTCTTCGACATTCAACGAGATAACGCCCATGCCGTCGCGGAGGCCATTGGCGGCGTGCCGCTGGTCGGCGATTTGACCCGCGAAGCGGATGTCGAGCGAGTCTTCCGAGAGGTGGCGGAGAAAGCCGGTCCAGTATCTATCCTGGTCAATAACGCCGGCGTGGCTAGCCGTAAAGGACGGGATGTCCCCATTTGGGAAAGTGTCCGCGAAGACTGGGAGTATGTTTTCAACATCAACGTGATCGGCCTGGTCTTGTGTTGCAAGGCGGTATTGCCAGGAATGATCGAGCGGCGCTACGGCCGCATTGTCAACATCGCCAGTATTGCGGGCAAGGAAGGGAACCCGAAGATGGCTCCTTACTCGGCAAGCAAGGCCGCGGTGATCGCACTGACGAAATCTTTGGCCAAGGAACTGATCGGCAAGGGCGATATTTGTGTCAATAGCATCGCACCAGCGGTGATTCGCACTCCCATCTTGGAACAATTGGATCAGGCGCAGATCGACATGATGCTATCGAAGATTCCGTTAGGGCGTCCGGGAACGCCCGAAGAGGTTGCTGCCCTGGTGCACTTTGCTGTGAGTCCCGAATGCAGCTTCACCACAGGCTTCTGCTTTGACATCAGCGGCGGCCGAGCGACTTACTGAGGTTCGAGATGCAGAGAACCTTATCGTGTCGTGGTCGGCCCGTATGCCAACGAGAGACGCTGGAGGATCGCCAGAGAGTGAATTTTGAGTGTATTAACCCCAGGTCACCAACCCAGGTTCGTAGCTATGGGGCAGAAAGGGGTTTTTGGGCAAGACGCGAACGCTGAAGCCGAATTGCCCGCTGGCGGAGCAGGGGACGCTCCCCGTAAATAGCACATCTCCATCGGCTGTGGCGCCATTAGGCTGAAGGGGCGCCACTCGCGCATCGACTATTTCCCCGACGGCATCCAAAGCCCCATAGTAAAGCTGGACATCGACATCATCGGGTCGGAAAGGGCCGAGATGAACCCGGACTTTGACGGGAAACTCGGCTCCGACCCGGAGGGTTTCGTGGGTGGGGGCATCGACGTGTACGATGCGGATCTGGTTCCAATCTTTGCGGAGACGGCGGCGCCATTCGGCGAGGGCGCGGGCCTGTTGCACCTGGTCAGCCGTGAGTTGCAACGAACGACGATGGCTAGGGAGATAACACTTTTCCGTGTACTCCTCCACCATGCGATTGGTGTTGAAAAAAGGAACCAATGTTAGGATGCTCCGTTTCATTCGCCGGATCCACTCGCGGGGCAGGCCATCCGCGCCGCGGCGGTAGAAGACGGGTACAATGTCATTTTCGATGATTTCCAAAAGCGCCCGGCTTTCAACTTCATCCTGGTAGGTGAGGTCCGTATATTCTTCACCCGCGCCAATAGCCCAGCCATTGTCGCCATCGTACCCTTCGCACCACCAGCCGTCGAGGATTGACAGATTCAATCCGCCATTGGCGGCCGCTTTCATGCCGCTGGTTCCAGAGGCTTCCAGGGGCCTGCGGGGATTGTTCAACCACACATCCACACCTTGGATGAGATGGCGGGCCACATTCATGTCATAATCTTCGATAAAGACCACGCGGCGGCGAAACTCCGGCCGACGGGAGAAGTGGACCACCCGTTGAATCAACTCCTTGCCGCCCTGATCGCGAGGATGGGCTTTACCAGAAAAAATGAACTGCACCGGCCTGTCCTTGTTATTGACTAATTGAGCCAGGCGTTCGGGATTGCGAAAAACCAGATCGCCCCGCTTGTAGGTGGCAAAACGCCGCGCGAAACCGATCGTCAAAGCGTCAGGGTCCAAGACTTCATCTGCCGCGGCGATTTCGCTCGGAGGAGACCCCCGGCGTTTCAATTGGGCTTTGACTCGTTGGCGGGCAAAGGCGACGAGCCGTTCCCGCGCCCGTTCGTGCGTGCGCCACAGCTCCGCATCAGGAATCTGCTCGACGCGCCGCCAGATGGCAAAATCCGTCGGTTTTTCCACCCATTGGATGCCCAAATAACGATCGTAAAGGGTGGCGATTTCCGGAGAAAGCCAGCTTTGGGTATGAACGCCGTTGGTGATGTGGATGATGGGCACCTCTTGGGGCGGCAATCCCGGCCACAAATCCTTCCACATCTTGCGGGTCACTACACCATGCAGTTTGCTTACCGCGTTGCTTACATTGGCCATCTTTAAGGCCAGCACGGTCATCCCGAATGGTTCCTGCTCATTTTGGGGATGGACCCGTCCCAACTCCGCCCAACGCTGGCGGTCCATGCCCATCGACCGCAGGTAATCCCCCAGGTAGTGCTCAACCATATCTAGGGGAAAGACATCATTACCTGCGGGCACCGGTGTATGGGTCGTGAAGCAACTGCCCGCCTTGACGGCTTCCCAAGCTGTATCCACGTCTACGTGCTGCTCTTCCATAAGAATGCGAATGCGTTCCAAGGCCGTAAAGGCCGCGTGCCCCTCGTTCATATGGCACACGGTCGGCATTTTGCCCATGGCTCGCAAGGCACGAATGCCGCCGATGCCCAACACAATCTCCTGCTGAATGCGCATGTGTTGATCCCCGCCATACAATTGAGCGGTGATTGCCCGATCCTCCGCAGAATTCTCCGGAATGTTGGCATCCAGTAAATAAAGGGGTACTCGTCCCACCTGAACTCGCCAGATGCGCAATTTCACTTGCCGATTCGAGATAGGAACGGTCACCAGAAGAGGTTTTCCCTGTTCATCCTGGACGGGAAGCAGGGGCAAAGTGAAGAAATCGTTTTCCGGATAGCGCTCCTGCTGCCATCCTTCGGCGTTGAGATATTGACGGAAGTACCCTTCTCGATACATCAAGCTCACGCCACAGAGGGGGATACCCAGGTCGCTGGCGCTTTTGAGGTGATCACCCGCCAACACGCCCAAACCGCCGGAATAGACGGGAATACTCTCGTGGATGCCGAATTCTGCTGAGAAGTAGGCCACCCACAGCGTCCGATCCTGAGGAAAATTGGCCGAATACCAGGTCGGAGCATTCAAGTAGTGTTCCAGGGCACTGGCCACACGGTCCATGTGGGCCAGAAAGGCATCATCAGCGGCTAATTCCTCCAGACGTGACTGAGGGGTTGCTCCGAGCAATCGGATAGGGCTGTGGTCCAAGGCCTCAAATAGATCGGGATTGATGCGGCGAAATAACGCCACGGCATCGGCATTCCAGGACCACCACATGTTGTAAGCCAGAGTCTGCAACGGACGGAGGCGTTCAGGTAACTTGGGTAGGACGGTATAGGTACGGATCGGTCCGATCATGCTCTCCCCTTGCGGAATACGAAAATGCCACACCGAAATCTTAGGCAGAGCCTGCTATCCTGGCGATGGAAGCTTGGAAGACACGTGGGAGAGTTTGACATATAGTCTTCCCGCATAATGTATTTTATTCTGCTCCAATACCCAACCGCGGCCTCCTCTCGCGACTGCTCCTTGTATGAGTGCGCGTTACAAGTGCCATGGGGCGTCCTGTTTTCCGTTGTCGTTAGCCCTGGGGACGTTGGTTCCTGGAATTGGGGAAAGGGGGAATGGGGTACGGGGCGAGAATCGGGCAAAAGTGAAAAATGACGATCAGGACGAAATGAGCAGGCATGCTGTAGGGATTATGCCCGATAATGGAAGAAGGTGGGTCAGCAGATGATAACAGTCCTAGGAAACGAGGTCGAAATTACGGTTGGCGCAGTGCTAAGCTAAACTATGATTCCGCTAAGAGCGTCCGGAGAGTAGCGGAACCGCAACAGGCAACAATCTCCTCCAGTGCCGGAAATATGGACGTCCCACCCGTGATTGAAGATAGCCGGTCTTCCTCCCGCCGGATTCTGTTTGTGGCGGATGATCCCCATCTGCACCGCTTTTTGCGACAGTTGATGGAACCATTGGAGGAGGAATGGCGGCCTCATTACAGCCGTGGCGGTCCGGAAGCCCTCCGGCAACTGGAAGATGGCCCTTATGCCATCATCATGGCGGATGTACGCTTAGCAGCCGGATTTTGTCAGGAATTGTTGCTCCAGGCGCGGCAGCAAACCCCTCAAACGGTTCGTATCGTCTTGGCTGGTCCTGGCGATCAGGACCTCTTACTCCGCGTCCTTCCCTTAGTTCAGAGAATTTTATCCAAACCCTGTGATCCTGCGGAATTGTATGCCACCCTCCAGCGGACACAATCCCTGCGAGAGCTTCTACGCAGCCCTTCTGTTATGACGGTCGTAGGGCGGCTCGGTCAGATACCGACGCTGTCCACTTTGTACAGCCGGATCGCGGATGAGTTGATGAAACCGGACTACTCCCTGGCCAAAGTGGGGGAGTTGGTTTCCCAGGACCCAGGAATTGCAGCGAAACTGCTTCAAGTAGCCAACTCCGCCTTGATCGGCTTACGCCGGCCGGCCACTACGCCGGCTCAGGCTGTCCGCGTTCTAGGCGGGGAATTGACACGCACCTTGGTCTTGGCAGCCGATCTGTTCTCGCGCTACAGCCCGGCTCAGCTCAAACCGTTTTGCATCGATCAGCTTTGGGAACACAGCCAATCCGTGGCCACACTTGCGGGCCGGATCGCCCAACATGAGCGCTTGGATGAACGGAATACGCGAGATTCGACGTTGGCAGGTTTGTTCCACGACATTGGCCAGTTGCTGTTAGCCAGTCAGTTGCCGGAAACCTACCGCGAGGTTTTCCACCTCGTGCGCCGCGAGAATATGTCACTGGCTAAGGCGGAACACCAGGTCTTCGGGGCGACTCATGCGGAAGTCGGTGCGTACTTGCTTGGCTTGTGGGGACTCCCGGATCCTCTCGTCGAGGCCGTCGCTTGGCATCACATCCCGGAACAGTGTCCGGGAACGACCGTGTCACCGCTTACAACGGTCCATGCCGCCGAAGCGCTCTTAAGCGAACGGGAAGGAGAACGACCCCATATTGATTATTTGGAGCGCTTGGGTCTGGATGACCATTGGGAGCGCTGGCAGGAGTTGTCTCGTAAAGCCGAAGCTGTCAGTCGGGAAGTGCCCATCAAATAGTCCGGATCCCATGACACAATCTGTTACAGGTCGATGCGGCAGGGCTTCCTGTCTTCTCCCTATTTTCGATCCTGGCACATCAAGAGAATCCTCAAGTCAGTTCGGCAGTTCCTGGTTCGGAGCACGCGGGGTTGCCTCCTATAATGCTTTTGACTCCGAGGTGCATCGGGAAAGGACCGCGGAGACATTGGCTATTGAGAAGGAGAGGAGAGGCTCAATCCAGTCGTATGGCATTTTTCCTGGCTATCGAAACAAGTTGTGATGAGACGGCGGCAGCGGTATTTACGGATCAATATGAAGTGCGCTCCAACGTCGTCGCCTCTCAGACCCGCTGGCATGCGCCCTTCACGGGGGTGGTCCCGGAGATAGCAGCTCGCGCCCACTTGCGTCAGTTGCTACCCGTAGTGGACTCTGCTTTGACAGAAGCCGGCATCACTCTGAAAGACCTTTCCGCTGTGGCTGTCCACCATACACCAGGTTTGGTCGGTTCATTGCTGGTGGGAGTGGCAGCCGCCAAGATGCTTGCGGCAGTTTTGCATATCCCTTTATTGGCGGTGAATCATGTGGTCAGTCATGTTTTCGCCTGTCGCTTGGCAGCAGGGCGGGACATTTTCCCCTGTGTGGGTCTGGTGGTTAGCGGTGGGCATACGGTACTCCTGCACTGCAACAGTGCCCAGGAAATGAAGGTTCTGGGAGGGACACGGGACGACGCTGCTGGTGAGGCCTTCGACAAAGTCGCTGCTCTGTTGGGACTGGGGTTTCCTGGTGGACCTGCCGTCGAGCGTGAAGCGGCTCTAGGTGATCCGACAGCCTACGATTTCCCACGGGCCTTTGCTGACGACGGGCGTTTAGCATTCAGTTTCAGCGGGCTGAAGACTGCTGTCTTGTATGCCTGCTTTGGCCAGAATGCCCGCCGCATGGACCCTCCGCCTCCCGGTCCCAAACGGGCCAATTTGGCGGCTAGCTTCCAGAAAGCGGTGATTGACGTCTTAGTTCTCAAAGCCAAGCAGGCCCTGCGCCAAACGGGTCAACGCCGCTTGGCAGTTGGGGGAGGTGTGGCCGCCAATCAGGCTTTCCGCCAGGCCCTAGAGGCGATGTGTGCGCGGGAAGGAGTGGAGTTGTTTGTCCCACCCCGGCATCTTTGTACCGACAATGCCGCTATGGCCGCTGGAGCCGTGGAACTCTGGAAACAAAAATTGTTTGCCCCGTTAGACTTGGATGCCCAGCCCACCTGGCTATAGCAGTCCCAGAGGAACCTTACGAGCTGCCGTGACCCTTCCAGGCTTTTTTCGGGGCTTTTTCCTGGTTTCACCGGGTTTTCCGTGTCTTGAAGTTAGAAATCGAAGACCAAATCTAGCTCGCCCCGCAGACGGATTGGCATCGTATTCCAGAATCATTTGGCTTCCGGTGTGCGATCCGAGGGTGGTGGGTCGGACTTATGTTCTTGCTGCCATTTCTCCCGGAGTGCCTTGGGGAGATAGGCACCAGGACCTAGTCGTTGCTCGTACCGCTTCCTTCGCTTCAACCGCTGCTTGCGTCGTACACCTGCGGGATTACCCATAGCTGCTCCTTTCTAGCTAGTTGAAATATACGATCACGCGTTTCCGTTACGTTTCACTGGGAGGGGGAATCGACACTCGGCTCCTTCATCGCGTGGTTCAGGGATATGATCATAGGTTAGAAACGGCTAGGCCGCTGACGAGGGGGGATGGGACATACCGGCCCAAAAACTACTCCTATTGTGTTCCCCGGATCACGAGCTAGGACGAAGCCCTTTACCGTACCTTTGGGGAATGACCGAGGACGACAGGTTCTCCCCTTGAGGAGGCATAATGGAAATCGGCTGGTGTATTCATAATGGACCTGAAGACATTTCAGGCGCTGCTGCAAACTGAGGGTCAAGCTGCTCTTGCGGACGCCGAAGCACTGGAACCGACGCGGTTGTCCCTCCTCCGGTGTTTAGCGACACTACAGAAGCGCTATCGGCCGGATTTAGCCAAGGCGGCGTTGGAAACGGCATGCCTCCGGCAACAAGCCCGGCAGAAATTTCCCACCTGGTGGAAACGTCTTTATGCGACACGTGAAGCTCTGGAACAAGCCAGTGGCGAGAAAATCGCTCTTTATCGTGCCAGCCGATACACCGGATATCCGATGGTAGCGGATTTGACCTGTGGCTTGGGAGCTGATGCATTAGCTCTGGCTATGACTGGCCGCTTCGTCGAGGCTATCGATCAAGACCCTCTGCGAGTTGCTCTGACCCAAGCCAACGCAGCCGCTTGGAACATGGATTCCCGCGTCAGGGCTAAGCTCGCCGATTGCTTGTCCTGGTCTCAACGGGCGTCGGAGTCGGTGGCCCTTTGGATCGACCCCGATCGTCGGAGAAACCACCAGCGTCACCTCCATCCTGACGATTATCAACCGCCCTTATCCGTTCTGATGTCCCGCTGGGGAACATCGCGTCCGTGGGGAATCAAGTTGGCTCCTGGTCTTCCGCTTTCTGCGGTCGAAGCATATCGTTCCGAGGCGGAAATCGAATTTATTGCTGCGGGAGGGGAGCTAAAGGAATGTGTCCTGTGGTTTGGACCATTGCGAAGCTGTGAACGTCGTGCTACCCTTGTGCTGCCCGATCCGGAAGTGGCACACACGCCGGTTGCTGATGCCAGGGAAACGGAGGCACCTAAGCCCCCTCGACCTCTTATAGCCTCTTTATCCGCGAGCGGCCCCTTGCCGTCACCGGTCTATGGTCCCCTGGCGAACTATGTTTATCATCCTTCGCCTGCTGTAGTTCGCGCTGGACTTCTCGATTTGCTCCGCGAGCGCTTGGGTGCCGCCCGCCTCCATCCTCGGACCACTCTCCTGACCGCTGACCGTCCAGTGACAACACCGTTTGCTGACACTTATCAGGTTCTCGAACGGTTGCCGGCGGACCTGCGCCACCTGCGCCGCACGCTGAAACAATCTGCCTTCACCTCCGTGACGGTCGTACAGTGTGGTTCCCCTCTCGATGCCGCATTGTGGGACAAGCACTGCCAACAGATTCTGCGGAGCTTCCGACTGTCAGTCGCAACCTCGGAGGGCGTTTTCCTGCTCCTGACCGAGGATACACAAAAGCCATGCCTGCTGATCGCACGGAAGGTGCTGGAGTCGCCTTTTCCTCAGCCAAACTTTTGACCGTCGTCTCTTAATGTCCCCTTTCCTTGGAAGCTTTGCAGCATGCAACTGCAAGCCGAGGGGTAGGGATGGACTGCACTAACTTAGCAGCGGGAGAAGGGCCATTGGTCACTGCGCGCCGAGATGGAAAGAATCCGGTGCAGGAAATGGAAAATTGCCGTGCCAAGGTCCAGGGGGCTTAGATAAAACCAAACCTTAAAAACATCGGTTGGCTGTCAATCCGCCTTCTTCTTTTCCTTGCGGATTACACTGGCTGAGCGGTAAATCCATTGTTCTGCCGGACCAGTCATTTCATCGGGTATGATGTCGCCGGTGCGTTGGCGTTGGTCATCGGTGGGCCTGACAAAGTTGATTTGCAGGGTCTTCCGTTTGATGATCCGCTCCCCCGTTGGCGACTCTTCTACAGCAAGGCCATTCGACAAACCGGAGATATACACACTGAAGCGGTTGGTTCCCGGTGCCCGTCGTTGCATGTTCGTCCAAACGGCAACTCCAGTTACTGTGATCGGAATCGCATCCGGCTTGCTCGGCGGGATCGGACGTTTTGAGATTTCGATGCTCGAATGGACCCTGAGCCGGGGTTCCCGCGTGGGGTTCTCGATCCGATCGATTTGGGCAACCAAATAGGGATGGATTTCATCGAGATGGGAAGTGTTCAAGTCTTTGGTAACCAGCTCAAACTCTGGAAAGAAAACCTGCGGTTCCCCACTCATGTTGTACACTTGGTACCAGAGGTACCAAACAGTCGCTTGGGTCAATCGTCCGCCGGCTTCGAAGATTTCCAGATTCGCAATGCGGATCGGCTTATACCGGAAATGCAATGTCCAAACGCCCGGCTTGTCCAAAGGGAGTTCAATGGGATCGATCCTTCTTTCATTACGATTGATCTTTCTTTCATCCAGGATCTGAGCCGTGCAGGTGGATTTCGTGCTCGCCAGGCCCCACAGGGCCAGACCGCTACACACCGCATCCTGCAAGAACTCCCGCCGGCTTCGAGACTTTCGCTTCATGAGGCTCGCTCCAGATCAAGGGGGGACTCGCCCCTATATTGACCTTAGTCGTGAAGGCAAAATGCTGCAAGCGGAATGCTATAGCAAAACCACTTGGCGATGACAGGCATCCCTGATACCGTCTGCATGATCCGCTGAACCGTCCCTGCTGTTGTTACTGAGCATCTTTCCCGAGCGCCGGCGATTCCTGGACGGGGCAGCCGGGAACGTAACAGCGGAGCCAAGCACCCGATTCGTGCCACTCGCCGACGAGGTGAGCTGTGCCTTCGGCCAAGGTGCGGATCACCGCTTCTTCTTCCGAGCGGTAATGACTTGCAAGGACCCAAAGACGAGCGCTGGTACGCAGTCTCTGCCATTGTTCCCATGCCTGACCACCGATGAAGCGTTCAGAATTAGCCCAGACGACACCGGGTGGAAACGGTGTCTCATGGGTGTAGAAGAGAAAGGCGGGCAACGCCGACCGCAGGACCAAAACCTTGTCCCCGTTGCGCCATTGCTGGCGTACAACTTCCAGCAGGGGACGTATCTCCTCGGAGCGGCTCGGACGGCGGCACTCGCGAAAACTCTGGCTTGCTGCTGAGAGCAGTACTGTTACAAGCAAAAAGGCGGCGATGAGGCTCGCCTGCGGAGTGCACATCCTCCAGATACTCCATCCTCCTGCCGCCATCAGGAGAATGAGGAGCGGGGTCAGAAATAGGACCATTCGCCCTGCTAAAGGATATCGATGGCCAGCGGCTGCCACAAGGGCCGCTCCCACGACTCCCACAACCAGAATCGTCCATTCCCGTCGCGTTCGCCCCAGCACGATGGCACCCCAAATCGCCAAACCCCCACCTACAAGCGCACCGCTGCTTCCCACAGTGACCGCACACCAACCTAGTCCATGATCCCATAACCAGTTGACAGTTCCCAATCCTGTTAGAGGCAAAAAATGTTCCTGCCAGTATCGTTGCAGATAATCGTTGTGGGCGAGATAGCGAAGATGGAGGAAGTACAACACGCTGAAGCTCATCATCCAGCTCAGGCCCATAAGTGCGAGAGATAAAAACCGGCGGACTTGTTTCTGATGCACTGTCTGAATCAAAAATGAAACGCCGATGCCGGCCAATACGAATGCCGCCGGGTGTGAGAACCATAGGGCCGCCATCCCTCCCAAGGCCATACCCAGCATGGCGTGCCAAGACCCGTGGCGTTGGAGTCGCTCCGCCAGTAGCAGTAATCCTACTGTCACGACGGTGTCACATGCATATTGCTTGCATTCTCCTGCATAGCTCACCAGGCCAGGACTAATGGAGTACAAGGCGATCGCTCCCACTGCCGCCCATGGGGGTAACAATCGCCAGGACAACACCGCAAAACCGGCCAGGCTTGCTAACGAACAGAGAAAGGACACGCTCCGCAGCGATCCTTCCGATATCCCTGCCCATTGCGTGATGCCTTTCACGAGAAGCAAGTACCCTAGAGGTGCCCCCTGATTCCACTCCAAGGGTTCTAGTAGGCCGGACCAAGAACGCGTGGCAATGTTCAGTGCGAGCATACACTCATCAATCCATAAACATCGATCCGATAGATACATTAGAGTGCGCAGTATTGCACCTATACATAAAGATACAATAATCCAGAATATAGGTTGTTGCAGTATCATTGCATACCATAGTCGCGGACTCTTGGAGTTCCGCCATGTCAACAAATTTGACTTGCCCTGATCGATATTGTGCATCACCCTTGGCTCCGATCCCAGCAATATAAGTGGATAAAGCATTCTCCTCAGTGGATCAAACAACCTCTCGCGAGCTTGGCACATTACCAGCAACGGTTACTCGGCTGCAAGGGGAAACTGTCAATTCCAGCGGCGAGGGGTGTACCTAGATTCTCTGGGGGTGGGGGCTGAACCCGCGAGGTGTTTCCCCACACTAGCGAAGCTGCCCGGCAGGGAACCCCCAGAGAATTTGGTTGCACCCAGCGGCGAGTTGCTAGTATTTGGAGACCCCGCTGGCCGGAACGTTCCATTGGAGAGCGACCGCCAAGCGACTGGAAACGCCCATAGAGTCTGACATGGCCCTGCCTCCCGCCGCACATTTCAGGCTTCGAGAGGCCTATGATGGTTTGCGAGTCAGATCCATGCTTGCATTTGCCTGACGGGGGTAGGTACAATCACCGTGTGGGTATCCCCGTGCTTAGGCGAAGTCTCACAGCGGAAAATTATTTGTTCTAAGTTGGGTTTTATGACGACAGAGCGAGAAAACGTCTAATTTTGTCAATAACATACGCCGAGTTTGCGGTAATGAACCTGATCCAGTAACCGCAAATAGTACTGTAAGGGGTCAGAGAATTTGATGGTGTAAGAAACGCAATCCCAATGGGAATGTAAGGGCTTTTGTGCTTTTGGAGGACAAACAATGCGTGAGGAGATTTACGAGACAGCATATATTTTGAAATTCGCATTGACTAGTGGATCACAAATAGGGCAAAGGTTATTGGAAGAAAAAATTATTACTTTCCCTCTCAATGTTTTGATTGATTTGGTAGTGCGAACGGAAGATGTAGAGCTTGGGAATCTGCTAGGTAAGTATATAGCCGATGAAATTAGCAAACGCATTCAAGCTCGAAGGGCGGGAAGCTCCATGACCTCTTCATCCGAGGACGATTCGTCAAAATCAACCTCAGATGCGAAATTCGATTCCGAGAAGTCGGCGGAAGCTTCGTCTAATTCCCCCTCATCTTCCCAGCGAAGCCGAAGTCGTCGGGGTCAGAGTAGCAACACGACCCGTCGCCGGAAGAAAAAGAACGAGTAGTCCGCTACCGCTCCGGGGTATCAACTGCGAGAAGTTCGAGGCATCAACAGATTGGTGCTCTTTTGGTGCCATGGCTGTGAATGTGGGAGTGGGACATCGGGCAGTCCAAAGTGCAAAACAGCAGCGTCGATCGCTTAGGAAGGTCTCCGTCGCAGGTTCCTTGCATCTTTTTGAGTAATTTTCCCATTGCGGGGTCCAAGTTGCGCCATAGAATACGTAGTGATTGAGAGTAATTTTTCCCGCCTCACTGATGGATTCCCGCCGAAAATCTCCACCTGGAGGAATCCCACGCTGCCAATTAGGAGAATGGGGAATTCCGGTAGCTTCGTAAGCCACAACTGTCGTTTCGGGTGTGGTATGTAGGGTGTGTGTAAGGTCGTAAAGTTTGGGTGTGCGACTACCCGCGATGTTGAACCCACACAGCGAGGTATTCCAGCGATGAACCGGCGTCTATCCAGGTTGTTGATAGGAGTGGGAGGTATTGCGGGAGCAGGGGTGTTAGGATGCTTCCTGCTAGTCGCAAGTGAAGCTAGCGGACGATCTCCCACTGAGGCATCTGCTGCCTCGGCTGTGGTTCCCTTTGTGGCGAGCACCTGGGTTCAAGCCGGAGCTTCAGCCCGAACCGCCGCGGCGCCATCTCCTGCATCTTTGGGTCCGCCGGCCTCGGGGCCAGCAGTGGCTGCACCCGCGCAGGGACTCAATGCTTTCACACCAGGCCGATTGCAATACAACCGGGATATTCGTCCCATTTTGGCCGAGAATTGCTTTGCTTGTCACGGTCCGGATAGTGCGGCACGCAAGGCGGATTTGCGTCTTGACCGGCGGGAGGATGCCATCGCGGGGGGAGCGATCGTTCCCGGCAAGCCAGATCAAAGTGAGTTGATCCATCGCATCTACGCCTCGGATGGCGAAGGCTTGATGCCACCGGCCAATTCCAAGAAGAAGCTCACGGAAGAACAGAAGGCGCTGTTGAAGCGGTGGATAGCTGAGGGGGCGGAGTATCAACCGCATTGGTCCTTGATTCCGCCGCAACGCCCGCCGCTCCCGGCTGTCCAGGATAAGAGTTGGCCGAAAAATCCGATCGATTACTTCATTTTGGCGGAGCTGGAAAAACGCGGTCTCAAACCCGCGCCGGAAGCCGACCGGCGGACACTCGCACGCCGATTAGCCTTAGACTTGACCGGCCTGCCGCCTGATCCTGCCGAGGTCGAGGCTTTTGTGCAGGACCGCGACCCGAACTACTACGAGAAATACGTAGATAAACTGCTCGCTTCGCCCCATTGGGGCGAACACCGCGCCCGCTATTGGCTGGACTATGCCCGATACGCTGATACCCATGGCATCCACTTCGACAACTACCGGGAAATCTGGGCCTACCGGGATTGGGTTATTGATGCCTTCAACGCCAACATGCCTTTCGACCAGTTTACCATCGAACAACTCGCGGGAGACCTGTTGCCCAATCCGACGCTGGATCAACTGATAGCGACCGGCTTTCAACGCAATAACATTACTACCAACGAAGGGGGAGTGATTCCCGAAGAGTATATCGTGCTTTACGCGCGGGACCGCACCGAAACCTTTGCAACGGTTTGGATGGGAATGACGCTCAACTGCGCCGTTTGTCACGATCACAAGTACGATCCATTCACGATGCGGGATTTTTACTCCCTCTCCGCGTTTTTCAACAACACCACGCAGGGGGCGATGGACGGCAACATTCCGGACACGCCGCCGGTGGTACCTGTCCCCCGGCGTGAGGATCGCCCGCGTTACTTCCAACTTCAGAGGGAAATCGCGGCAGTCAAGCAACAGATGGAGCAGCGCCGGGCTGCGGTGAAGCCGGAATTTGATAAGTGGTGGCAAACAGCGACGCCGGAAGGAGTGCTCAACCGCAATCCTTTGGAAGGGCTGCACTGGCATGCCCCGCTCAATGAAGGAGCGGGAACTAAGGCGGCGTTTGCCGTCAGTGGACAGGTCCGGCATCTAACTTTGGGAGACGGCTACGTGTGGGGCGCTGGTTCCCGCGGAGGCAAAGCGTTGACCTTTCGCGCAAGCGGCAGTGTGGCCAGTATCCCAGATGTTGGCGACTTTGGCCGCACGCAACCGTTCACCGTTTCTCTATGGATCAAGGTGTCCCGCCGAAATGTCACGGGGGCAGTGCTGGCGCGGATGGATCCCTCCCAACAGCATCGAGGTTGGGACGTTTGGCTGGAAGGGGAACGGCCGGGCATCCACATTATTCACAACTGGCCAGATGATGCTATCAAGATCGTGGCTAACAATCCGCTGCCGTACAACAAATGGAATCACCTGACGATTACCTATGACGGCACGGGCCGGGCAGAAGGCGTGACCATCTCCGTCAACGGCGCGGTGGTTCCGGTAAGCGTCGTAACCCCGACAAAAGTCGTGCAAGGCGAGATCCGTACCCCCGTGCCCCTCACACTCAACGGACGGCATGGAGGGCAGAGCCGCTTAGACAATGTCAGTTTGGAAGATGTCCGCATCTACACGCGCCCGCTACATGCGGCGGAGGTGATGCAACTGTCCCGCACTGGAGTCATCGCGGATGTGCTGGGCAAACCGCTACCCCAACGGACCACCCAGGAAATGCAGGAGGCGTTCACTTGGTGGCTCCAGACCTTCGATGCTCCTTCCCGGCAGATGCAGGAGCAATTGGCCCGTTTGCAACAGGAAGAGGCCGCCATCCGCGCACGGGGAACCGTCGCCCACATTATGCAAGAACGTCCGAATAGCGAACCGATGGCCTACATCCTCTTCCGCGGCGAGTACGACAAACGGCGAGACCCGGTGAAGGCCGATGTTCCCCGCGTGCTGCCGCCAATGCCCCCTGATTTACCTCGCAATCGTTTGGGTTTGGCCCGATGGCTTTGCCGACCGGAGCATCCGCTGATGGCCCGCGTCACCGTGAATCGCTTCTGGCAAGAGGTGTTTGGTACAGGTCTGGTGAAAACCACCGGCGACTTCGGAGTCTCCGGCGAGTTGCCCAGCCACCCGGAATTGCTCGATTGGCTGGCCGTTGAGTTTCGAGAAAGCGGCTGGGATGTCAAGAAGCTCTTCCGCCTCATCGTAACGAGCGCTACCTACCGCCAAGCCGCTGTCCTGACTCCGGAGAAAGTGGAGAAAGACCGGGACAATCGCCTGCTTTCCCGTGGTCCGCGCTTCCGGATGGATGCGGAAATGATCCGGGACTATGCCCTGGCCGCCAGCGGACTACTCGTGCGCAAGATCGGCGGACCCAGTGTCAAGCCGTATCAGCCCGATGGCGTTTGGGAAGCCGTGGCCATGATCGGTTCCAACACCCGCAACTACAAGCGCGACAGCGGCGAGAATCTCTACCGTCGGAGTATGTACACCTTCTGGAAGCGAGCTGCTCCTCCTGCTTCTATGGAAATCCTGAACGCTCCGAACCGGGAAACCTGTTGCGTGCGTCGGGAACGCACTAACACCCCGTTGCAGGCCCTGGTCACTCTCAACGATGTCCAGTTTGTCGAAGCCGCCCGTGTCCTAGCGGAAAAAGCGCTCCTGTACAATCCGGCGGACGAGGCACGCCTCGACTTCATCGCTCGGCGTGTCCTCTGCCGTCCGCTCGAAGCCCGCGAAGTGCAGGTGCTCCGGGAGAGCCTCCAGGACTTGCGGTCCTACTACACCCAGAATCCGCAGGAGGCCAAAAAGCTGATCACTTATGGAGAATATAAGTCTGATCCCCGGCTTGAAGCCGCTGAACTAGCTGCCTGGACTTTGATTGCTAACCAATTGCTCAACCTCGATGAAGTGCTTAACAAATGAATGGGGATAATCCAAGGATCAGTCCGTGTAAGAAGATTGCGGGGAAACACCCGGCCTTGAACATGTGAGGGGTATCCATGAGCCACCTGTTTGAACATCCTTATGCCTTGGCGATGACGCGGCGGTATTTCTTCCAATCGGCCAGTTTCACTTTGGGTACCGCCGCCTTGGCGACTTTACTGCAAGAGGAGGGGCGCGCCGCGGGCAATGGCAGCCCGACCGGTTTCGGAGCCGCTCTCAAACAGACCCATCACCCGGCCAAGGCCCGCCATGTCATCTATCTGCATATGGTCGGCGGCCCCTCACAAATGGACCTGTACGACTACAAGCCGAAGATGCTGGACTATTTCGACAAGGACCTGCCCGACAGCGTCCGCATGGGGCAACGACTGACCACCATGACCAGCGGCCAAGCTCGTTTTCCGATCGCCCCGAGCAAGTTCAAGTTCCGGCAGCATGGCCAGTGCGGCATGTGGGTCTGTGAATTGCTGCCCTACACCGCCCGTATGGTGGATGACATGGTGTTCATCCGCTCGATGCACACCGAAGCCATCAATCACGAACCGGCTATCACCTACATTCAGACAGGGAACCAAGTCACCGGCCGGCCCTGTTTGGGGGCTTGGACCAGCTACGGCTTGGGAAGCCTCAACCGGGACTTGCCCACCTTTGTGGTTATGGTGGCCACGCCCAGCAATCAGGAGCAGGTACAAGCCATCTCGGCTCGCTTGTGGCAGTCCGGTTACCTCCCGGGCGAGCATGCCGCTGTCTCCTTCCGCAGTAGTGGCGACCCGATCCTGTTTATCAATGATCCTCCCGGTGTCTCGTCCCAGGTTCGCCGGAAAACCCTCGATGGGATCAAGCGGCTCAACGAGTTCACCTATGAACGGCTGGGCGATCCCGAAACCAACACCCGTATTGCCCAGTACGAGATGGCTTATCGCATGCAAACAAGCGTGCCGGAGTTGACTGATCTATCCAGAGAGCCGCAGAAAGTCCTGGAAATGTATGGGCCGGATGTCCATAAGCCGGGAACCTTTGCCTACACCGCCTTGATGGCGCGTCGCCTCGTCGAGCGGGGCGTCCGCTTCGTCCAGATTTACCACAACAACTGGGATCATCACAGCAATGTGGCCGGACGAATGCCCGACCAGTGCCGCGATGTCGACCAACCCTGTTGGGCGCTGATTCAGGACCTTAAACGTAAGGGATTACTCGATTCCACTCTGGTGATTTGGGGCGGTGAATTCGGCCGAACCATATATAGCCAAGGCGGCTTGTCCAAGACGAACTATGGCCGGGATCATCATCCCCGCTGCTTCACCATGTGGATGGCAGGCGGCGGTGTCAAAGGCGGAACAATCTACGGTGAGACGGACGATTTCAGTTACAACATCGTCAAAGACCCCGTCCATATTCGGGACTTCCATGCCACGGTCCTTTACCTACTCGGTATCGACCACGAGCGACTCACCTACCGTTACCAGGGTTTGGATCAACGCTTGACCGGAGTCGATGCCAAGGCGAATGTCATCAAGGCGATCATCGCCTGAACGCCATGTAGGTCCGACTGTTTTCAGGCCCCTCGTTTGCGGAACCCACGGGGGGTGTTTCCTGATTCCAAGACTTGCAGGCGTGTCTCGCCTCCTGTCTCCCCAAGGCCCAAAAGCTCCGCTTTCCATTCCTCCCCGAAAGACGAGTAGATTTGAGGCAAGTGAAGAGGCAATCCCTATGCTAAACTCCGCGAGCATGGAGCATGGGGAGTGGATTTATGGATTACGAGCGATTGCTAGCGGAGCGCAGCCGGCGCGTCGAGGCTTCGGGAATCCGGTCCATTTTTGAACTAGCGAAATCGCTAGCCGACCCCATCGATCTCAGCATCGGCCAGCCAGATTTCGATGTGCCCGAACCCATCAAAACAGCTGCTCAAGATGCCATCGCCGCAGGCCGCAACGGCTACACTTTGACTCAAGGCATTCCGGAGTTGCGAGACCGATTGCTCGCCCAGGTGCGGCGCCGATTTCCCGGCCAGCAGCGTGAGGTCCTAGTCACGAGCGGAACCAGCGGCGGGTTGTTCCTCGCCATGTTAGCATTGGTGGATCCAGGGGATGAGGTTATCACCACGGATCCCTACTTTGTCGCATATCCCAACCATGTCGCCCTCACAGGGGGGCGGTTGGTTCTCGTGGATACTTATCCCGATTTCCGCTTGGACCCTGAGAAGGTCGCCGCCGCCATCACCGCGCGCACAAAGGCCGTGGTGCTCAGCACTCCGGCCAATCCGACGGGTGTAGCCCTCGATGCCGAAGCAGCCCGTGGACTGGTCGAAGTAACACAGCGACGGGGAGTGATCGTCATTAGTGACGAAATCTATCGCGACTTCTTCTACGAAGGAAAAGCGGTCAGCCCAGCTCAATACGGCGACAATGTCCTCGTGATCGAAGGCTTCGGGAAAACTTACGGGATGACTGGCTGGCGCTTGGGTTGGGCTCACGGCCCCGCGCGATTGATCCAAGAAATGGCGAAACTCCAGCAGTTTACCTATGTGTGTGCCCCTAGCATGGTCCAATGGGCGGGCCTGACAGCCTTGGACACAGATATGTCTGCAATACGCGAGGCCTATCGGCGAAAGCGGGATCTCATGGTCGAAGGTTTGCGCGATTGTTACGAGTTGGTAGTTCCCCACGGAGCGTTTTATCTGTTCCCCAAAGTTCCAGGAGGCGATGCGACGGCGTTTGTCACTGAGGCGATCCGCCAGAAACTCCTCCTGATTCCCGGCAAAGTCTTCAGCCGCCGCGACACCCACTTTCGGCTATCCTACGCCGCACCGGATGAGGTCCTCCTGCGAGGAATTGAGGTGTTACGCCGTTTAGCCGATCGAGGAAGATAAGGAGAAGGGGATTAGGAGAAGCTAAAGGGAGCTATTGCGGGGATCGGGAACGAACCCACGGTGCCAACCTAGCTGCCAGGCCACTTGATAACATAAGTATCTTCCCACCTGCTGATCCGCATTTTCCTACCGTTCTTCCCCAGCGTCGTTCGGTATCCTCCTTGGTGAAACAGAGAGCAATTTCTGCGCTTTCTGCTTGCATGCGTGGATTCATGGGGTAAGGTTAGATAATGGGGTATGAGTTGGCCGGCTACTTCGCCCCGCTTGGAGCGAATGTTTAGCTCGTCCCTCTTTTTTACTTTTGGAGGTAATCTTGCTATGGCCGATTGGAAGAAACTTGCCAAGGAGGCACTCCTGGCCGATGGAAAAATCGACACTCGCGAAGTGGAAATTCTGCGGCGGTCATTGTTCGCGGACGCCCGTATCGACAAATCGGAGTTGGAGTTTCTGGCAGACCTACGCAAATCTGCCAAATCCACGGTCAAGGAGTTCATGAAGCTGTTCATCGAGGCGGTGAAGAACCACATGCTCGCGGACGGTGTAATTACGGACACCGAGGCAGCTTGGCTGCGGAAAACGATATTCGCGGATAAAAAGGTCGATGCGGATGAGATCGAGTTGCTTAAAGAGTTGAAGCGGTCGGCCAAGAAGACCTCGCCAGAATTTGACAAACTTTACAACGAATGCGTTAAATGAGACCTTGCGGCGGCCGAGCATTCAGAAGCCGTAACTATCTATCCGGTGGGGGTGCTGGAGTCCGCCGGGGGACAATTGGGTGAGTCCTGGCGCAGCGGGACCACTGGGCAGATAACATTGCTGATGGCCCCGCATGAGGCGTAAGCGTTAGCCAAGTATTGCATCATCATCCGCTGGGCGTTGTAGTACGAACCGTTGAGGGCGATCGCGGAGCGTTGGACTTCCGCAAAGGCCATCGGCCGTTTGTAGAAAAGCGGAGCGATGACATATTCGAGCTTGTCGTAGAGCGAAGCAGCCTCGCGCGCGGGATCGCTGGGCCGCTGACCGTCCTCGCCGATGGCCCAGCCGGTCACCCCTTCGATACACCCTTCGACCCACCAGCCGTCCAGAACGCTGAGACTCGGCACTCCGTTGAGGGCGGCTTTCATCCCGCTCGTGCCGGAGGCTTCCTGAGGTTTGAGCGGCGTATTCAGCCAAACGTCGCTTCCCGCACACAGAAGGCGGGCTAAGGTCATGTCGTAATCTTCGAGATAAAGGACGGTCACATCCGGCCGAAGGGCTTGGGCGGCGGCAAACACCTTGCGAATGATGGCTTTGCCTCCCTCATCCTGAGGGTGAGCCTTGCCCGCAAACAGCACTTGCAAAGGTCCCACATGCCGGACGATCCGCCGGAGGCGGTCCAAATCGCTGAAGAGCAGATCGGCTCGCTTGTATGCCGTGGCACGCCGGGCGAAGCCGAGGGTCAGGACAGCCGGATCCAGCCTCTGTCCCGTGCGCCGTTCCACTTCTTGAAGGAGTTGCTGTTTGCTGCGGGAGTGGGCCGCCAGGATTTCCGCAGGCGGTAAATTGATGGCATAGCGCAGATACAGGTTATCCCGCCGCCATTCCGGAAAATGGTGGTCGTAGAGTTCCTGGAATGGCTCGCTGGTCCAGGTGACCGCATGGACGCCGTTGGTGATGGAATTGATGGGGTAACCGGGAAACATGTCGCGGGAAACCTCGCCATGCCGCAGAGCGACTCCGTTTACGTATCGCGAGCAGCTCAAAGCCAGTCCGGTCATGTTGAGGATGTTGTCCGGCTGACCATCGAGATGGAGCACCAAGGAAGCCGCCGGTTCTCCCAGCACGCGGCGCACCAGGTCCGCCGCGAACTTGTCGTGACCCGCAGGGACAGGTGTATGGGTGGTGAAGACGCAGCGTTGCCGCACCTGCTCGTGCAATTCGGCGGTCCATTGCGAGGGCAGCTCTCCCTGGCACAACTGGCGCAACAATCCCAGAACCAGGAAGGCAGAGTGCCCTTCGTTCATGTGGTAAGTCACAATCGTATCGTGTCCCAACGCCTGGAGAATCAAGGCTCCCCCCACTCCGAGGATCACTTCTTGACACAAGCGGTAGTACGCATCGCCGCCATAGAGTTGATCCGTCAAGTGCCGATCCCAAGCGTTGTTTTCTTCCAGGTTCGTATCCAGCAAATAGACCGGGATTTTCCAGCCGCTGATCCCCTGGACCCAATACCGCCAGACCCGCACACTTACTTGTCGTTCCTCCAAGGGTACTCGGATGCTGGGGGGCAGGGCTTCCAAGTGTTGTTCCGGGTTCCAGGTAGCCGGTTCTTCGTACTGCTGGCCTTGAGCATCCAGACGTTGCCGGAAGTAACCGAGTCGATGCACCAGGCTGACTCCGACCATAGGAATTCCCAGGTCGGCGGCAGCGCGCAAGGTGTCCCCTGCCAGAATACCCAGCCCTCCGCTGTAAGTGGGAATCGCAGGGTCCAGGCCAATTTCCATCGAAAAGTAGGCGATCGTCGCTGGAAAAGTCTGCATGCCCGCACCCGGTCCTCCGCATCCCAGACTTTCTCGGTCAGAAGGATCGGCTACGCCTTCGTATATGTCTTATTGACTGGGGCATGCGAGTTCACTCTTCACATGTTCCCCCTTGCCGCTCGCCGAAGCGTTCATCATCGATATGGGCCAGGACCTGGAGCAGGTCATCGGCACTTACGATTCCCAGGAGTGAGCCTGAGTCATCCGTAACTAGCAAGCGATGGACGCCCTCTTCGAGCATCTGGCGAGCTAACTGCGGCACAGTCGTGTCCGGTGATACTGACCGCACCAGGGTGGTCATCACGTCCCGCACCAGGAGGGGGCGGCTTTCGGTTTCGACGATTTGCCAGTCTGTCGGGATTCCATGAGGATCGCCGCAGAGCAACACTGGCTGGCCGTCGGGGCGCACATGCAGTCGCTGGAAGGGGCACGAGCCTGAGGGCAAGAGGCATCGGATTTCTTCCTTGCCGCCCGGATGCCGTTCGACTTGTTGGAAGGCACAGGCCTGCGGTTTGCCTCCGGCTTGCTGATTGCGCCAGGCCACCCAACGGGCCAGGTCCGCTACCGAGAGCATGCCGACCACGCGCCGATTCGATTCCACCACCGGCATGCCGCGTAAACCCAGCCGGGACAGCTCATGCGCCGCTTCCTTCAGAGTCATGTCGGCGGATAGGGTCTTGACTTCGCGGTTCATCAAGTCTCCCGCGGTGAGGTGTAACAAGTGGCGGAGGACCTCGGCCATGGTGTCTTCTCCCGAACAGACGGACGCCGGCTGTCATCCCCTAGGCTATTGGACTCGTCCTGGCGGATGACCTCTGCAATTTGGGTACCTTGTCGTGCCCCGCGGCTAACTGCACGTCTCAGGCATCCAATCTTTTGGGAAAAGATTCGGTAGTATCACTCTGGTAGCGTCTCGGTTATCGTGTATGGTAGTCAGCAATCGCTGAGTCTACTCCGCTCGATGAATCGCTAAGCTGTGCGAGATTGTGCCAGAGGTGCTCCAGCGCTGTGCAGCTTTGGCATGGAACAATCAATCCTGTGGTGCGGACCATGGCCCCTCGAATGCATCCCTCGCTGGCGACCTTCACCGACCTTTATGAGTTGACGATGGCTCAGGCGTACTGGCAGGAGGGGATGGCGGAGACAGCGACGTTCAGTTTCTTCTTCCGGAGTCTGCCGCCGCACAGGGGTTACTTGGTTGCTGCGGGGATCGAACCTCTTTTGGCCGAGTTGGATGGTTTCCATTTCACAGAAGAAGACATCGCCGCCCTACGGCAACTGAGGCGCTTCCACGAGGATTTCCTGAGTTATCTAGCCGGTGTGCGTTTTACCGGTTCGGTGCGTGCGGTGGCAGAAGGGACCGTGGTATTTGCGAATGAGCCGCTGCTGGAAGTGACCGCTCCCATACTGCAAGCTCAGCTTGTGGAAACGCTGGTGGTGAATCGCCTGCATGTTTACACGTTGTTGGCGAGCAAAGCGGCACGGGTCCGTTGGGCTGCGGGTCCGCAGCGCCAGGTGGTGGACTTCGGGGCGCGCCGGTGCCACGGTCTGGAAGCGGCGGATATGGCAGCCTATAGCGGCTGGCTGGTGGGCTTCGAGGGAACCAGTAACGTCCACGCCGGCCTGCGGTACGGCATTCCTCTTTACGGCACAATGGCGCACTCTTTCGTGACGGCCTTTCCCCACGAACTCGATGCCTTCCGGGCTTACGCACGGACCTTTCCTGATAGCACAACTCTACTGGTCGATACTTATGACACCGTGGCGGGCATCAAGCATGCCTTGCGGATCGCTGGGGAATTGCAACAGCAGGGCCATCAGCTCCGAGGCATCCGGCTTGATAGCGGTGATCTCGCATCCCTGTCCCGCATCGCGCGCCAATTGGCGGACGCCGCAGGCTTTCCCCATCTCCAAATTTTCGCAAGCGGCGGGATTGATGAATACACCATCGAGCAGTTGGTAGCCCAGCGTGCGCCCATCGATGCGTTTGGTGTCGGAACCAAATATGGGGTCTCGCAAGATGCTCCTTATGGGGACTGCGCATACAAGCTGGTGAGCTATGCCGGACGCGCCACGCTCAAACTGAGCGAGCACAAACAAACTTTACCGGGATCGAAACAGGTGTATCGCTTCTACGATCCCACAGGACAGATGCTTTACGATCAAATTGCTTTGGCTGAAGAACCGCCCCCTTTGGGAGGTCAGCCGCTTTTGCACGAGGTGATCCGCGAAGGGCGGCGGGTACATCCCCCAGTTTCCTTGGATGCCTCCCGGCAGTACTTCCGCCAGCAATGGGCAAGTCTTCCCGAACCTTGCAAGGATTTGCACAATCCCGTGCCCTACGATGTCCAGCTCAGTGTCCGACTACACCAGCTCACGAAACAATTGACGGAGCAACTCCGGGCGGAACTTCATCCTCCGGATCACACGCCGGCTGGCTGAGCGAGAGGCAGGGCAGGCAGCGAATGCAGGGCAGCCGGTGCTTAGGAAAGCGTCCTCAGAACTGGCAGGGGGTTAGGACTGTGGTACGATGGGAGGCGGAACATGAAACAAACGGTACCTTTGAAGAGGTGGGTTATGTCTGCTCGGGCGATGGCGGGGTTGGCGATCATGGCCGGGTTATGTACGGGGGTCTCTTGGGCGGAGCGGCCAGTGATCCGAGCGGGTCAAGCCGGCCGTTCGGTGACACTGGCCCAACAAGGGATGGTGGCCACGAGTCATCCTTTGGCCGCCCAGATCGGTTTGAACGTGCTTCAGCGTGGCGGGAATGCGGTGGATGCGGCGATTGCGACTAGTGCCGCCCTGGGAGTTCTGGAACCGACCAATTGCGGCATTGGGGGCGATCTGTATGCCCTGGTTTGGGATGCGCGGACCCAGAAGTTGTACGGTCTCAATGCTAGCGGCCGGTCGCCTTTGCGAGCGACGCGGGCGTATTTCCTGGAGAGAGGATACAAGCAAATTCCGAGCTCGGGTCCGCTCTCCTGGTCGATTCCGGGATGCGTCGATGGCTGGGATCAGTTGCGCCGGCGTTTTGGAAGCTGGTCCTGGCGGGAACTGCTGGAGCCGAGTATCACCTATGCGGAAAAAGGGGCGCCGGTGCCGGAAGTGATCGCCACCTACTGGCGTTCGGTCGAACGGATGCGTGATCCGGGCATGCGGGCGACCTTCTTGATTGACGATGGTCAGGGCGGGCGGCGGGCACCCCGTGCCGGCGATCTGTTCCGCAATCCCGAGTTGGCTCGATCCTACCGCCTGATTGCGGAGCAAGGCCGAGATGCCTTTTACAAAGGGGACATCGCCCGAAGGCTGGTCGAATTTGCCCAACAAGTGGGTGGCCTGTGGACCGCAGAGGATTTCGAGCGGCATCAGTCGGAGTGGGTCGAACCGGTCGCGACAACTTACCGGGGCTACGAAGTCTGGCAGATTCCCCCTCCCGGACAAGGAATCGCTGTCCTGCAAATGCTCAACCTCCTCGAACACTTCGACCTGGCTCGCCTAGGTCCTACCTCGGCGGATTACTGGCATCTATTTGTCGAGGCTAAGAAACTGGCCTTTGCTGATCGTGCCCGCTACTACGCGGATCCGCAATTCTCCCAGGTCCCGGTGCAGGAGTTGATCTCCCGGAAGTATGCGGCGGAGCGAGTCAAGGGAATTGACATGCAAAAAGCCCGCACGGATGTGCCCCCTGGTGACCCGCGCTTAGGAGGTGCGGAAACCGTCTATCTTTGCGTGGTGGATAAGGATCGCAACTGCGTGTCTTTGATTCAGAGCAATTACAGCGGCTTCGGTTCCGGCTTGGCCGCACCGGGTACGGGATTCGGCATCCAGAATCGCGGCTGCTTGTTTGCCTTGGAGGAAAAACACCCCAACCGGCTGGAACCCGGCAAGCGTCCCTTCCATACAATCATCCCGGCCATGGTCACACAGAAGGGCAAGCCTGTGTTCGTCTTCGGGGTCATGGGCGGGGATATGCAGCCGCAAGGCCAAGTCCAGGTGTTGGTCAACTTGCTGGATTTTGGGATGAATGTCCAGGCAGCCGGCGAAGCGCCCCGGATTGAGCATGTCGGCCATCCGACACCCACAGGCCTGCCTGGGGACCCTCGTGGGGGCATTGTGCGAGCCGAGCCAGGTATACCTGATGAAGTGCTGCGAGAACTGGAACGTCGCGGCCACCGCGTCGAACGTGTGCGCGTCAATGGCGGCGGCTATCAAGGAATCTGGATCCATCCCCAGAGCAATGTGCTCTACGGAGGAAGCGAAGCCCGCAAAGATGGTATGGCAGTGGGATACTGATCCGAGAGCCTCCAAGGCATTTCGGGAAGGCCCCACCTAGATTCCGCGGCATTGGAGTCCGCCCTGCAGAAGATGAAGACATTCTCTTGGGTTTGACCCGGCTATTGATTTGCTCGCAGTGGAGGGAGAGAGCCGGTTTCGGATGCTCTGCTCCTTCGCTGGGAGTGCAACCAAATCCTCTGGGGGTTCTCTGCCGGGCAGCTCTGCTAGTCTGGGGAAACACCTCGCGGGTTCAGCCACCACCCCCAGAGAATCTAGTTGCACCCCTTTACGGGGGGTGATGAGATTGAGCTTGACTTTTGCTGTCGGTTCCATCACCTTGGGTAGGCCGATTTTTCAGGCGAAGCAGCAATGGACCGACAGGAGACGACGGACGTGGCCATTTTTTGGCGAACGGAGGGCAGGGTTGGCAGAGGAGCACCTCAGCGGCGTCCCTGGACTGTTCAGGATTTGGTTCCTATGTCTGAGGGGCTGGTACCCGGCGAGCAACCAGGCCATTGGGAAGCCCGGACCACACCGGTGCGCTTTGTCGTCTCGGAACGTTTGGAGCCGGGGTGGTATCAGGTCCGCTTAGCCATTCGTTCCTTCCAGCGATTCACGGTTCAGAAGCGCTGTGAACTGGTTTTCGGAAAAGCAGAGGGGGGCGAAAGGCTGCCGGTGCGCGAAACGTTCAGTTGGAATCGGAATTTCTCAGAAGAATTCGTGGTGAAACTTTCGCGTCCTGCGGAGGGAATCCGCCTAGAATTCCACAACGTGGAGGGAACTTTTGCCATAGAGTCCTTCACTGTGATGAGCTTGTCTCCGCTGCGTGTCACGGCCCTGGCATTAAGAGAGAAGATGCGGTTGATCCGGGCTTACCGCTGCACGGGTCCGGTGTTATGGCGTGGCGCGAAGATGCTGGTACGAGGTCAATGGCGCGAGTTTGGAGCGAAGGTTCTCAAAGGGCTGATCGATGGACGGCAGATCCGCACGGGGAGCGGCCATGCGGACGAGGTAGATGCCGCTTGGTGGCGCCGGCATACGCTGACACGTGATGAAGCGGAACGCATCGCTCGCGAATGCGACTCCTGGAAGGACATCATTCCTGTGGCGGTGATCGTGCCAGTGCATCCTGGCCGACTCGAGTTGGCCCAATGGGCCGCGCATTCGGTACGCCGGCAGATTTACCCCCACTGGGAGCTGTATTTGGTTACGGCGGGTCCGAGTGGTGTGACACCCCATGTGCAAAACCTGCTGCCGAAAGACCCACGCGTCCACGTCATCCGTGTGTCCCCCTGGATGGGTTTGGGTTTTGCGATGGGCAAAGCCCTCGCCGCGACCGAGTGCCGCTGGGCGGTGGTGCTTCCTCCCGGTGTCGAATTGGCGGAACACGCCCTATATCACTGGGTGAAATGTCTGCGAGAGAATCCCTCCGAAGAGGTGGTTGGCGCCCGGCTCGACACGGGGGTTGCTGAAGGTATCCTGGAGGAGAAGTCTTCCACAGCGTCATCTTCCCTGCGTCTATCGGGTCCAAGAGACCAGAAAGAAAACGCCGGTGCGGTTAGAGAACCCCCACCTCCTGCGGCAAACTTTGCGGACCGGGATTCACCGCTAGCCTTACGTGGAGGCCGTGGAGAGTCAGCGATTTCCCTTGATCTTTCCCACAAGCGGCACGTGGGTGTTGCTTCTCTCGGAGCCGATTCTTCTTTCCGATCATATGGCGAGAGTACAAGTGCCGCTTCCCACGCCGGGGACGGAACTGAGACAGGCTTTCGCTATCCCTCGGCAGTGTGGGCCGTTTCCACACGCCGCCTGGCCCAGCAAACCCCCTGGGGCTTATCTGTGGAGAAGGTGGCGGAATGGTCGGAATCCTGGAAAGCTGCTCCGCATCGGTTTTTGGAAACCATACTGGCTTACCCTGTGGAAGAGCGGCCCTTGATGGATCACGCCCGTGTGGGACGCAAACCAGCCGCCCCGCAGAACCCCTTGTTTTTGTCTACTGATCTCAAGGGAATATCGGGTTACGATCATCTCTCCTATGCGGTGCTGAAAGGACTGCCCAGCACGGGAGTGGCCCTACGCTGGCATCAGGTCAGTGCGGTGACTGCGGAATTGATGCCGCGCGGAGTGCGTCTGCCGGCGGGCGGCTGGAAGCCGGGGGAGAAGCAACTGATCATCTCGCCGCCGTTTTTGTTCCAACGCTTTCAGCCGGATGAGGCCACGGCTTTATACACCATGTGGGAAACCGACTATCTGGAACCCGGTTGGGTGGAACTGATGAATCGCTGCCGGGTGGTGATCGTGCCCAGCCACTGGGGGGCCGAATGTTTTCGCAACTGCGGCGTGCGCGTGCCGATCGAAGTTGTTCCCCTGGGGTATGACCCCGTGGTGTTTCATCCGGATGAAGGCAGTTTTCCCTCCGTGTGCACGTTCGGAACGGCAGGGGCGCTCTCCGCGGGGGGATTGCGCAAGAATGCCCAATTGGTGATCGATCTGTTCCGCCGGGCCTTTCCCCGCCAACAAGATGTGCGCTTGCGGGTCAAGATTACGCCGCAGTCGCCATCATTGGAGACCTATGACGACCCGCGCATTGATGTGATTCGCGCTATACTTCCCGTGACTCAGGTGGCGCGGTGGTACCAGTCTCTGACGGCTTATGTGAATGCTTCCGCTGGGGAAGGTTTCGGCTTGCATCTGCTCGAAGCGATGGCCTGCGGGCGTCCCTTGATCTCCGCTCCTTACAGCGGCTTGACCATGTTCTTCGACGAGACGGTGGGTTATACCGTGCCCTACCGATTGGTCCCTGTTTGCAATGCCATCTATTCCGGCCACTGGGCGGAACCGGATGAGGAGGGGCTGATCGAGCAAATGCGGCGGGTCTATGCCGATCAGAGTCAGGCTCGACAATTGGGGATGCAGGCGGCATGCCGCGCGACACGCTTCACGTGGAGGTCGATGGGACGACTGTTGCGGGCCGTCCTGATGAAACATGGATTCATCCGTTGAAAAAGGGATTGCTCATCGAGCTGATCGGAGAAATCTCCGCCGGCACCGCCGCAAAACGTGTCCAGATCAAACACCATAACACCAAACGAGGGGTGCGCGAGAATGCGTGTTGGGATCGCCTTACCGACCTTGGCCAGTGGCGACGCTGTTGGCAATGATGCGCTAGGAATGGGGCGGCATCTCCGTGAGCGCGGTTGGGATGTCACCTTTTTCGCCTCGACGGTCAGCGGCGTTGCCGAACCTGTCCGGCGGCTGGAAGAGATCGGCCGGGTTCTTTGTTCTCCGGAGGATGTGCTGATCTACCATCACTCGATTGGCTGCGAAACGGCTGTGCGGGCGATGGAGCGCTTGCCCCTCCGGCGGAAGGCAGTCAAGTACCACAATGTTACTCCTCCCCGGTTTTTCTCCCAGGTGAAACGGCAGGTGGCCGACGGTTGCCGGGAAGGGATGGAGCAGGTGCCCCGCTTGGCGCGCTGCGGCGCCCACCTGTGGGCTGATTCCGAATTCAATGCTCAGGACATCCGCCAGTGCAATCCCCAACTCGCGGTGACAGCCTTGCCGCCGTTCCACCAAGTGGAAGAACTTTTTCATCAGGAACCAGACGGGCGCGCCGTGATCGGCTTCGACGATTGGACGAACACCTTCCTCCTGGTCGGGCGCCTGGTGCCCAATAAGAACGTACCCTTGGCTATCGAGACCTTGAAAATCTTCCGGCAGCGGTACGATGATCATGCCCGCTTGATTGTCGCGGGGCCGTGGCCGCTGCCCGACTATGTCCGCCAGGTGTTTCAGTACGTCCACGATCAAGGCCAGGAAGGCCATGTATTTGTCACTGGTAGCCTGACGGTCGCGCAGCTCAAGTCCCTTTACCTGATCTCCGATGCTCTCTTAGTGACCAGCGAACATGAGGGATTTTGTGTTCCCTTGGTCGAGGCGATGGCCTTACGAGTGCCGGCGATCGCGGTCCCGAATGCGGCGGTGCCGTTCACTGGCGGAGACGCGGTCCGATATGCCCCGGCGGACCCGGAGCTTCTGGCAGCGGAACTGGCGCGGGTCGTTTTGCATGACCCTCTGGAACGGGAAGAGCAAATCTGGCGCGGCTGGCAACGGTTCACGACTCACTTCTCGACTGAAGCCATCTCCCGGAAATTCGACGAGCTGTTCGACCGCCTGTTGGCCAGTTGATCTGCCGGGGAACAGGGAACGACGACCACGTCCACTTCCGCCTGAATCTCTGCATCTCTTCCTGTAGAGGGGCATATGCCCTTCTGTCTGTTCCCCCCACTTTTTCCTTCAGGCTTTTCGCTAAATTACCTCTGGATCAGACAAACGTGGAGAATGATCGCAGTCGTCCGCAGCGGGTGGCCATGCCCGGAACATCCCAAGGGAGACGCCAGTTATGATCACGTCACTGTTCGATTTAACCGGCCGTGTGGCTTTGGTGACAGGTGGGAATAAGGGGCTGGGTAAGGCGATGGCTCGCGGCTTGGCTGAAGCCGGTGCCGATGTGATCATTGCCAGCCGGCATGAAGACCAACTCCGGGAGGCGATCCAAGAGATCACGGCAGGGACGGGCCGCCGTGGAGCTTACCACGTGGCCGACGTAGGCAAACGGGAAGATTTGCTCCGTCTGGCGCGCTTCGCCCTCGATACCTTCGGCCATGTGGACATTCTCATCAATAATGCCGGGATGAACATTCCCCAACCAATCGATGCTATCACCGACGACGTCTGGGATCGCATGCTCGCCGTCAATCTCACCTCCGCTATGGTCCTGAGCCGAGAATTGGTTCCTCAGATGAAAGCGAGGCGGTGGGGACGGATTGTGCACATCTCCTCTATCCTCGGCCAGGTGTCCAAGGAGAAACGCAACGCATACTCGGCTACCAAGGCGGCGTTAATGGGGCTGGCACGGGCCAGCGCCATTGATCTGGGGCCATACAACATCACCGTCAACTGCATCGCTCCCGGTCCGTTCCTGACAGATATGCCAATGTCATTGCTCTCGGAAGCGGAGAAGCAGGCATTCGCACAACGGACCGCCTTGGGACGCTGGGCGGAACCCCGCGAACTGGTCGGACCCGTCCTACTTTTGTGCAGCGAAGCCGGCAGCTATATCACCGGCCAGACCCTGTTCGTGGATGGCGGCTGGTTGGCCCGATAGGGTGATCAATGGCGATGGACTAGCGTGTTAGCCTCGATTTTGGAGTGACTTGGCACGTTCAGTCACTTTGTGTGCTACAGTATTTTCAAACGGCACCTGAAGAATTGGGACCGCCAAGTGACACATTCCGCCCAATGTTGGCGGACCGAGGATTCGTATTGCTCGCCGGTGTCCAGTTTCAGTACAATGGACTATCTCCGAGGGATAACGGACAGAAAGGATGTTGCCGTGTTTCCCGCAGTGGGTTGGCCGCCATGAACGCCAGTTCATTAGTTCAGGACAGTGTGTCCCGGACGGGGCAGAAACCTCCACCGGGGGGAACGGCTCCAGGAAACGGAGTTCCTGGTGTCGTTGCCAAAAGCGTCTTCAGCGACAGTATCGAAGAGGCCAATCGCCATAAGTGGATCGAAAGTCAAAAAGCGGGATATGATCTGGGCGAATCCTGCATTCGAGAATGGGTTGCGAAACACTGGCAAGGATATCTCCGCGCACGCTGGGTCGAACACCTCCAAGGAAAATGTTTCTGGGTCGAGTTAGATCGGGGAGACTTTGGACTTCTGCAACGCGAATTTCACGACTGTAAGCCCCTCCTCGATGCTATTCTCGATCAACTCGCCGCCGGTAAGGAAAACCTCCACGTCATCCTCTGGGCTATGGACACCGGCCAACCTATCGAGCAGGTTTTGCGAATCCTCGAAGCCTTGGACATCAATAGCATCCGCCTGCGACATCAATTCGAGACACGTGAGTAAGTATCAAGACGGCTGCATGCTTGAAAGAAGCCGGAGTTGACGGCAAGAGCGTGGATATTCCCTTGCGGAATTGCAAAGACTCATCAACAAGTGTGCCGGCCGTGGTAAGTCGTCTAACAAAGTTGGGGCTGTGGCCAACAACAAGAAGCTAACTGCGTTATGCCCAGTGAGGTCTCCCGTCGGAAGATGAGTTCTCGGATCCAACTGTGCGGAAAGGGACCAAGGTACGACCTCAGCTCCAGGAGAAAAGCACATGAACAGACAATTGGTATTTGGAGGGGTGTTTGTGCTATTGGCCGGTGTGTGGGGCGCCAACCGATTCATGGCAGCACCGGTTCCCGCGGACCCGCCGGCGGCCAGTACACCGATCGAATCCTGGCGGAAAACTCTAGATCAAACATGCGATCTCGTCTTCCAGAACCGCTCTCTCAAGGAAGTTGTGGATGAACTCAAGGAGCGGACGAAAATCCCGATTCACCTGGACCCTAACGTGATGAATTTCGGCATCAACCCCCATGATCCATCGGTCAATATCGAGTTGAAGCAAGTCAAGCTGCAAGATGCCCTGCGGCGCATTCTGGCCCCTTACAACTTGCAATATGCGTTGACTCGCGAAGGGATCGTCATCTCCAGCGAGGATTTGGTGGTGGCTCGGCAATTGCGGCAGCGGGTGAAGGTCGATTGGGAGGGGACCCCCTTTGCGGAGGTTATTCGGCGACTTGCGGCAGAGACCGGGGCGAATCTCGTGGTGGATCCGCGGCTGAAAGACAAGGCCCAAGTTGCAATCACCTTGAAATTGGACGATGTTCCCCTGGAGAGTGCAGTGCGATTATTGGCTGAAGTGGCGGATTTGCGTGCCCTGCGAATGAACAACATCTTGTTCATCACTTCTGCGGAGCGGGCCGAACGACTACGTGCGGATGCGGATGGTCCTGTTCCCAGCGGTCCACCCACGCCGGGAACTATCCCCAACCTGCCCATCGGTGGCCCAGGGATCGGTTTTGGCGGATTTGGAGGAGGAGGGGGTATAGTCGTCCCTGGTTTCCCTGGAATTGAACCCGGCGTCCCTCCAGTCCCAGAAGCGGAGCGAAAAGAAACCCCGGCCCGGCCTGCCCCGGAAAAGGGGCCGGAAAAAGCCCCTGAGAAGAGGAAGAGCGGGGACAAAGAACCCGTGCCTTCGGAGCCGGCCCGCGATAAGTAACAGTCTTGCCGGCTCCAGTCGGCTTTAGACCACGCTTGGGCTTGATCCTCAATCCAGAATGCCTGCTTGGAACTCTTCGATCTCCGCTGCATAATCGATCGCCGGTTCCAAGGTGTTCGGTCCGGAAGGCAATTCGAGCACGGTCGCGGCCGGTTGAGCTTCCCCTTCCACCAGGTCTGCGGCGTGGGCCTTGGTAATGGCCTGCTGGGTGCTGGTGGGATCGACGGCATGGCAAATCCCTGTCAACTGCCGGGCAATGTCGCGCAATTCCCCGCGCCACTCCTCTGCTGCCATTCCGGGGGGAGTCAATTGGGCGAATTCCTCCAGCAGGAGGATCATGCGCAACAGGTGCCGGAAGATCAGCCCCTCCTGCTTGATGAGGTCACGGGTCGTGACGTATTTGTTGAAATCGCCATAGCGGAGGACCTCGCCAGCGACCCAGACGGCTTGGGTTTCCAAATCCGTCACGTCGGGATGCAATTCGTCGAAAAGGCAGCGGGCTTTCTCGGCCAGAACGAGGGGGCGCCCCTCCTCGTTGACAAGCCGTCCCTCTTCCTCACCGGTTTCGCTCTCGTCGTCCTGGGCTGCATGGGCAGGGTCGGAATCAGAGTCATCAGGATCATCCGCCGGGCCTGGCCGCTGCCGTTGAGGAAGCTGGACAGTGAGTAAGCCACGCTGGATCAGTTCCGGGTCCAGGCGGTTCCGCTCTAGCGGTCCGCCGCTCAGATCAAAAGGAACCCGCACCGAGCGGAGCAGAGGCCGGGGAAGGTCGAGCAGACTTTCGAGAAGTTGGATGCGTTCCTCCCGGTTGGCTTCGGCCATCCAATCCAGCAAGTAAACGCCATAGAGCGGATGGCAGCCGCGGAAGGCCAACAGCTTGGGCAACTCTGGGGTGGGTCGGGCGAGCGCCGGCTGGTAGTCGGAGAGCAGTCGGACGATCGCCTGGGGTTGGGTCAGTTCCGGGGGCGGTGGGGGGTCCAGTTCGACGAATCCCTTGCGATGCAGGGTAAGGAGCATCTGTCGGAGCTGTTTGAGTCCGGCTTCCACCCGCGGGCCATCGAGAAGTCTCTTGCGAACGAAGGAGCGAATGGCATCTACGTCGGGCGAGACGCTCAGGAGATAGGCCAGCAGCCGCCAAGGCAACGGGCCTTTGCTGTAGAGACGAGCCGGGGGTGCCCGCCGCAGCTTTTCAAATTCCGCCTCGTTCCAGTATTTCTTCTGAGTGTTGCGTGTGGGCTTCTTCCGCAAGAGTTCCTTCTTTTTTTTGAGCAGGGCAGGGTCCTTGGTGGTGTCGGGAATCTGCTCGTATTGCTGTTTCCAGCGGAGGATGCGCACATCGTCCTCATCCGCCAGTACGAAGACGAAGCCTTCTTTGTCATATTGAGGGCGCCCTGCACGCCCGAAAATCTGATGAGCGGTGCTGGCATCGATCAGCCGTTCCTTTCCGAATGGCCCTTTGACGAGCGAGGTCAGCACCACAGAACGTGCTGGCAGGTTGATCCCCGCAGCCAAAGTCTCGGTACACAACGCGACGGAAAGCAGTTTGCGCTCGAACAAGTCCTCCACCACGCGGCGGTATTTAGGCAGAACGCCGGCGTGATGGACGCCGATGCCGCGCCGCAACATTTGCTTGAGCTTGGGTCCGGCGCCGTGGGACCAATCGAGTTGGTCGCACACGCGGTTGACCGCTGCCTTCTGCCGTGGGGTCATCAAATCCAAACCCTTGAGCTGTTCCGCGACAGTCCAACATTCGTCCCGATTGAATACGAAGACCAGGGCAGGTAACTTACGGCTGTCCTCATCCCCTTGAGCCATCTCCATGAGCAATTCGTTGAGAAATTTGTCCGGTACCCAGCGATA
Source organism: Thermogemmata fonticola (assembly GCF_013694095.1). Classification (NCBI taxonomy): domain Bacteria; kingdom Pseudomonadati; phylum Planctomycetota; class Planctomycetia; order Gemmatales; family Gemmataceae; genus Thermogemmata; species Thermogemmata fonticola. The sequence goes on along the minus strand of NZ_JACEFB010000001.1, from coordinate 814,977 downwards.
GGTCAGGGGGACCTTCCGCTCGGTGCTCTCGACCAATTCCAGTTGCCGTCCGTGGACATTGGCCAGCCAGTGGAGAAACTCGAAGGAGTTGCCCACGGTAGCCGAAAGTAATAGCAAGCGCACATGCCGGGGCAGCAAATTGAGGGTCAGTTCCCAAACAATTCCTCGTTCCGGGTCCGCGAAACTATGGAATTCATCCATGACCACGGACGACACATTTTCAAAATGGAATCCTTCCGGGTGCAACAGCCGGTTGAGGAGAATCTCAGCGACGACGACCAACACGCGAGCCTGGGGGTTGACCCGGCGGTTTCCCGTCACCAGTCCCACATCGTCCGGAGTGAATCCCCAGCGTACTGCGGCGGCCTGCATCTCGGCGAACTTTTGCTCCGTCAGCGCAATGAGCGGCGTGGTGTAATAGGCCACCTTGCCGGTGTGCAAGGCCTCGTACATCGCGGCTTGGGCGATGAGCGTCTTGCCAGTTCCCGTCGGAGCGCAAACCATGACCCCCTGCTCGGAGGTGAACCAGGCCAAGAGGGCCTCCTCCTGCACCGGATATGGAGGGTAGGGTAACTGCTCGATGTAGCGCATCGCCAGTTCCGAGCGCGAAAGCGATGCGGTAGCCTCGTGTTGAGCGTGTAGATTCATGGTTTTTCCCAAAGCTTTTTCGCCATTGTACCCGAAGAGAGCCTTCCGCAGTAACGCTTGGCTTGCTTTGTTTCCAATGAGAACTGGCAAGGCAGCCTCCGTTGCGGCAAAACCTGGACCAGGGGTCGGGTTGGAATCGACCCACGGCCAGCAAGTCGACTAAGGCCATGAAGAGAAAAGAGAAGGAATCCGAGTTCGTCCTCTTACGCACTCGGTGGACATGAGGGGGTCAGATCCGACAAACGAAGTCGGAAACTCAGAGCGGCAGGATTTTTTTCGTGCATCGGGAGCGGCTATCGTGCAAAATAAAGGTACGTAACCAGCTTTGACGGGAGAAGGGGGGCAATGAAGCCTCCCACTCTCAGGACCAAGGATAAGGTTCAAGGTGTGATGAGGGACACGATAGTGCCGGCTGTGGCTCGCGGAATCCGACTATCTATTGGAGGACATAACGATGGCCAAGACTATGAGTCGGCGTGTGTTTCTGGGCACTGGTTTGGCTGTGGCGGCTCAGGTGACGATTGCGGGGACCAAATCGTCTGGCAAAGTTCTGGGAGCCAATGAACGCATTCGCGTCGCAGTCGCGGGCTTGAATGGCCGGGGCGGCGCTCACGTAGCCGAGTTTGCTCGCATCCCGGATGTCGAGATTGCTTATCTGGTGGACCCGGATCGCCGGACCTATCGCAAGCATCTGTCCACTCTGTCCAGCAAGAACCTGCCCGCTCCCAAAACGGAAACCGATATCCGGCGCGTGCTGGATGACAAAAGTGTGCATGTGGTAGCGATCGCAACGCCGAACCATTGGCACAGCCTGATGACGATATGGGCCTGCCAAGCGGGCAAGGACGTTTATGTGGAAAAGCCGTGCTCGCACAACATCCATGAGGGCCGTATAGCGGTGGAGGCCGCGAAGAAGTACGGTCGAATTGTCCAGCACGGAACGCAGAGCCGCAGTAGCCAGAGCTGGCTGGATCTGCAGGCTTTAGTCCAATCCGGAAAATACGGCAAGCTGCTCGTTTCCCGCGGCTTGTGCTACAAACCTCGCGGAAGTATCGGCTTCAAGGCACCTTCGCCGCCGCCTGCGGAAGTCGATTTCAACTTGTGGTTAGGGCCAGCACCGGAGCAGCCCCATCATGCCAACCTCGTCCATTACAATTGGCATTGGTTCTGGGACTTTGGCAATGGTGACATCGGCAACCAGGGAGTGCATCAGATGGACATCGCCCGTTGGCTGATTCCGGGTGCTACTTGGCCGGATTGGGTCATCAGCTTTGGAGGCCGGTTGGGCTATCGCGATCAAGGAGAGACGCCCAATACGCAAATTGCCATCATGGGTTACGGTTCGGTGTTACTGATGTTCGAGGTCCGGGGTCTCAAGACTCCCCCCTACTACGGCCAAGGCATCGGTAACGTCTTGCATTTTGAAGAAGGCGTGGTTGCCGGTGGCAAGTTCTACCCCAAGGGTCGAGGAGAAGGGGAACCATTAGCCAAGGTGACCAGCCCCACGCGCCGCAAGGGTGGTGGCATCTTCCAGAACTTCATCGAATGCGTGCGCAGTCGAAAAGCCGAGGAGTTGCACGCTCCGATTGAAGAGGGGCACATTTCCAGTGGTCTATGCCATTTGGCCAATATCTCCTACCGCTTGGGCAAGGAGGAGCCGTTCGATGCCAAACGGCAGATCATCGCGGGCAATGAGTTTGCCTCGGAAGCCTTGCAACGTGTGGCCGAGCACCTGAGCCAAAACGGGGTCAAACTCGAAGGGACCACCTGGAGAATCGGCCGCAAACTGGAGTTCGACGGAAAGCTCGAACAATTCCGCAACGATCCGGAGGCCAATGCTCTGCTGACCCGCAAGTACCGCCCGCCGTTCGTCGTTCCCGACAAGATTTGAACCCAGGATCTGAACCGGCCCTGTCCACGCAGGCTTGCCCTTACCACGAAGTCCAAAACGAAAGCTATTCGTAATTCCTTCGCCCTGTCTGCTTCCCAGAGTTTCTCTTGGCGAGCAGGCAGGATTTCTTATGCTGAGAGCGTATCGGATATCTCCTATGGAGTGTGTCAAGAAGTGTGTTGAAAGAGGGAACGACTTTTTTGGAGTTTGCCATGATGACAGAGCGTAGCGGCGGCCAGAAGTGTCATGAGGCAGGCCCAAGTAGTATACACCGTCGTCAATTTCTGACCCAAGCAACGGTTGGGACCGGGTTGGTATTTTGCTCCGGCCCGATCCTGTTGGGAATGAGCCGCCGGGGGATCGACCTGCAACCTGTCATTGGCAGTGGGGAGCACACCTACCGCTGCATTCACAATTGGGGCCAACTACCTGGGGATTACACCTGGCAAACCACGCACAACGTGGCGATCGACGGCGAGGGCTTGGTGTACATCACCCATCAAGGGATTGGTAAACAGATGGACACCGTGCTGGTCTTCGACGGGAGCGGCAAGTTTGTGCGTTCTTTCGGCAGAGCCTGGCATGGAGGCGGACATGGCATCGAAATCCGCAAAGAGGGACGCGAAGAGTTTATCTATCTGTGCAACACCTGGACTCCGGAATTGAAAGTGGTGAAGTGTACCCTAAAGGGGGAGATCGTTTGGACCCTCAAGCGGCCTCCCTGTGCCGAATATGAGGACCCCAAGAAACCGTTCCACCCAACCAACCTCTCTTGGCGGCCAGACGGAGGATTTACGGTAGGAGATGGGTACGGTAGCAACTACCTGCTCGATTTTGATAAGGATGGGCGATTGCTCCGGGTTTATGGGGGAAGCGGGGAGAAGATCGGGCAATTGCGTACGCCTCATGGCCATTGGTTGGACATGCGCCAGCCGCAGCATCCTGTGCTTGTCGTATGCGATCGCGCAAATGCCCGCCTGCAGTGGTTTGACCTTCAGGGCAAGGCTTTGGAGGCCTCCAAGCCGCGGGAGTTAGTGCTCTTCCCAGCCCATGCGAAAACACGGGGAGATGTCCTCCTCATCGCTGATTTGCATGCTCGGCTCACTCTGCTGGATCGGAACAACCGGCCGATCGTCCACTTGGGCGAAGATAAACCCTGGCGCGAGAAAGTGGTCGCGAGCTTGGGCAAAGGAATGAAGCCGATCCGCACTCAGCCCCATGAATGGCCGGCCGGTAAGTTCATCCATCCCCACGATGCCACGTTTGATCACCAAGGCAACATCTTCGTCGTGGAATGGGTGTCCACGGGTCGGATCACCCTTTTGCAGAAAGTGAATTGATCGCTGCTGCGGCGGGCAAACCGAGGCTGTTGCGGCTTTGGCCGAGCCGATTCTGGCCCGGAGAACTTCGCCTTCCATGACGGGCTGGCGCTTCGGCTCCCTTGACGAACGGCAGACCCCCTGGTACAATGTCATTAGCCTGCCGTAAGCGACTTTTCTCCAAGCGTGTGCTGGAAATCTCTTATGTCTTTTCGACCGCAATTCCGCAACCTTCCTAATGAGTTTCCTCTGCAAATCCTGAGGGTGTACCCCCAAGCCGCCGTGGTTCTAGTCACCCTCTTGATGTTCGGGCTGAATAGCTGTGGCCCCACGGATGAAATCCGCACTTACAATGCTCCTAGAGAGAAGGAAAGCGACAAGGTAGCTGCTCCGGGAGGAGGCATCCAGGGGAAAGGGATGCGCTTACTGGGGTTGATAATTCCCAAATCCCCAGGAGAGAGTTGGTTTGTGAAGTTCAGCGGTCCGGTGGAGCAAATCGAGCCTCACGTGGGGGCCTTTGATGCGTTTGTACAATCGATACGAGTGTCACCAGACTCGGCCAGCCTGACTTACACGCCACCGTCTGGTTGGAAAGCAGCTCCTCCGCGAGCGATGCGCCTTGTGACCTTTCTGCCGCCGGGAGAGGGCAAACAACCGGAGTTGTATCTGTCCCAGCCCTTCGGTGGCTCGCTTCTAGACAATGTCAATCGCTGGCGGGGAGAGGTCGGCTTGCCTCCGGTGAAAGAGGCGGATCTCTCAAGCGTAGTGACCGAGGTTAAGTTGGGCGATGTGAAAGCCTACCGGGTCGATTTTTCTGGACCCGGTGGGAAAAACCGCATGCCACCCTTCGCCCAATAACTTTTCGCCTTGATAGTCATGATGGGCTTGGCAATCGCGCGGGTGGCCAGAGCTGTTCAAGCCGATATTGTCAGGAACCGGATTTGAGGTTCAGGAGTCGATCATGAGTGCTCCCGCGGCGGAATATATGGAACCTGAGAGCATTCGGCCTCCCTACACTGTGCCTTTGTGGCGTCGCTGTCTGCGTCCGTTGGCTTCCCTCCAACTGACAGTGGTCCTCTTTGTCTTTTCTCTGGGACTGGTATTTTTCGGCACATTGGCGCAGAAGTCAGCAGGCATCTGGACAGTAGTGGATCAGTATTTCTGGTCCTGGATTGTTATCGTCGATGGACAGCACCTGATCGAGTTCGGCAAGGTGTTTCTGGGTTTGGACCCTAAGGTCCAAGCTCCTTCCTGGTTCCGCTTTCCGTATCCTGCCGGTAAACTTCTGGGTGGCTTGCTCTTCCTCAACTTGCTGGCTGCCCACCTGGTCCGCTTCCGCTGGACTTGGAAGCGCCTGGGGATCCTCATCCTTCACTTTGGCCTGCTCCTGCTTTTTGTCGGGGAGGCGATCACCCGCGAATTCCAGATCGAACAGCAGATGGTGCTGTCCCAACCGGGCGAGACAGCCAATTACGCCTTTGACAGCCGCAACTACGAATTGGCTTTCTTGCGTCCGCTCGACGACGGCACGGATCAAGTCACAGTCGTACCTGCCCGCCTACTCCGCCAAGCGGCTCGCCAGGGAACGAAGATTTCCCATCCCGATCTACCCGTGGACCTGATGGTCTTGCGCTACATGCCGAATAGTGATTTGCTGCCGTGGAAAGGGCCGGAAAGCGGGGTGGCCAATCCGGCGACCATAGGTTTTGGCCAAGATCATGTGGTGGTTCCACGGCCCGAAGTGGCGGGAGTCGATAACTCACAAAGCATCGATTTTCCCGCCGCCTACGTGCGACTACTAAAGAAAGGAAGTGAAGAAGAGCTTGGTGTGTGTTTGGTCACTCTCTGGCAGCGCCAAGCGCAAATCATCCCGATAGATGGGATTCCCTATGGCCTGATCCTCCGCCATGCCCGCTATTACAAGCCCTTCACTCTTACACTCTTGGAGTTCCGCTTTGACCGGTATTTGGGAACCGATATTCCAAAAAATTATTCCAGCCGGCTACTGCTCCATGATCCCGAACACAACCAGCAGCGCGAGGTGGTGATCCGTATGAATGAACCGCTCCGTTACCGGGGCGAAGCATTCTACCAATCCGGTTATACGCCGGACGAGCGAGGTACGATCCTCCAAGTGGTGCGCAATCCCGGTTGGCTGCTGCCATATATCTCCTGCGTTCTCGTGGCCGTGGGCATGATCTTCCACTTTGGCCTTTATCTTTTCCAGTTCTTGAATCGGGCCTTTTCTCGCTCGGATTCCAGAGTCAGTCTGAAGACCTCAAGGCCGGGGTTGGATAGTCCCGTGGCCTCGTCAGAAAGTCCTACGAAGAGGGGGGACTTCCGCTCCCCCAAAGGGCGGTTGCCGAAAGCGGTGGCAGCACCAGCGGTGTATGGGATTCATTCCAGGGCCATCTCCTCGGCGGCAGTCGTGGGAGCCGGGATGGCGCTGCTCTATCTCGCCAGCTCTATCTTTCCCCAGCGTTCAACGTCGGCCTTGGAGTTGCGAGATGCTGGGCGGTTGCCGGTCGTGGATGGCGGGCGACTGAAGCCGTTGGACACTTTTGCCCGCGTGCATCTGCGCCTGATCACCCATGCTGAGGAGTTCACCGACACGGACGGCAAGAAGAAGCCAGCAATTCATTGGTTCTTTGAGGTGGCGGCCCACGAGCCGGGATTGACCTCACCGGCGGCCAATGTCCCCGTGTTCCGCATTGAGAATGACCAAGTGCGAGACCTGTTGCGACTGCCCGCCCGCGAGGGTCTCCGCTACTCCCTGCGCGAGATGCTCGGCAACCGCGAGCAGTTACAACAGTTCATGGAAGCCGTAGCCCGCGCGCGGGAACGTGCCCCCAAAGATCGAGACCTGTTTGAGACTAAGGTGCTCGAACTGGATCACCAAATTCAGAAAGGGTTCCTGGCAATTGCCCACGGCCGGGCACCTCTGCTGATCCCCATCCACGGCGAGGCCGAGTGGGCAACACCTGCGGAGCTAGCCGATCGGATCGCTTTAGAAGAATTGAACGCCAAGCATGGCAGTTCGCTCCCTTTCCGGAGTCTGGAGGAATATCGCCGCTCTGTCCTGCAAATTGTTTCCGCCCAGGATCAGGAGAAGTGGAATCAGTTTCTCGATGAGCTAGCCCTGCAAGCGCGGCGGAAGGCGGCGGAGCGCTACCCGGCTTTAGCTGCATGGGAGGAGGTGTTGCGCGCTTATCGGTTCGGCAAGCCGGAAGAATGGCGGGTTGCAGTGAGCCGATATAACGAACTAGTGCAGTCGCATCTGACCCCAGCTCAGCGGCGCCGCGTGGCTTTCGAGGCTTTCCTCAACGACACGGCACTCTTCTACCACTGCATGATTATGTACCTTTTGGCGGCTATGGCGTGCTTGTCCGCTTGGGTGTTGGTGCCCCTCAATCCCGACAAGGGCGACTTCCTCCGCCGGTGTGTCTGGTGGTGGTTGGTGGTAGTGTTTGCCGTACATAGCTTCACCCTGCTGTCACGCATGTACCTGATGGATCGCCCCCTGGTCTTCGTCACCAATCTTTATTCCTCCGCGGTGTTTATCGGTTGGGCCGTTCTGGGATTGTGCTTGCTTTTGGAACGCATCTATCCGATCAGCGTTGCCAACATGGTCGGGGCTGTGTTGGGATTCCTGACCACTCTGATTGCGCATCAACTGGCTACCAGCGGAGACACCCTGGAGATGATGCAGGCGGTGTTGGATACCAATTTCTGGCTGGCCACCCACGTGACGACCATCACCTTGGGTTATGCTGCCACCTATGTTGCTGGAACAATCGGGCTGGTTTACGTGTTGCTTTCGATCTTACCCCGCGAAAAAGTGCTGGATGTGTCTGTAAGTTGGGGAGAAGGCTCTGCACGCCGGTCGATGGAAGTCGGGCGTATGCTCGGCCAGATGATCTATGCAGTTGTGTGCTTTGCGACGCTCCTGAGCTTCACCGGTACAGTTCTCGGCGGCATCTGGGCGGATCAGTCCTGGGGGCGATTCTGGGGCTGGGATCCCAAAGAGAACGGCGCGGTGATGATTGTCATCTGGAATGCGCTTATTCTCCATGCCCGCTGGGCGGGGCTAGTCAAAGAGCGCGGGATGGCCCTGCTGGCGGTGATCGGAAACATCATCACCACTTGGAGTTGGTTCGGCACCAATCAACTCGGCGTGGGCCTGCATGCTTATGGATTCAACAACAAATTGGCCCTGGGCTGCACGATCACCTGGGCTTTGCACGGCGCCGTGCTCATCGTTGGATTGGTACCTTGGAACCGCTTGTGGTCTCGGGCCAATTGGCAGCAGGCGTTGACAAGCTACCCCCTCCAGCCGTCACGCACCTGAAAACCTCTTCCACCTTTTCTCTGGGGCCATCACTGTGAGGAGGTGCAGGCCAGGGCTAAAGTGTGCTCGCTAAGGCGCTCGCAACCCGTTTCCGTGATGCGATATACATGTTCAAAACGCATTCCACAGTCGTCGCAGTATAGTCCGGGTTCAAGGGTAACGACGTCGCCGACTTGTAGCACCTCCGTGGAGTGAGGAACGAAGAAGGGCGGCTCCGGATGCATAAGTCCTAAGCCATGGCCGGCATGCGTTGTAAAGAATGCCTCTAAACCCCGGCGGCGGAAGGCATCGCGGACGGCATGATACACGTGTTGGCCTGTGGCACCAGGGCGAAGGGCAGATTCGCCGGCACGGATCGCTTCGAGACAAGCCTCGTAAAGCTCTTGCTGTCGTGGTGGTACTGAACCGACACAGAGAGTGTTCGTGCAATCGCTGCGATAACCGCCGAGGACGACGGAGTAATCCAGAATGAAAGTATCTCCCCGTTGCAGGCGGTAGTTAGTCGGCGGGCCGCCCCGTTTCTTCCCCTTGGCAGCCACAAAATCACCGTACACCACAGCCCAATGGCCTAAAAACTGATACACCGCTTGAGTGACGCCGCTGTAAACCTCCAATTCTGTCATACCCGCTTGGAGATGCTGGCGTGCCCAGGCATGCCCTGCTTCCGTGGCGCGCAGGCAACGCCGGATCATTTCCAGTTCGTCTTCGTCCTTCGCGCGGCGGAGCTGGGAGATGGCGGTGTGGATCTCGCGAGCTTGAGGGTCTGTCAGTGCATCATGAATGCGACCTCCATACTGGTTCAAGATCGGCTCGAATATCAACCGCCGGGGACCGCGGCCAGGTGATTGGCCGTCGTACCAAACTAAGGCCTCATGCTGTTCCACCTGTGCGCTGGCACCCGGCAGTCGGCTGTCGTAATAAAGGCGGCCGTCTCCGTTGGGGAAGAGAACCAAGATAGCTCCGAAATCAGCATGCTGGTGGATGGCTTCGACGTGGAAACCGGCCAAATACCGCAAGTGGATGGGATCCGCAAGCACCACGGGAGTTTTCCATCCCAGATGGTTCACCAGTCGCTCGCGGCGGCGGCGGCAGCCCTCCGGTGTCAACATGACGGCACTCCTGACAAAGTCCTGGGCGTATTCCTGCCAATGTTGTTATGGAGTTGCAGCACCGCTGTCGCCAACAGGAGCATTTTTATGAAGGGTTCGTCATCCAACTCAGATGGAATCCGCACCGTGACACAATCCCTTGGGGAAAGATTATCCCCACCACTCAGTGCGGTGACGGTCAGTTTCCTCTGCGGTTCCTGCGGCCAGACGATCTCCATTTCCCAACCGCTGGAGCTGGTTTGGACGATCCAGGGAGCCGGTTGCGAGTGAGGGAAGGTCAGCCAGACACTCGGAGGTCTGCGCAGGCTGATGTGGCCAATGGGGCAGTGCAAGGCATCGCGGACGATCCCTCGGCGCCAGCCCCACCTCAGGCTGAACGTGAAGACCAAGGATTCATCGGGGGTTTCACAAAAATGCCAAGTGGTCGGGCAGCGATGAAGCCTCAACCAACGCCGTAAGCTAGTTGCCACGGGACCCAAATGTTCGGTCACCACGCCGCGCAGACTCTGGTCCTGAGCGTCCCAGATATGCCAGCGTTTAGGTTGAGAGGACGAGCAAGGCAGGGAGGCTGGAGCGGACGAGAGCACGGCTGGTCCGATCCTCCACGCGCGGCATTCCAGCATCATCAATATCCCTAGGAGTTTCTCGACTTGCCCGTGGAGCCTTTGGCCTCATGCAGAAAAAGCATCGTTGGCCTTAGGTGAGTCCGGGTAGCGGTTGCTATTATCACTATAGGACTAGACGGGAGAAATCGTGAACACAACTTCGACTTGGATCGACAAGCGAGAAGAGCGCATCCGCAACATGTTCAGCGAGATTGCGCCCTGGTATGATTTTCTCAATCACTTCCTGAGCCTCAATATCGACCGATCCTGGCGGCGGAGAGTCGTGGCCTTAGTGCCTCCTCCTGCTGCGGCGGAGGGTCCGATTCTTGATGTGTGCACGGGCAGCGGCGATTTGGCTTTGGCCTATGCGCAGGTCGCTCCTTCGAGCACACAGATCGTTGGAGCCGATTTCTGCCATGAGTTGCTCCAGCAAGCTCGACGCAAGGCGCACCTGAAGCCATGCCCAGCTTCCCTCACTTTCGTGGAAGCGGATGCTCAATACCTGCCATTTCCCGACAATAGTTTCGCCCTGGTGTGTGTGGCATTCGGACTGCGGAATATCACAGATATGCACCGTGGTCTTTGGGAGATGATCCGCGTACTGCGTCCCGGCGGCCGCTTGGCGATCCTGGAGTTTTCCCGCCCGCGCCGCAAAATCCTGGGGAGCCTATATACGCTTTACTTCCGCTATCTGCTGCCCCTGATAGGCCAGTTGTTATGTCGCAATCGCTATTCCGCCTACCGCTATTTGCCGGAGAGTGTGTTGCAATTCCCGGACTACGAAAAATTGGCCGCGATCTTACAATCTCATGGATTGAGGGATGTTGCGTTCGTCCCCTTCACGGGAGGGATTGCGACACTGTACACGGGACGCAAGCCAGCAGAGATGCGTTGAAATTTGATCGACAAAATGCACAAGCCGTGAGGCAAGGCAATCATGGGGTCCTCGGAGACTGCGAGCCAGTTGGAACAGCGGGCAATAACTGCAAGTCGCCAGAAGGCACCAGAACATTTGCTCTTGCGGGCAATCCGCGGAGAACAAGTGGAACGGCCGCCTGTCTGGGCCATGCGCCAAGCAGGACGATGGGACCCGGAGTTTCGGCGGATTCGCGCCGACCGGCCATTCTTTGATTTTACCGAGGATGTGGACAGTGCTGTCCAGGCGACTCTCTGCCCTCGCCGCTTTGGCGTGGATGCCATCATCCTTTTCTACGACATTACGACCTTGCCTGTCGCAATGGGTTTGCCTTTCACCTTGCAAAGTGGAGCCGGGCCAGTGCCGGAAAAACCCGTGCGGACTTTGGCCGATGTCGAACGACTGGACCCCGAACCTTCGCCCTCCCACTATGCCCACGTCCTGGAGTTGTTACGCCGCGTGAAAACCGAACTAGCAGGCCAATTACCCGTTATCGCTTTTGCCGGTGCTCCTTTCACTGTGGCGACCTACTGTATTGCGACGGGCAAAGACCTGCCGCAAACCCGGCGATTCGTCGGCGAACAGCCGAGAGCCTGGGAAGAATTACTCCAACGATTGCAGCATGCCACGATTCGCTTTCTGCGCACCCTGATTGAGGCCGGGGCCGATGTCTATCAGGTGTTCGATTCCTGGGCGGGGATGTTGAATCCGTTGGAATACGATATCTGGGCACAACCGCACCACCAGGCTATCTTTGCCGCGGTTCGCCAAGCACCCGGTATCCTCTTTGTCAAAGAATGTTCGTATCTCGATCTGATGTGTGCTAGCGGGGCGAATGTGATCAGTTTAGGGACTCGTCACGATTTGCAAGCCGCTTTGCGTCGCTATCCTCACCTGGTTTTTCAGGGGAATATCGACTTCCGCATCCTTCGGGAGGGCACGCCGGAAGATGTACGCCGGGCAGTGTGGCGCTGCTTGGACGCGAGCGGCGGGCAACGGCATATCGTCAATTTGAATCACGGATTGGACAAGGATACACCGGTTGCCAATTTTGCGGCCTACGTGCAAGCTGTTCAGGAGTGGCGCCGCACTCGTGAGATTCTCTAAATAGGCAGGAAAGTTGCATCCTTCTTCAGGCTGCGGAAGCTCGAGATATGAAAAAATGTGTATTAATCATAGCATTCATCCATCTCGGCCTGGGTGTAAGTTTGGCTCCCGCAGGATTCCTTCAAACGCGGGAAGTGGACCGGCGCGAATTGCTGGAAGCCTTTCAGAGGCAACTGCAAAACGTGGTTAAGACAGCAGGGCCAGGAGTGGTGGCCATTGTTGTTTCGCGCAGTGAGTTTTATCCGCCACGGCCGCCCGATGCACCGGCAGGTCAATTGGGAGCGTTCGATCCGCGGGAGTTCATCAAAGGGGATGCTTCGCCGTCCCGTATCCGCTTGGCGAAACATTTGGACTTGAGCGATCCCCAAGCGATCGCCGAACACGGCTGCGCCGGTGGAGTGGTACTCGATACATCAGGGTTGATCCTAACTTTGTATCACGTCATCGAGGGAGCCAGGAAAATTTACGTTCACACGGCGCAGGGCGGCTCTTACGCCGATATTCATGCGGCAGATGCCCGATCGGATTTGGCTGTTCTCAAGCTCATTCGGCCTCCCGATGGGTTGGTTCCCATCCGCTTCGCCGATGTGCTACTTTACGATCTGCCGCAGCGCAAGGCGACGGTGGCGCCCGGCCGCCTAGTGGTATTGCTAGCTTACTCTGGACGGGGCGAACTGCGATTGGAAAAACCCAGTGCGGCCTTCGGCAGCCTAACCAACGTTCGTCATCGTTTAAGTCTGCTCCGGGGTGATGGGGATGTGCCCCTAGACAAACAGTCCAGTTACTACAAATCCGGGGTGCTTCTGGAACATGATGTGCGTCCCTTTTCCGATATCAGCGGCGCCGCCTTGGTCAATCTCGACGGGGAATTGTTGGGATTGGTGACAGCCGGTGCGGTGGTCTACGACCGCTCGATCGGCCCCGGCTATGCCCTGCCTGCCGATGAGAACTTTCGCCGCATCTTGGAAGTGTTGCGCCGAGGGGAAGAGGTAGAATATGGCTTTCTCGGTGTCACCTTAGCCGAGAGCCGAGGACGGCGCGAACAGGGAGTGGAAATCGGAGCCGTCAATCCAGGGGGACCCGCCGATCAAGCCGGTCTTCGCCCTGGCGACCTCATCATCCGCATCAACGGTTATCCGATTGAATCGTATGACGATCTGCTGATTCACATTGGAGCGGCTCTAGCCGGGTCGAAAGTGGAATTGACGGTGCTGCCCCGCTTGGGACCACCGCGCACCGTAACGGCTACCTTGGCCAAATTCAACAATCCCCAGCCGTTTATCGCTTCGGTACGTCCTTCTCCTGTGTTCGGCCTGCGCGTCGATTATTCCAGCATTCTGACCTTGCGCCTGCGAACTCAACCATTGGCGTTAGCATCGCCGATTTTGCCCGGAGTGTGCATTCGTGAAATTATCCCAGGATCGCCGATGGAGAGGAAACTCAAAACCTTGGGGGAATCAACGGATCGTTGGCTGATCACACACGTCAATCACAAGCCTGTGGCGAGTCCTGCGGCTTTCTACTCTGCCTGTAAAGATCAGAAAACTCTGACACTCACTCTCATCGACATCACGGAAACTCCACCGCGACCTCGGGAGCTTATTGTTCCCTAAAGGGAAAAAACAAAAAGGAGAGACAGGCATGAGGAAATATGCCATTTGCAATGAGACATTCGAGGGTTGGGAACACGCCCGCATATGTGCCCGAATCGCCGAGTTGGGTTACACCGGTTTGGAAGTGGCTCCCTTCACTTTGGCACCCCGCATTACCGAGGTCACAGCCGTTCAGCGTGCGGAATTGCGACGCCAGGCTCAAGCAGCGGGGGTCCAAATCCTGGGACTGCATTGGTTACTGGCTCGCACCGAGGGGTTTCATCTCACCAGTCCCGATCCCGCCGTGCGGCAGCGCACCGGAGAGTACCTGGCGGAATTAGCCCATGCCGCTGCGGATTTGGGCGGGAATATCCTCGTGTTGGGTTCGCCCGCTCAACGAACCTATCCCGCTGAATGGTCACGACAGAAGGCTGAGGATTTTGCCCTGGATACCCTCAGTTATTGCCTGAAAGCGTTGGAACAACGCCAGGTGTATTTATGCCTGGAACCGCTCTCTCCTACAGAAACCAATTTTCTCAACACTGCAACGGAAGCGGTCGCCCTAGCCCAGCGGTTGAATCACCCCTACGTCCGCTTGCATCTCGATGTCAAGGCGATGTCCTCGGAAGCTCTTCCCATCCCGGAAATCATCCGTACACATGCCGCATGGCTCACTCACTTCCATGCCAACGATCCGAATAAACGGGGTCCTGGCTTCGGCTCAACGGACTTCTGCCCCATCTTGCAGGCACTCTGGGATATCCACTACACCGGCTGGATTTCCGTCGAGGTTTTTGACTACAGCCCTGATCCGGAGACTATTGCACGGGAAAGCATCCGTTATTTGAAGGAATGTGCCGAAAAAGTTACGCCCTTTTCCAAGCGTTGAGGACCTGATCGATCTTTCTCTTGGTAGACGCCTGAGATGTTTCTCCTTGCAATTTCCGAGGTGTACCATGAATCGAGTCGGCCTGTGGGCCTTATGCCTCGTGCTGTTTTGGGTCTCTGAAGGGACAGCTCAGGAGCTATCCTTCGGGTATGCCCACAAGGATATTACCCCGGAACTCGGCAAGAAACCAGTTTATCTGGCGGGATTCGGCCACAATCGGCGAGCCACGAAAGTCCATGATTCGATCATGGCCCGTGCCGTGGTGCTCGCATCGAAGAATGAGAAAATTGCTTTGGTCAGTGTGGATGTGATTGGCATTTTTTTGCCAACGGTGGAGCGGATCCGGTCTCGTTGTCCCCACTTTTCTTACATCCTGGTATCCTCAACGCATAATCACGAGGGACCCGATACGCTCGGTCTGTGGGGTCCGAGTCCGATTCAAAGCGGTGTGGACCCTGAGTACATGAAAAAGTTGGAAGACGGTTGCGTGGAAGCCATCCGGACAGCCGAAGCGGCACTCCAGCCGGCCAAGGCGCACATCGGACGGGTCAATGCCCCGGAGTTGCTCCGGGATAGCCGGCAACCCATCGTATTGCACGATGAGTTGGTCGCCCTTCGCTTCACCGAGGCTGCCACCGAACGATCGCTGGGGCTGCTCGTTCAATGGAATAACCACCCCGAAGTGCTGGACTCCAAGAATACGGAGTTGACGGCGGACTTCCCGTACTATGTCATCGAGGCTTTGCGAGCGAAATATCAATGCCCCGTGATCTACTTCACCGGCACCGTTGGGGGTTTGATGACACCCCTGGGGTTAGCGGTCCGAGACGAGAAAGGCCAAGAGCTGACAGATGGCACGTTCGCCAAGGCAGAGCGTTATGGCCGCTTGGTCGCTGATGCGGTCCAGAAAGCCTTGCAAAAGAGCGAACCACTGCGGCTAACACCCTTTACCATTCGCCGTAAATCTATCTTGGTTCCAGTGGACAACAAGTTGTACCGCTTGGGCTGGCAAGTGGGGACCCTGCAACGGCCGTTGTATGTTTGGGACAACAATCCTTCACCCGCCAAGTTTGTTGAAACCCAAGATGTCTCCCGGCGGGTTGCGATCAAGACCGAAGTCGGCTATCTCCAGCTTGGAGATTTGGAAGTTGCCGTCATACCGGGCGAAATCTATCCGGAGTTGGTGCTGGGAAAGGTCCAAGACCCTGTGGACTCCGGGGCGGACTTTCCCGATGCGCCTATTGAACCGGCCATCTATCCCCACATGAAGAAGGGGAGACATCGCATGATCATCGGCCTGGGTAATGATGAGATTGGTTACATCATTCCGAAGCGGCAATGGGATGAAAAGCCGCCTTACTGTTACGGACTTAGGAAGGCTCAATACGGCGAAATCAACAGCGTCGGGCCAGAGGCGGCTCCCCTCATTTGCGAGGCGTTCCGGGAGTTGACACGCCAGCCATGAGGCGCTTGACCAACATCGTGGCGTAGCAACCGCGGGGTAACTCGAACTCCAGCACGAGTTTGACCTGCCCGCATTGCAATTCATCGTCTGCTATATTCCAGCGCAACTGGGTAGGCCGGACGGATACAGCCCGTTCCCCTTTCGGAAAGAAGGGGCGGTCTAAACCGGGTATTTTCAAGCGTTCCAGGGTCAATCCCTCATGGTGTAGCACCTGTTGGAGGAGGGGAAGCCACCATTCGTGGCCGTGAGGTTTCAGCCGGGAACAGGGCAGAGGTAGACGTCCCGCCGTCCAATGCGAGAGCAGAGAATCCGGCACGCGGCGAGGCGCAGGCCAATCGCCATGCTTGGTCCTTAGGGTCACAAGGTCGCTTGCGGCTACACTCTGCTTCAGCCAAACTGCCAGGGTCTGGTTCCAAAGCCAGCTCTGGTAGGCGGCGACATATAATCCCTTCAGTTCCGGGCGCAAGCGGGCCACAGCCCCTTTGTAATCCTGGGGATGATCCGCCAGGTAACAGACCAAACTCCGCGCGTGACTCCGGGGTAACAACTCCCGCAAGCTGGTCCATTGACCCCAGTGGGTCCGCAATAATTGCTTGAGTCGTTTATCGGCCGCACGATCATACTCATAAGGCGCAGCCAGTGCTTGCCAGAGGGCGCCTTCCCAATTGGCTTGGAGCATGTATTTGGCGATGAACGCGGATTCCTCCCCCACCGAACCGAAGCGCTGATCGTCGAAGTAGTTCGGGTAGCCGATGGCCGCCACCTCGCTGTCCGCTACCTGGGCGGCAGCCTCTGCCTCTCGCAAGGACATATCCCGCATGACGACTGTGAACCGATTGGACCGAATGTTCGTGGACGTGTACGGTTCCACAAGCTGGCCGAGATATTTCACCTGGAACCGCAGGTGTTCCAAGTCCTGTGGCGGACCGCGGAAAATGCTGAAGTATTGCGACGTGATGGCGTGGCGGTCTTTCAGCCCGCCGTAGCTAATCCGCCGATGATGAATGTTCCACTTCCGGCGAATGATAGCTAGCGCATCAGGAGTCGTCCAACCTGTTTTGACGAGCTTGTAGAAAGCAAACTCACCCGTGTTGCCGGGTACGACATCGGTTATTTCTTCTACCTGGAAATCTTCAGGCTTTTGGCGGAGCTTCATACGGCATATTCTATGCTGCTCTGTCTCGTCTATTCCGCAGTCATTGGCCGGGGAGCAGCGGCGCAGTCCGGATGCGATCCGTGGAGGTGGACGATGGGGTATCCGATAGCGACTTCCCTAAAGACGACGGCGAGTTCGTGAAGGGCCGGTCGTCGAACAAAAATGACCATTGCGGGAAGCGCTGAGGGTCGCTCGCAGGGCGAGGGGGAGGAGCGAAAGGATAATGCCACGAGGTAGATATCTGACGAGGCCCCTTGGCTACACGTTCGCGAGCCAAGGCGTCGAGGAGTGCAATCAGGTGAGCGTGACCTTGAGGAGTGTCGTCGATCACGAGAAGATCAGAGGAGTTTTCCGGATCGCCAGGCGATGTTTTTTCATCCTCCAGCACCACGACCTGAGCAATAGGCAGTCCCTCGTTTTGACACTCCTGAATCCAACGCTCGGCAGAGGAACGAGCCGAGGGATGCAGCACGACGACAAAAACAGCGTCGGTATCTTCAGACCGAATCTCCCGCATCTGGTGCTTCATCCATCCGAGATGGAAGGGGACTTGGCCAGTGGCAATTTTGGTATAGCCAGCTTCTTGCCATTGGTTTTGCCATCGGGAAACTTGTTGCACATGCAGCGGATTCAGACCGCTTAGGGCAAAGATGTAGACGCGGTTGCGTTGCACTAAGGGGAGGGAGTGGTATAAATCCACCTCTTGAGAGAGCGCTAACCCCCCGTAGTTATGGCTGATGCACCCTGTGGAGCTGAGGAGCAGAAGACCGAGCCAAGTGCAGAGTTTTCGCGCCGTGCTTAAGCAAACTTTATACCCTATGTCTTTCTTCATCTTTTCCAATCCCTGCACTTTGTTCTGATTGCCCTTATTGGAGAAATCGGCAGAATCGGATTCTTCCGCACTGCTGTTCTGATCAGATTGGGGAAGGAGACAGGAAAAATGGGAGAGCCTTTACGGTTTGGAAAACCTGTAGGAGGAAAAAAGGGATAGTTTGACCTGATCGGATTCAGCCATGCTTCGTCTTAGAAGGGAGTTGCTTGAAGTGATTTGTGCCTCCATAAGGTAAGGTGGATTCACTAGATCAGTTCTGCGATCAGCTCTTGAAGGGAATGATTTGTCCCGAGCGAACGGAGTCGCATTCCCGGTGGCAAAGGACGAGAGCATCGCGGGCCAATTGTCCGGAAAGAACATCTGGTTCTTGCCCGCTAAGGACGCTATTCGCAGCCGTTTGCAATTCTTCGGCGAAAGCAGACAAGGGGTCACCCCCGCCGGCAAGTTGGGGATGCTCCGTCCGTCCATCGGCGGTCAGAACCGTGAGGGGTATGCCATTGGAAGAATAAACCAAAGTGGCTTGTTCGAGATAGATTTCGTAGCCGTGAACGAAGGGACGTCCTTTCATGCAAATGGCTCCACTGGAGCAAGTCACTGCGGGTCCCTTGGGACCGTACAGATACGAAGTGGTCAGGTAGGTGACGGCTTCCCCTTCTTGGGTGCCGATAGCGAAGACGGCCTGAGGAACCCCGCAGGTCCAAGCAATGAAGTGGGTGTCGTGAATGTGCAGATCCACAGCCGGGCCACCGGTTTTGCTCGCATCGGCGATCTCTGCGGACCAATCCGGCTTGGAGATCACCCGCTGGAAGTGAGCGGCGAGAATCCGGCCATAACGTCCGGAACGGATTGCTTCCGCAGCGAAGCGGAATTCCGGGAAAAACGGCAATACATGCGCCACCATCAGAAGTTTGCCGGCTTGTCGGGCGGCGGCGACCATCGTGTCGGCTTGTTGGGGGGTCAGGGCGATAGCTTTTTCAACGAGCACATGTTTGCCGGCTTGGAGCGCCGCCAGCGCCATAGGAGCGTGCTGGTCGGTCACGGTACAGATGTCGACAAGGTCGATTTCCGGGTCCGCCAGCATCTCAGGGAATTGGGCGTAAGTTTTGACGCCGCTGAGGTCCACGAAGCCAGGCTCCGGCCCGAAATTTCCGCGTGTAGAGCGCCAATCGCCGGCGCGTTTGGCAGGGTCGCGGCTGCAAATGGCTGCCACTCGCGCTCCATGCAACCGTTGAGCCGCAAGATAATGGATCCGCCCCATGAAACCAATGCCCACAATCCCAATCCGCACCATAGTTCCATCTCCTAGGCGAGGGTGCAAGACATTCGCTGATGACTACAGCCCTGTTACCACTATCGACGGGACTTGAGATCGCCAGTCTTTCCCGCTCCCTAATAATGGGAATTTTCCTGTCATTCCTTCTGTTTGCCGAGGGAGGCTACCACTTTGTTCCCTGCAGGTGTTGCGCATTCCTTATACCGGGCATTTGGCAAATAGCGGTTTGCAGTGTATGATGTTATCGATGCCTCTGCGGTGTTCGTGCTTGAGCGCCCTACTATACGGCGAACCGACACAACCTGCCGAGGGAGCCTTCATTGAAGTCGGATGACGCTTGCAAGCCCGTCCACGTCTCCTGGACGTGATTGTAGCGGGATCCAAAACTCATCCGAGAGGTTCCCACTCTGATTTGGCGGGTTCCCGAAGTACGGCTCACACGGCACAGGTGGAGGCATCTTTTCTTTTTTCATTTTTTTCTTCTCGATTTCTTCTCGATGGGATCATTTTTCCACAACTTCCTGAATTATCAAGAGTTAGGTAGCATTTGTCAGTCTATTTTCTCACGCTAGTGACGGTAGAATGACAGTGGAATGCCAGGACATTGTCAGAAATGCGTCGTTCTAACTTGCTAAAGTCGTAGAATCTCGGAACACTGGGGATTGACAACCTCTCGCCAGCTTTTTCTCTGTTGACATCTTCGCCACAAACGGTATTTTTCTCCCCACATGCTTCATTGTTCCTGATCGAGGAAGTTCCCATGATGCCAGGCCATGCTCTCTTCGTCGGGACCATATCCCCTCTGCATGTGCCCATTGTGTTGCCCGCATGATGGCGGATCGCCCACTGCCGTGATTTTGGCGAGATGTCTGATGTCAGGTTTCGCCGCACGGAAGAAGGGTAAGGAACAGGATGTCTCAGGATAGTCCACCAGCAAGGTTGGTTCAGTCGCAATGGCTCCGGCATGGCGAGGCTATGCGGGAGATGAGCGGCTGAGGAATGGAAACACAAGGCGGACGGTGGAACAGGCCCCGTTATTTCCGCGCAAGGAGGCGACGGAAGGGGCGTCAGGATGACACCAGAGGCGGATAGCGCTTCCTCTGCCTCGCCACGGGTAGCCCCCCACTGTCGCCTGTGTCGGCCTGAGGCAGGATGCCAGAATAAACAGGCCCGGACTGGTCGGCCCGTCCACGGATGAGACGGGCCGACTGGTTTTTCTCCTCTCCTCATCTTTTGCGACTTCCTTTCCGCACGAGCGATGGCAGCTCGTGTTCTCTGTCCTTTGGCTGCAAAGCGGTAGAATGGCTATGAATTGCCCAGCGCCACAGCTTGAGCGCGGTCTCCTAACATAATCGTTGGTCTAGCCGGCGGATTGGTCGGCTCGGCCATCGCGGGGGACCGAGGTGGTGGAGCGTCTTGGGTGTTGAGGTTTGGCATTGTTTCCCCGCTTAGGACCGCACCGAGAAACCTATGAGTCACGATCACGATCAGCATCCTTTATTGCAGTTGGCGCAGCAGCGTGTCGTGATCTTGGACGGGGGGATGGGCACTAGCCTCCATCGTTACAAGCCAAAAGATGAAGATTGGGGCTGGTCGCCCAGCGGCAAGCATTTGATGAACCTGTCAGATGCCCTGGTTTACACCCACCCGGAATGGATTCGGGAAATCCACCGCGGCTTTCTGGCTGTGGGTTGCGACGGGATTGAGACGAATACCTTCAACTCCTCCCGGCTAGTTCTCGAAGAGTTCGGCATGGGCGAGAAACTGGAGGAGATCAATCGCCTCAACATCCGCTTGGCTAAGGAAGTGGCTGCGGAGTTCAGCACCCCGGACCGCCCGCGTTTTGTCATCGGTTCTGTCGGTCCTGGGACGCGGATGCCTTCGCTCATCGATCCGGCGATCCACGTGGACTTCGACACACTGGCCGATTCCTACCGACGGCAGTTGCAGATCATGATTGAGGAACGGGTCGATGCCATTCTCATCGAGACCTGTTTCGACATATTGCAGGCCAAATGCGTGGCAATCACGGCTTTAGAGGAGATGGAGAAAGCCGGGGTGCGCCTACCGCTGATGGTGCAGATCACGATTATTGACGAGCGGCAGAAGATGTTGCCCGGCACAGATGTACCCGCCGCTTTGGTGGCCTTGGAAGCGATTGAGGGAATCGATGTCATCGGCATGAATTGCGGCGTCGGTCCGGACTTGATGCATGACGGGATTCGCCATCTTAGCCGCCACTGCCGCAAGTTACTCAGCGTCTTGCCTAACGCAGGTTTGCCGGAGACCTGCGGGGGAGAAACCCATTTTCCCCTCCGCCCTGAACCGCTCGCCGAGTGGCTGGAACGCTTTGTGCGCGAGTATGGGGTCAACATTGTCGGCGGGTGTTGCGGTACGACCCATGAGCATTTGCGCGTCGTCGTGCAGCGCCTCGCCGGCTTGAAACCTCCGCCGCGACAGCCCGTTCCCATCGCTGCGGTTTCGAGTCTCCAGGGTGCCCAGGAATTGATGGTCGAGCCGCGCCCCCTCTATGTCGGCGAACGCACGAATACCAACGGCTCCCGCAAGTTCCGCGAACTCTTGGAAAAAGAGGACTGGAATGGCCTGGTCGAAATGGCCCGCGAACAGGAACGCGAAGGGGTGCATGTGCTCGATGTCTGTGTCGATTATGTCGGACGCGATGGCGTGCGGGACATGCGTGAAGTTATCCGGCGTTTCAATGCGGTGCTCAGCAAGCCGATCATGCTCGATAGCACGGAGCCGGATGTCATCGAGGCCGGTTTGAAATGCTGTTCGGGCAAGGCCATTATCAACTCCATCAATTTGGAGGATGGTCGTAAGTCGCTCGACCCAAAGGTCCGCCTGGCGAAGAAGTACGGGGCGGCCTTGGTGGCACTGACGATCGATGAGCGGGGCCAAGCGGACACGGCCCAATGGAAGTTGGACGTTGCTTCCCGCATCTATGACATTTGTGTCCGGGAATATGGCATCCCGCCGTCCGATCTGCTTTTCGATCCGCTCGTTTTTCCCGTGTCCACAGGTCAGGAACAGACGCGCAAGAGTGCGATCCACACTTTTGAAGCCATCCGCCTGATCAAGCAGAACCTCCCAGGGGCGCTCACCCACATCGGTTTGTCCAACTGTTCCTTTGGCTTAAGTCCCTACGCGCGGCAGGTACTCAACAGCGTCTATCTGCACTATGCGATCGAGTACGGTCTAGACTCGGCTATTTTGCATGCCGCCAAGATTCTCCCGCTCTCGGCGATCGATGAGCGCGGGCGGGAGTTGTGCCGCCGGCTCCTCTTTGACGAACGTGTCTTTGATGCGGCAGGCAACTGCATCGAAGACCCCTTGCAACTCCTCATCGAGCATTACGCGGGCAAGAAAGGGGAAGGGAAAAAGCAAGTTTCCCTCGGTGAAACGGTAGAAGAACGGTTGCGGCAAGCGATCATCCAAGGCCGGCGAGACACTTTGCAGGCGGACTTGGACGCCGCTATGCAGCGGTATTCGCCTTTGGACATCATCAACAACATTCTGCTAGAGGGCATGAAGGTAGTGGGCGATCTCTTCGGCAGCGGAAAGATGCAGTTGCCTTTTGTGCTGCAATCGGCCGAAGTCATGAAAGCCGCCGTGGCTTACCTGGAACCGTTCATGGAAAAAGTGACCGGGGCAGAGAAAGGGTCCATAGTTCTAGCCACGGTCAAAGGGGATGTCCACGACATTGGCAAGAATCTGGTCGATATCATCCTGAGCAATAACGGTTACAAGGTTTATAACCTGGGGATTAAGCAGCCGATCGATGCGATCATTGCTGCGTACCAGAATCACCGAGCGGATGCGATCGGCTTGAGCGGCTTGTTGGTCAAATCGACACTCGTCATGAAAGAGGACTTGCTCACGCTCAACGAGCGCGGTCTGACTCCGCCGGTGATCCTGGGCGGGGCGGCGCTAACACGCAAGTACGTGGAAGAGGACTTGCGATCTTTGTACAAAGGACCACTCTACTATGGGGAGGACGCCTTTGAAGGCTTGCGCATCATGGATGAGATCGTGGCGCGTAAGAAACTGGCTCGCGTGGGCAGTGTGGTGGTTCGGAGTGTAGCTGAAGCCGCGCAGACAGCCCAGCGGGACACAGCCCACTTTCACGCCGCTACGGGGGAAGAAGACCCATATTACATCTACGATCAACGTCTAGAGGAAGACACGGACCAACGATCCCTGGCCATTCGTCCCGCTCCCGATATCCCAGTGCCGCCGTTTTTGGGATCGCGGATTATCACGGATTTCAACCTGGGGCAGGTCTTTCAATATCTCAATGAGCTGACGTTATTCAGCACCCAATGGCAGTTTCGCAAAGGAGGAGTGCCACCAGCCGAGTACGCACGTATGATCGAGGAAGTCGCCCGTCCCAAACTCCGGCAGTTGCAGGCGTTGTGCATCGAAAAGGGTATCTTGCGACCCGCCGCCGTTTACGGCTATTTCCCAGCAGCGGGGGAAGGGAACCGCCTCATTATCTTCCGGGAGGATCAGACAACACCCTGGGTTCGCTTTACCTTCCCCCGCCAAAGGAAGGGGGACCGGATTTGCCTGAGCGATTATGTGGCGCCTACAGAGAACGGCCGGAGCGTCGATTATGTCGCCTTCATGGCGGTCACGATGGGATCGGAAGTCAGCCGGGTGGCCCAGCAATGGTACCAGCAAGGCCAGTATCAGGATTATCTTTATTTGCACGGACTGAGTGTGGAGGCGACCGAGGCCCTAGCTGAGTATGTCCACCGCAGGATCCGTCAGGAGTGGGGAATCGCTGGGCAGGATGCGAATGAAATCCGAAAGATCTTCAAAAAGCATTACCGGGGTTGCCGTTACTCCTTCGGTTATCCAGCCTGCCCGCGCTTGGACGATCAGGCCCTGTTGTTTGAACTGATTGATCCAACTCGCATCGGCATCACCCTGAGCGAGCAATTTCAACTCCACCCGGAGCAGAGCACAACAGCTCTAATCCTACATCATCCCCAAGCCAAGTATTTCAACGTCTGATCTTCTTCGGAACCGCTTCCATCCTGGAAGAGTGAATTGCTGCTTTCCCCTGTTATGGGAAGCGGGGGAATCACACCGGAGTAGCCCCGCCCCAAGAGCCATGTCATGTTGCGATCCGGGATGTTGGAATTGGGGCTGCGAGCGGGCTATAGATGGTGTACCATAGGACGCCTGCCGTCAAGGTCTTGGAAGAGTGACGGCGGAGAACAGGGCTGTATCCGCAGACATGAGGCCCACCGATGTCGCTTGCCAGAGTGTGCATGCCCCAGGGTTCAGGGTCGGGATCGCGTCAATCCACGGGTACGAGGGTGGTCATCATCGGCGCAGGGCCAGGAGGGTTAGCTGCCGCCCTACTTTTGGCCCGGGCTGGTGTTCAAGTCGATGTAGTAGAGCGGTTGCCGCGGGTAGGGGGGCGTTGCTCCTCAATTGAAATTGCGGGCTTTCGTTTCGATCTTGGCCCCACCTTCTTTCTATATCCCGGCGTGCTAGCCCGCATCTTCCGCCACATCGGAAGGGATTTATACGCCGAGGTTCCGATGGTCCGCTTGGACCCACAATACCGTATCTCCTTCGGAGCTGGCGGATACATCGACGCGACTCCCGACCTCGCCCGCCTGGAAGCGGAGTTGGCTCGTATCAGTTCTCAAGACGTGCCGCAAGTTCGGCGCTTCCTGGAGGACAATCGCCCCAAGTTCGCTGCTTTCCGGCCCTGCTTGGAAATGCCCTTCTTGAGTTGGCGGGATGTTTTCCGCTGGCGTATGGCCCGCCTCTTGCCCCAACTTCAACCCTGGAAGTCGCTCGATAAACTCCTCCAGGATTACTTCGTCGATCCCCGCTTGCGCCTGGCCTTTTCCTTTCAGTCCAAGTATCTGGGAATGTCGCCGTTCCAGTGTCCTAGTTTGTTCTCCATATTATCGTTTCTGGAGTACGAATACGGGGTGTGGCATCCATTGGGCGGCTGCTCGGCGGTAAGCGAGACGATGGCGCGTATTGCCCAAGAGATGGGGGTTCGTTTCCACCTGGGCGAGGCGGTAGAGGAGTTGATCCTGGACGGGCGTCGGGTGCGGGGCGTGCGCACGAAAGTGCGAGACATTGCGGCAGACGCTGTAGTCCTTAACGCTGATTTTGCTCATGCGATTACCCGCTTGGTGCCGGACCGATTGCGTCGGCGCTGGAGCAACCGGCGTATCGAACGCAAGAAATTCTCTTGTTCCACCTTTATGCTCTATCTGGGAGTCCAAGGCTGTTATACCCACTTGCCGCACCATACGATTCACTGCGCAGCAGACTATGGGCGCAATTTGGCTGACATCGAACAGCGACATGCTCTTTCAGACGAACCGTCCTTTTACGTGCAAAATGCGTGTGTCACGGATCCTTCTTTAGCGCCGCCGGGTTATAGTACACTTTACGTCCTGGTTCCTGTCTCCCACCAGCATCCCAACATCGATTGGTCCCGTGAAGCTCTGCCATTCCGCGCGCGAGTGTTGCAGCAGTTGGCCCGCATCGGGTTGGAAGGACTGGAGCGGCGGATTGTCGTCGAAAAAATGGTGACTCCCGCGGACTGGGAGCAGCATTACGCTATCTATCGCGGGGCGACCTTCAATTTGGCTCACACCTGGTCTCAGATGTTGCACCTGCGACCCCGCAATCGCTTTGAAGAGCTGGATGGGTTGTACCTGGTCGGCGGAGGCACTCATCCGGGCAGCGGCTTACCGGTGATTTATGAGTCGGCCCGTATCAGCACGCGCCTGTTGCTGGAGGACTTGGGATTGGAGAGCGGCTGGTTGGGTCTTCCTGGTGCCGATGACGAAACGAATGATCCTCTTTTGCAAACGCCGCCGTTAGGCTTTCGCCCAGGTGGTTTTTGTTCCCCCCAAAGGGATAAAACCGGCGCCATCGAACTCTCCCCCACAGCGGATTCCCCTACCGTAGCGATACCCCAGTGATTACACTTGAACGTTACTCCAGGGATGGCACGTGGGTGTGACCCCAGGGATTGACCGGTACGCCCACCGTTTGAACAACGTCGAGTCCGGTCCAGGGTCTGGGTAGAAAGGAGGCCGAAAGTGAATGCGAATGGGACGGGACAGGTCGGGGTGATCGGCGGCGGTTTGGGAGGCTTGGCGGCGGCCTGCACGCTGGCAGCACGAGGTTATCGTGTGATTCTGTTCGAGAAGAGCACTTGGCTAGGAGGCAAGGCAGCGGTTCTGCAAGCTCAAGGCTTCCGCTTCGATATGGGGCCGACCATACTGACCCTGCCCGGCGTACTGCGGCGGATCTTCCAAGAAGCAGGACGTTCGGTGGAAGATTACTTATCCCTCATTCGGCTGGATCCGCAATGGCGCTGCTTTTTTGCGGACGGTAGTATGCTGGACTTGTGGGAAAACGTCGACGAAATGGCGGGAGCTTTGGAGCGATTCGCTGCCAATCGTCAAGCAGCCAGCGGATATCGCGCGTTTCTTCAATTTGCGGAAAGACTGCATCGTATCTCGGAGCGTTACTACTTCTGGCGGCCTATTGGCGGGATGCGCGACATGCTGGACCTCAAATTCGGAGGTTCTCCAGCGATCCTCTGGGATGTGTTGCGTATGCGGATGGGTTACTCCGTAGCCTCCACGGTGCGCCACTACAATCAGGACCCGCGAGTCGCCCAGATGTTCGACCATTTCACGCAATATGTAGGTTCCAATCCCGAAGCCTCCCCCGCGGTGTTGTGCGGAATTGCGAGCATGCAAGTTCAGGAAGGGGTCTGGTATCCCCGCGGTGGGATTCGGGCGGTGGCGGAAGCATTGATCCGTTTGGCCCAAGAACTGGGCGTGGAGCTGCGCACCTCGACGGGGGTTCGCCGCATCTTGGTGGAGAATCGGAGCCGCCGCGTTCAAGGAATAGAAACGGAAAGTGGGGAACAGGTCGCGTTGTCCGCCGTTGTTTCCAACGCTGACAGTGTGCGGACGCATCGGGAATTGCTGGCCTCGACGGCCCCGGAAGCGGTGCGGCGCTTCGAGCGGCGGCGCCCGTATGAACCAGCATGTTCCGGTGTGGTTCTGTTCTTAGGTTTGCGGCAGGCATACGATCACCTTCAGCACCACAACTTCGTTTTTTCCCGTGATCCTCACGAGGAGTTCGAGGCGATTTACAAGCGCGGCGAACCGGCCCCGGACCCCACATGCTATTTGGCAGCTCCGGCACGGACCGATGCCACAGTGGCTCCTCCCGGCGGAGAAGCATTGTATGTGCTAGTCCACACCCCATACCTACGCCCCCATCACGATTGGAAGCGGATGTTCCCGGACTATCGGCGCGCTATCCTTCAGAAACTCAAGACGACGGGGCAAATGCCGGATATCGAAGAGCGTATCGTCTGGGAATCCCACTTAACCCCCCAAGATATTCACGAACGGTATCATGTACTTCAAGGGGCGATCTACGGCCTGGCTAGCCATGGTCTGTGGGGTGGAGCCTTCAAGCCATCCAATCGCTCGCCGGATATTCGTGGCTTGTATCTGGCGGGTGGGGCCGCTCATCCCGGTCCGGGTATGCCCATGGTCCTGATGTCCGGCTGGATCGCTGCCGATGCCCTCGATCATGATGGGGTGGCACGGAAAGCTATGGTGCGTCCCGCTGCAACATCCCCAACTTTTGCCGCGTCGTAAGCCATGACTGTCGGGTCCGCTGCCATCCGCGATCAAGCTCCATCCCGCCTCCGGGAACCTCCCCGGCGCTGGCAGTGGCTGATCCGAGGCTTCCGCCGTTATGTCCGCCGCTACCTCGCCCGACATTTTCACGCGGTTCGGCTATCCCGCTCCGGCAGCCCTCTTCCCATGGATAGCTCGTTACCCCTGCTTGTGGTGTTGAATCATCCCTCCTGGTGGGACCCTCTGATCGGGGTGTTTTTGAGCGGCTTGCTTCCCCAATACGAACATTTTGCCTTCATCGATGCCAAGGCCTTAGGACGATACCGCTTCCTGAGCCGATTGGGTTTTCTCGGCATTGAGTTAGACACATATCGCGGGGCAGCAGACTTTTTGCGTTATGGAATTAGCCTCCTCTCGCGGCCCGGACATGCGGTGTGGGTGACAGCCCAAGGGCGATTCGCCGATGTTCGGACACGCCCCTTGACGTTGGAGCCTGGTGTAGGCCATTTGGCGGCGCGACTGAATCAGGGGCTGATTCTACCCGTGGCTCTGGAATATCCCTTTTGGACAGAACGCACGCCGGAAGCACTGATCCGCATCGGGACACCTTTAGCCATCGAGTCGGCCCCTTCTGGCCGTTCTGCCCAAGAGTGGACGGAGATCATCACGAAAGCCTTGGAGCAGACGATGGACGCTTTAGCGGCGGAAGCCATCCGCCAGCAAGCGGAGCGCTTTGCGACCCTTCTGAGCGGGCGGACGGGGGTGGGTGGTTGGTACGAATCCTGGCAAAGGGTGCGGGCTTTCTTCAAGGGGGAGACTTATAGACCGGAACATGCCTCAATCATGCATCGAGAAGATTCTGGCTCAGTATCTTGATCGGGTTGGTATCGGGGATGGAAAGGTGTCTTGGTCCACCGTGATTACAGGCACGGCGGTCACAGGAACAGACAGCCCGGTGGACCTCCGAGGTTCTCATTCCTAGGCCACTCCTCTCTTCTGAACTGAAGCGCATGACGATCGTTGCCATTTTCTGTCTCGCTTGTGCTCTCCTACCTACCGTGATGTATTTGCTCAATCGGCCTCAGTTTCACCCCCCACCTGAAGGAGAGGTCGGAGAGAGTAACGCCGCCGCCCCTGCGGTTTCCGTCCTGATCCCTGCACGTAATGAAGAGCATAACATCGTGGAATGTGTCCGCAGCGTCCTAGCGTCCCGCGGTGTGATTCTCGAGGTGGTGGTTCTCGATGATCAGTCAAGTGATGGCACGGCTGACCTCGTGGAGAAACTAGCTCAAGAGGATGAGCGGGTGCGGTTGATCCAGGGTATGCCCTTGCCGGAGGGGTGGTGTGGAAAGCAGCATGCCTGTTATCAATTGGCCCAGCAAGGCCGGTATGAATATCTGGCCTTTCTCGATGCCGATGTCCGCCTTCACCCGGATGCGCTTCTGCGGATGATCCGGTTTCTCGAAACTCGTGGTGCAGCTTTGGTGAGCGGCTTCCCGCGGCAAATCACGGTGACCTGGTTGGAAAAGCTGCTTCTGCCCTTGATCCACTTCATTCTTCTTGGATTTCTCCCCCTGGGGATGATGCGGCGCCGGCGTTGGGTGGGGCTGGGAGCAGGATGCGGCCAATGGTTTGTCACAACGCAAAAGGCTTATCACGTTGTCGGCGGCCATGCAAGCATTCGCCAGTCACGCCATGACGGCCTGACCTTACCCCGTGCCTATCGGCGCCATGGTTTTCTTACGGATATTGCCGACGCAACCGCTCTGGCCTGGTGCCGCATGTATCGCTCTGCTCGGGAAGTCTGGAATGGGCTGGCAAAAAACGCCCGCGAAGGTATGGCTAGCTCCTCTCAGATCGGCTTCTGGACGATAGTGCTCTTTTGTGGCCAGGTCGTGCCATTTCTGGCTTTGCTTGTGTGGCCATTGCTCTACAGCTTCCCGCTCGCTGAGGACACCGCCAGCCAAGAGTCGGCTGCTCTGTCTTTTTTACTCTGGGGAATCGCCGCTGTGGCCGCGCTAGGAGTCCGAGGGGATAGTGCAATCCGATTCCGCCACAGCTGGGAAAGTGTGGTGTTTCATCCTTTGGCCATCACTCTTTTATTGGCCATCCAGTGGTATGCCTTTTTACTGGCTTTGATTGGCCGTCCCATCGGTTGGAAAGGCCGCACCTCCGCATAAAAACCTCCGCCCGCAAAGGAGAGAGAACAAGTATCGCCCCCAACTAGAGCCATTGCTATCTGCTGCTTCTGGACGGGACGCAAGCTGAGGCGGATGTGGGACCGTGGCTTCATTACGAACACCTTAGGTGGCAGTTGAGCTGCATTCTCAGATTGGTCCAAGCGGTAGAATGGGACTGTCCGAAGTCAAATCCTGTGGCGCCGCGAGAGGTCACACACATGGTAGAATTGGATGGTTCGGTTGGCGAAGGGGGTGGTCAAATTGTCCGCTCAGCGTTGACCTTGGCGTTGATGACGGGCCAACCTTTCAAATTGGTCAACATCCGTTCAGGACGAAGTCGGCCGGGGTTGCAACCGCAGCATGTGACTTGTGTCAAGGCCGCCGCCGAAGTGGGGCGCGCGCGTTTCAAAGGGGGTGAGGTTGGTTCAACTACACTTTATTTTGAACCGCATCAGGTCCAAGCGGGTCAATATCGCTGGGATATCCGCACTGCAGGGGCGGTCTCGCTGGTCTTGCAAACGATCTATTTACCTTTGCTGTTGCGAACGACCCAGCCCAGTGAAGTGGTGATCACTGGAGGGACCCACGTTCCCAATGCACCCTGCGTGCATTTTTTGCAGCTCACTTGGTCGGCATATCTCCTACGCATGGGATTGAAGGTGGCTGTGGAATTGGTGCGTCCCGGTTTCTATCCCCGTGGCGGCGGCCAAATACGCGTCCTCTTGGAGCCGGCTCCCGCCGTCCTTCCCCTGCAGTTGCTGGATTGTCCGCATCTCGACACAGCCACCGTTTGGAGTGCTTGTGCTGGACTGCCTCGTTCCGTTGCCGAACGTCAGGCTCAACGGCTCAAAGAGCGGTTGCATGCCGAAAGTCTGAAAACAGTGGTGCAAGTGGAACAGTGGCAAGCATTATCTCCCGGTACAATGGCCGCTGTCGTTTTCCGGCAGACGCCCGTGCCCACCCTCTTCTTTGCCCTCGGCGAGCGAGGGAAACCTGCGGAAGCCGTCGCGGACGAGGCGGCGGAAGAGGCCCTTGCCTTCCTTCATTCCCAAGCCCCAGTGGATCCGCATTCCGCCGATCAATTACTGCTTCCGCTCGCCTTCAGCCAGCAATCCAGCGCCTTTCGCACCTCCACGATCACCCGGCATCTCGTAACCAATGCGCATGTTGTGCGTACTTTCTTGCCCATCTCCATAAATCTCCAGGGTGAGGAAGGGACTTCCGGTATTGTGCACATAGGCAGCGTGCTATAATGCCGTAAATACCGGGTTAGCCATCCTGCTCTCTCGGACAAAAATTTATGGATCCGCCGAAGGAATTACATCAGTTGGAAAGGCCGGAACGCCGGGTCGAGTCCTTATTGACCTCTACGGAGATTGTAGCTCAGATTGCCCAGATTGTACCCTGTACGGAGGCGGAGGGACCGGGGCGGCGGTTTGCCGTTTGGTTTCAGGGATGCCCCCTGCGTTGCCCCGGTTGTTGTAACCCGGATTTTTTGCCGTTCGCTGGTGGAAAACCAATGACCGTGACGGAAATCCTCGAACTGTTGGACAGCAGCCGCCTGCAACACCAGTTGGAAGGAATTACATTATTGGGGGGCGAACCTACGGCCCAACCTCTCGCGGCAGCCGCAATTGCACGAGGAGCTTGGGAACGAGGGCTAACGGTCTTGCTCTTCAGCGGCTTTACCTTGGAACAATTGCGGGAAAAACAAGACCCAGCCATCCACAACTTGCTTGCCCACACCGATATTTTGGTCGATGGTCCCTATGATCGTGATCAGCCGGAGACGCAGCGCCGCTGGATAGGTTCCGCGAACCAACGGGTCCATTTTTTGACCTCGCGCTGCGCATGGGATGAACGCTGGTTCCAGAAGAACACCCTGGAAATTCGCGTACGTGGCCGGGAAATTATCGTCAATGGGTATCCCGCCGCCAGTACGCGGATCATCCGAAGATGGCAAAAGAATCGCAACTAGGTTTTCTAGCCCTTGATACAGTGAGAGACGGTATTGTGTTATGAATATGATGGATGTACCACGAAAAAACCTGCGCGTGGGGGTCACACCCTTCGAGAATGAATTGCTGTGCAATGCCAAAAAGCTTTTCCTAATCAGTAAGGCCTCGTCGCCCCACACACAGAATTGGGATTATCATTCCTCGCCGCAGCAAGAGTTGTCCGCAAACGCCGACCGATTACTCAAGACAATCCTGGCCAAAGGCACTGTCGAGTTTCTGGTGAAAGCGAGCGAAGGTTGGCACGAATCCTTTCTCCAACACGGCCAAGAAAAGTCCGGTCGATTGTGGGAACGCCATCCTCTCGCTGAACGGACCCTTCACTTCTCCCACAATACGCTCCGTCTTCTCATTTGGTGGACTTCGACGGATCCGAAGATTGCGCAAGCCATGAGGGAACCGCCCGTCGATGTCAAGTCCCTAACCCCCGCGGACGAGTTTGTTGTCTGGCGCATTGCCGATTGTGTCCAAACTGCCCACAGCCACCGATCCGAGTCGTTTAAAAAGCTATGCTCCTTCCGGGCCTTTCATTCCAATCCATGGATCTGGCTTTCCATGCCGCATATGTTGAGGACTGAAATCTCTAAGCATTCCCTATCCCAATTGGATGACATGCCTTGGTATGCTAAGGCGAATCTGGTGGACAGCCCATCATTTGCTCGTTGTTTTCAAGGATTACGCTCTGTTTTCCTCGAAGCATTGCAGAACCACCTTTTTCAGCGTCTCGTGAAGGACTTTCCTCTAAACACAGAAGACGTGGAAGAGTTGGTACAACGGAACGTAGCCACCTACTTGATCTATCGCCAATTCCTGCTCGATGCGGAGCAAGCCGGTCGCCCCGATCTCGCCTTGTTTCTGTTGCGAGCCGTGGCGAGGCTGACTCCCGCTTTTACCCAACTTCAGGACAGGCGGCAAAACAACGTAAAGATAGATGAACAAATCGGTAGATTACGTACTGTACAGGAACGTATGAAAGCCCGACAGGCCTTGATAGCTCCACTCACTTTGATCAATATCCTTCACCGCTGGACGCTACACTACCGTAATATTGGATATTGGGATGAAGACTACCGCATAGCACAATGGTGGTTGCGGCAATGGGAAGAACATCGGGGAGATGAACTGGTCGGGCGTGTGCATGTATCCAGAGCCAACCTAACTTGCTCGACCCCGCTAGCCGAATCGGACCGGACTAGCGAGTGCGAGTGAATTGTGGAGGAGACTCTGCGTCCGCGGAGACAAATCTCTAAGTTGCAGGGAGGAGCAAACCATGAGCCTCAGGTACCACATTGAAGTGTCAAAAGTCTAACACCCTTATTCGCGAAGTTACGAGGAATCAAAGCACTTCAATTCAACGGAGCATGGAGAACTAGAGTCCCTCGATCCCCCTAGGGAGAAGAAAAATGAGTTTGGCTTATCGTCTCAGACTGCGGCAATCCGAAACACGGGTCCTTGAAGCCCGAGATGGCATCAGCACGCGCTTGGAACTTTTGGAAGTGCTACCTGCCGTCGAGATGGCCCGACTGCTGCGGCAAGCTCTCCAGCAACGCGGCTTCGTTGAACAGCCTGATGGAACCATGCGACGCCGGCAAGGTCAAGGGGTGATCACAGTCGACCCCTCTGACGGAACAGTCACCGTGACGGTGCAAGAGGAGCAGGAGGTTACACACACTCAAGAGAAGAATGTGCCTGTGTATGCGGATGCATCTCCCCAAAAAGTGCGGAAGGCAGAAATGGAATTGTTGCGAGAGCAGCTTGCGAAACGATTCGCCGAAACCCAAGAGGACCTGCAGAGAAGCGTCGCCGATGAATGTGAACGCATCCTGCAGAAAATCGAAAGCGAATTGGACGCTGTTGTCAATCAAGTGATGCGGGAGGCGATCAAAATCAAAGCCCGTCAAATGGGCGAGATTCGCGAAATCCACGAAGATACGACTACGGGCGAGTTGACGATTAAACTGGAAGTGTGAATTTGCGCTTAGCAGATTGCATCACTTGATTCTCTCTCGCGGGAGGCGGAAAGCGGAACCCTAACGTGAGTGTACTTGAGGAAAACAGAAGAGGATATTCCAGTACGGATTATGAGCACCTTTATCCCGGAAAGCGAATTACCCAAACAACTGACCGTCGAGCAGGCGGTAGAAGCGGCTTACGTCCGCGAGCTAGCTCAAGCCGAGGATCGACTCAAGCGTGGCCTCCCGGTTCTCATTGAATGCGACAAGGAGGTCACGCCCTATCTCTTCATGTGCCTACGCGATCGCCTCCGTCAGGTCCGATTGCCCTGCTTGTATTTGGATGGACGACCGGGAAGAGCCGGCGGTGAACAGAGCGGAGGGATGCAACCCTCGAGCTTGACCGCCCTGATGATCCAACAACTCCGCGAGGCGGTCCGAGGTGCCGTCGAGCGCCGGGTCATTGTTTTGCCTCACCTCGATTTGCTCACCACCACCCAAGGAGGGCTTACCAACGATGCCCGTGAAGTGATCCCTTTGCTCTATGAAAACCCAGAGATCGTCTGGCTCGGATTCAAAGACCCGTCCTTTCCCATTCCGAAAGTGATCGAAAATCTCTTCCCCGTGCACATTACCATATTGGGGGTGCCGCGGGATCGTTTACGGTATTTGGTGACCCAAGCAGAAAGCCGCAAATTCGGCCGCCAGTTTTCCCAATGGCTGCTGTACAAGTACGTATCGGGCGTCAATGCGGTACGATTGCGGAAACTTCTCTCCACCTTGCAGGGCCAAGATTATCCTTCCGATCCCCGACCGGTGTTGGCACAATTGCGGCAGGCCACACTCGGACCGAGCATGGAAATCCCTGACGTCGATTTGGACCGTGATATCGGGGGCTACGAACGAGTCAAACGCCGCCTGAAAGCGGAGATCCTCGATATTCTTGCCCGGAGAGATCAGACGCACGACCCCACGGAAATCGCCCGCCTTGAAGAGCTGATCCCCCGCGGCATGATCTTTTGGGGACCGCCAGGAACGGGCAAAACCTTCTTTGCAAAGGCGATCGCCGCCAGCATCGGTGCTGCCATCATCATCGTCTCTGGACCCGAATTGAAGTCCAAATGGGTCGGGGAAAGTGAGGAAAACCTCCGCCGCATCTTCCGCCAGGCCCGCCAATCTGCCCCGGCGATCATCGTCTTCGATGAGATCGACTCATTCGCCACAGCACGCGGAACCTACACGGGCAGCGGCGTCGAACACTCGATGGTCAATCAACTCCTCACGGAAATGGACGGCTTTCACAAAGACGAACTCGTCTTCGTCGTGGGAACGACCAACTTCGTAGAGTCCTTGGACCCCGCTTTGCTTCGGCCCGGACGTTTCGAGTATCACCTGCACATACCCTATCCCGACGAACAAGATCGGCGAGCGATCCTAGCTATTTATAACTCCAAAATGCAACTCGCGATGACCGAGGAAGCCCTGGATTATGCGGTGCGGAGAACCGGTGAAAATTACATGACGGCTACAGGAACCCCCTTCAGCGGGGACCACCTGAACGCCCTGTGTCGGGCCGTGGCGCGCCTGCGTCTCAGGGAAAACATCACTGGACCTACGACACCCCAACTCATCGAACGCGGATTGACGGAGTTTGAAGATCGCCTGACTCTCCGCGAACAGGATGCCATCGTCGTCGCCACCCATGAAGCCGGCCACTTCCTGGTGGCTATTTTCTGCCCTCACCATCCGCCCCCCGAAAAGGTAACCATCCAAAGCGATGTCCCTTGGGCGCCGTTTTTCACCCAATACAAACAAGACAAGCACAAAATCGGACACATGCGCTCGGAATTGCTCGATATCCTGTGCGTCCTTTACGGCGGCATTGAGGCGGAGCGGCTCCTCCTCGGCGATGTCTCGACCGGTGCTAGCGGCTTCGGCGATCCCCGCTCAGACCTGGCCCGCGCCACCGAACTCGCGACCACCCTGGTCGAAGCCTGCGGAATGAGCGAATTACCCGCACCTCTACGGACCTTCCGGGATCAGCAAGGACGCAGAAACATTCTCTCCGGTACTATGGCCGAAGCCATTGACCGCCAGATCAACAATCTCTTGGCTCAAGCGCAAGCGCGAGCGGCAGCCATTCTCACGCAATACAAAGACGAATTGTTGGCAATCCGGGCCGAATTGCTGGAGAAAAAAACCATCGAAGGAGAACGTGTGCGGCAAATTATCGAAGAACTCCGGAAACGCTATCCGGGAGAAGGGAAAGCCCAACCTCATTTGGCGGCAGAGTCCTGTGAGCCTCTGCCAGAGATGCGGGAGATCTCGGTTTCCTACTCCCCCTAAACTATCCCAGCCTGTTTCCCCGTGGACTGAGGAGTCTGCCCAATGGCTCAGTTGATCATCCAACTCCGCCGCAATCCCCAAACCGGCAAACACGACATCCTCGTCAAATTGCATTCCGATCCGGACGCTTTGCCGCTGGAACACGAACGTTTGCATCGGGAGCAAGTGGCGAAATTGTTAGGGCGCGATCCCACAGACCTTGGAGAGTTGATCATCACCCGCGAGAGTGAACAGGTATCTGCGCCGACATCTGTTCCAGAACCACTCCCACGCCAACCGATAGCTCAGAAGCACTAGCTCATACTCATCATACATAGGCTGGATTGGCCCCTGAGGCGGCGTATCTTCTTATGGTGCAAAGGATCCATTACAACTTAACTATAAATCTGTTCTTCCATGTGCCCATAAGGATGGAGTATCAATTTGAGATTGATTAGTCAATGAAGATCTGCATTTTTGAGGTGTCTCTATGATCTTGGATTTTCCTCATATAAGTGTGCTGCAGCTAGTATTACAAGGCGGTATAGTGCCTCTGGAAATCATGACAAGACCCGCGCGTTTTTCCTACGGGGAAGATGGCCATGTGTTTCTAGAGTGTGACCAAGATTTGCCGAATGAGACGGTCGAGCTGCTCGACACTTTGGGGATATACCGGAGTTCTCGACACCCTACGGGACAGGTATTTTCTGCCCACTGTTGGTATCAGGCTATACCATTGGATAAAAATACAAATCCGGGTGGACAGGGAGCTGAGAGAATCGGCAATGTGATATTTGAGATCAAAGACGAAGAAAACCTGAGAGTGGTAGTTGAGGAAATACTACGTCTCGAAAATGACCGCATGGCATTGCTCTGCTATCGTCAAGTATTTAGCGATGAATTTATTGCTCTACTTCATGTCAATCAGCCGCCATATTACACACTGTTGAAAGCTTTAGAGTCAGACATCATTTCCCAAAGGAAATCCATTTTTGCATACTATGAACAAACTCCTCGTTGTTGGGTGGAATTTGGTTGGAAGTATCCCTTAGCGCAACGCATTTCCGTTCCAGAAAATCGCCGCCTGTTCATCCGCGCACCGCACCATTGGGAATTCTATGACGATGCTCCATTCCAAAATATCTATCAATCTTTGGATATCCTGATTCCCTTAGAACGCTGCCTATGGCAAGCGCAAGATCAAGTGTCCAAAATCCCTATCCCGTTACGGCTTATCCCAAGTGATCCCTCTCGTGTTGAACCTTCCTTATGGTTGATACCGGCGCAGCATCAACACGACTTTGAGAAGTGGCTGCGCGGGGCGAAAGAAGATATCCTCAATCGTTTGAGCTTCGCTGTTGCTGAGACGCCAGGCAAGGAAAAAGTGAAATGGATTATTCTGTATGCGGAGACACATGGAGATACCCAGCCGCCACCAATATTGGACCTCGATATGGCTTACCCCTATGTAACCCATCCTTTGGTCCGGAACATATATTTGCCGCGAGGTTATGCCTTACACCCTCCTCTGCGCAGTGAAACCCTCCAGCGATTGCTTGTGGCAGATGCTGAACAAATTGTTTGGCTCCGCCCCTTAGACAATCATGCATTTCAACCCTGTGTATTGTCGCTCGGTGCATTCCGGCGTCTTAGCGAATGGATCGATTACATCATAACCCAACACCGTGTCGCTCTGGAAGAATGGGTGGATGCCACCGTATTTGATTGGCCCTCGGATATACAGCAGGCAGGGGTCACGCCGGGAC
Organism: Thermogemmata fonticola; assembly: GCF_013694095.1. Taxonomy (NCBI): domain Bacteria; kingdom Pseudomonadati; phylum Planctomycetota; class Planctomycetia; order Gemmatales; family Gemmataceae; genus Thermogemmata; species Thermogemmata fonticola. Next base: position 776,914 of record NZ_JACEFB010000001.1, on the reverse strand, counting down.
CTGATGATGGAGGATCCCCTTCCGCTTCTCCTTCACCCTCTGCTTCCTCAGATGAAGAAGCTCGTCCGTACGATCAACACGTCGGGAATAAACCGACAACCGGGGATAGCCAGAGAAAGACATCATCATCTTCACCGGAAAGTAGCAAAACGCCAACAGCCCCAAAAACCGAGGCGCAACAACCGGCTGATATGGCATTGCCGCACAATACATCGTTCAGGGAGTTAGAACAGCGTTTTTTACAGGTGCCGGGAAGCCGACTGGACGATCCGGAGCGTGTTCGGCTGTGGCCAGAGTTGGCTCGGGCATACATTCAAGCTTCTTGTTTGGACCAATCGACTCTGTGTTGGCTCCATGCTCTCTGGCATTGTGAACCGGCAAATATGTTTCCCCTTGTCGAAGGATGGTTTAAATCCGAATGGCAAGGCCAGCCTATACCTTCTGTGAAAGAATGGAAGAAGGTACTCAACAATCGCTTATTCACCCGCCGTGTTGTTCAGCGTCTCCTCGCCAGCTTCATGTATTGGACTTTACGGTATCCGGAACATTCTACGGCAGATTTCTTACAAGCGTTTCAGCGATTTTTGGAGGAAAATCAGGAGTTGATGCCGTTACGGGGACAGTGGTTGGCTTATCGCCTTTTGAGTCAAAAGCTTAATAATCCTCTCCTGTTATCTCGGTGTGCGGATCATATGCTAAAGAGACTCTATAATGATCCGTCGGTTGCACTCTGCGATTTGCCACAGTTCCTCCTTTGTGGGAGTTTGCAGTATCAACAAGCGCTACAAGGATTCAAAGAGATATTAAATAATTTACTCAATGATGTAATTCAGTGGATCAGTTCATCATCTTCTGGTGGTGAGAGCAGATATCTCCCATATGCTTACTATTTGTTTGCGTATCTTGCGGCTCGACTTGGAATGTCTTCTGAATGTAACACATGGTTAGAAACGGCAGGAAAAGAGTTGAGGCAAGTATTTACAAATAAAGAAGCGATTAGTTATGACATAGGACAATTATATGTTTCTATAATTGATAAATCTTATAAACATCGCATCAATGAGGCAATTAGTAAATTGCCACCTACATCGAAATTACCTCCCGACATACGTCAAATTATTGATGAACTTAGATCAGAATGTGAGCAACTGCCAACAGAATTGGTTGTCTCTCGCATGGCATATTACGTTGTGAATCGCTTGCTGCAAAAATCGGAGTTACTCGAGCCGCTGATACAAGAGGACGCAATCTTAGTTTACTTGAGGGAAACATATGATGACTCAAGTATGATGGGATATTTGTATTCGCTTCGGCAAACTCTCGCCCATATATATTCGGCGGAGTCATCGGATTTATTGTGGTTGTGGTCAGATTTCATCGATAAACTCGGGAAGTTATTTAACGAATTCTCTGTAAGCAAGAACTCTACGGATTATCGGCAAGAAGTCAGTGAACTGGGAAGCATATATACCCGTGCCTTTCACTTTGTCGGATTGTATGGTCAGCAAAGGTGGATTGATGATCTGTTAAACGTATTGTGTAAGCATGTAGATATTCTACGCCACTGTGATGAAGATGGTGTGCCATTGGCTCTCATGTTACTCAGCGAATTAGTACCTGTTGCCCTATACTTGGAGCGTATCTGTCATAATTCGGAAGTCATCATGTATATTCGTCACGAGTTACGACCTTGGAGTTATTGGCATGACGAGAAGCCAGAATCTCCTCGACTCACCGAAGCGCTAATACGAGTGCGCATCAGCGCTTCAGTAGCATGCATGACGGGAGATGTGCAGCGGCGTGAGACAGAGTTGGAAAGATTGCATAAATATATTCTGAATTTAAAACCAGGTATTCAAGGTAATATCGAGAAAAATAGTTATGTGAGAGTGGTGGTAAATTATATTAAGAGCATAAGCTGTCTAGGAGACAATTTGGCAATAAGTTATATACATCGCTACTTCAAGGATTGTACGCGTGGGAACATTCACATTTCAGATAGTTTTAGCTCGGATGAATACATATCTCTGGATTACATACAGATTACAGAGTCTATTAAATATGCTTTAGATGTTATATTAGGTGGTAATTCGATATTGATAAATGATAGAGGTAAATTGATGACTGATTGGCAAATTGAAAATGAATATCTTCTGCGGAGACGAATCATTAATGATATCAAAGAGGTCTGCACCAGTGTGACCCAATAATGCGCAAAACAGCAATCATCTTACAGTAGGCAGCGATTGGCTGACTGTCTCATTATTTGGCGGTTTGCGGTGACAAGGGAGAAGTCTTGTTGGAAGGCGGCCTAGGATGTTCCCTTCAAGAGTCCTATGTTTTCTCTATTTTTCAGATCGATGATCGCCAATTCAGCTGATGCGTGAGATGAACAATTCTATCGGCAGGGGTGGATAATTCGAGCTAGACTGACAGTATGGGAATTCTCTGTTTTCCGCACCTTGGAATCGTGCAGTTCGCCGTAGACCGCGGCCTTGTCCCTCCCGAATGGTCCAAGCGGGCCGTGGAGTGGGCTGTGGATCAGGAAGGCCGGGTGTGGTTGCTGTTCCCTGTACTGCCTTCCCATAAGGTGTTGGAAGACTTAGCCTCTTTTGGGGTGTCATGGCAAAAGGAGATACCACCCCTGCGGTTTTCCCGGAGTCTATGTTGGGCGGCAATTCTCCCTTTGGAACGATGCCACGAAGCATGTGGTACTCAGACGGTCCTTATCTGCATTCCGGCAGCAAGGATGGCGGAGTTGGCCCGAAGCCGCTTTTTCTTGGAAAGCTACTTGCAGATTATCCACGTTGATTCCATTTCGCGGCTCGTGTGGGGGTTGCTTTCTCCGGTATCTCCTCATCTTCTCGAATTGTGGCAATGCAGGACGGGGTTACGCGCCTACCGCGAACAAGCGCCGAAGCGGTGGGTGGAATGGGGATATCGGCATCCCTTGATCGATCACATTCCAGTTCCTCGGCAAGGCCTGTGTGTCATTGACTCCTCCCGAAAAGTTCGCCATCTGGAAATTGTAGCGCCACTCCCTGTTCTAGAGCCAACCATTTCTCAGGAGTTGAAAGGCGAGGTGACGATCCTTCAGGCTGTTTCCCGTGTTCAGAGCTTCCATCATGTCGTTCCCTTACGCTTGCGTTGGTCGGAAACAAAGGACGAGAGGCATGATCCAACGTTGTGGTATATCCCGGCAGATGTGGTGACACAATTCTGGCAGCAGTGTCAGCACATGGATCAGGGAACGTTGAGTCAAATCAAGGTGGCTTGCGTTCAAAGAGGCCATGCTCATGGATGGCTGATTTGGGATAACTCGGGAACAATGGGCGTCGTTACACGGTTGCCGGAAGGTACGGAGGCCTACGTCGCCGATCCAGAAATCCCGTTGCTTTTTTGGCCCGTGGGTTGGCAGTGGCGGCCGGTGCTCGGAGTGGCTGAACGGAGGCGGCGAGCGGGGGTTTGCGACAATGCCATGACTTGGGTGGAAAGGTGCTCTGATGGGACCTCCCGCTGCCACCAAGTGCCAGTTGGGGACTTTCAGCCGATTTCTTCATGGGTGGAGTATGTTGTTCCCCCCTCCATCCATATGAGAGTGATCCATGAGGAAGAGAATGAAGAGACACCTACGTGGACCGTTACTAACTCTGACTCCAAGGTGTCACCTGAGAGGAAGGAAGCAACTTCTCTTCTACCACTGCCTCGCTTGTTACCTTCAACTCACCGATGGGCGCCTTTGCCCGCTCAGTCAGCGCCAGGAGGCTTGACATTCTGGCGGCGAATGTGGGCCCAGATTGGACGATATTTGCGGGAGCTTTTGAAAGCAAGCTGGAAGAAACGGCGACGTCGTGTCCAAGATGCGGGTGATCAATGGGCGTCCTCTGCTAACCCCGGAAGCGAATCTGCCTCTCAGGAGGGAAGGGGAGTTGCTCCTGCCCCGATACCACGTCAGGAGGCGCGAGCGTCCGACGTGGCGAGCTGGCGGGCAGGGGGGACGTTGCGGCGGTTAGAGTTGTGCCAATGGTTGCTGACCGCCGAGGAAGCGGGATCGACGATGCGCCTGGCAGAAGGCTGGGCGGAACTAGCTCGGTGGCAGCAATCCTCCGGCCACCTTCAGGATGCAGCATTGTGCTGGCTGATGGCAGTGTGGGAAGGCCGGACTGGTAACCTCCTGCGGTGGTGCGAGTCATGGTGGCTCGTAGAGCTGCGTATGGCTCGTGCTTCTGTGGAGGCTGTGTTCCATCCGACATTCTGGCAGGTAAGACCGGAGGATACCTCATCAGGCAGGTTAGCGGCGGCTTTTCTGGTACGCTTGGCTGTGGAGGGAAAGACGGGGGAAGATGTGCGCCGTCTGTTGCCCTGTCTGATTCGACTCGTGGAAAGGCATGCGGGAGAGATGCCTATGCGTGCCGTTTGGTTGGCCGCATGTGCAGCTTCTCAGTTATGTGAAGGGGATATCCTCCTTCTAGCGCGGTGGTTGGATCAGTTGATGCAGCGCCTGACTCAACAGGGTCACGCTTTAGACGTCGATGTTCCCTCGTTTTTGCGTTTTGTGGGGAACCATGATCCCGAATACCTGAACACCGCGTGTACATGGCTGATCCGCCAAAGGTACCAGATGCTGGACTGGGTAATGCGGCATCCGGCAGGTCCGCTACGTGTGGAGGGACTGGATGGCGAGACGGCAGCAACCGGCCAGATCGCATACCAGATGTGGGCGTGGGGGCTGGCGGCGGTGGGGGAACGGCGTCGTGCCGAGGTATGGGTTACCAACACACGGGGAAGTTGTGAGGGACTGGACAATGAGATGGTGGCGGCTTTGCAATGCGTGGCTGCTGCTTTCCGTTGGCGTATGCAAGAAGTCTGGGAGGGAGGGCCGCCTCAGCCCCTCTTGCCGGCGGATTGGTGGGCACAGCGGCAAAGCCTTTCCCCCATCGCGCGCTACGCGGTGGATCGACTCTGCGAGCATTCCCGCATCCTGGACCCCTTCCGGCTCTCACGACCGCTGCGCTCTTGGGAGCTGGCTCCCTTGCGTGGTGATGATCCGATAGGGGAACGCTTGGCTGTGCTCCTAGAGCGAACGAACGCCGGGGGAGTGACATCTGAGGCAGAAGAACTGTTGCGCATGTGCGAGCAGTCCAGCGATAGCCTGCGAACTTGCCGCATCCTCATTGCGCTCTGCGAATTGGCAGCACTATTTCCCGCCGCCATTTTAGAACGGATGCTGAGACTGGTGCCAAAGGCCTGGGAAACTTTGCCCGCTGCTTGGCCGGATGCCGGCGAAAGCCGGATCGTTCGCCTGACCTATCTACGCCGGGATGAAGTGCAATGTCGGATGATAGAGAATCTGGCACGAGCTATGGTACGCTGGCCGGAAGGCATGGCGGGGCCTTTCCTAGCGGAACTGTGGCGGCAAGCGCAACCTTATCTGCTGGATGTGGTTCCCGTAATGGGCAGTGTCATTTTTCTGTTGGCCGATGTGTTCCGGCGATTCCGTTTACAAAGGGAACTGGAAGAGTTGGCCGAAAGGTGCGAGCATTTCCAACCGCCGGAGACTTCCTCCACTTGGGAACACCGCTTAGCCACGGCCACGGTGTGGGCAGCATTGGAGGAGACAGACAGGAGCGATCCTCTTCTCGATGCCGCGAGGGACTATCTATTTTTGCCGGCAAATGATGACTCAGAATTGAGGGCGCGGGAGTATATGCAGGCTGCCTATAGCTATGCGACGGCTCTGGCGTTCCTATCCACCCGCCGCCTCGGACGGTATGAGGAACTCTTCCAGCGCTTGCGACCCTTGCCTGTGCACGGTTCCACCAATCGCTTCTGGACTCTGCAACCTCTTCGTCTCGTGGATATCGTGGTGCGAGGTGTTCTTGGCGATGGGTATCGGCTGACTCCCCAGGTCCAGCGATGGCTCGGCGCCCAGGACATGCGCTTCCGTCAGCGAGTGGTTCAGGATTTACAGCACTATCTGCATGCCGAAAAGGAACGCAAGGTCTCCTTGGATCCATGAAGGGGTATTACCGCGACGCTGAGTCGTAACGAGCCGCGGTAGGGAAGCCAACGCGTCGGCGGCGTTGCTGTTGCTTATCGATGTCCATGACAGACGAGGAAACCAGTCGGGGTAGAGTTCACGGAACAAGCCGGGAAACGAGAGCCGGCCGCAGAAGTTAGTGGTGTGGGATTATGGGGCGTGAAGAGGGTAGCGTGGCGGTAGGCTGCCGCGATTTGTAAGATAAAGTTGATTGTCGGGATGAATGACCTGCCTTATGTGAGCGGATCGCAGTCCCACTCCCTGAGAATCCGCGCTCCCACTTGCTGCCTGAATGTTCTTCAACGGCAGTTTTCGGATTGGACGCTGTCGAGCTAAGGTAAGGGATTCCGGTCATGAGCATTGAGCATCCATCGGGTCGGGCTAGTCGAGTCATGGCGGCCTTGGTCCTCCTGGTCGGGGGGTTAGGGTTCCTTGTGGCTGGGAAGGTTCAAGCCGTCATCACGCGCCTGACTCCGCTCGCGGAAGTTCTGGAGACGGAACGCTACATCTTTGTCGCCAAGGTGACTCGTGTGGATGCTGGTAAACCTGCGGTAGTGTTTCAAGTGGTACGGCTCCTGAAGGGCGAGCCGCCCTTCCAACAGTTGGCAGTAAATATGAGCGGGGATGAGGAAGCGAAGAAAGCCAACGATACGCAAACGATCTTGGACCGTTTGGATGCTCGCCGGCAGGTAGTGTTTTTCGCTAGCAAGCGCGGCAAGCGGTATCAGGCCATGGCGTTTGTGGAGGGAAGCTGGTTTTCACTCCAGGGGTTTGAAGACGAATCCGGCAAAACGGTTCGCTGGGCTTTTCTGCACGGGGAGCCTTATCTCCGCCGAACTTTTGCCGGCAGTAGTGCCGAATTGATCCGTATCATCGAGGACGGGTTGGCGCGGCGTGCCGTCCCCCCTAAGCCGGATGAGAAAGCAAAACCTGGCTATGGGCCTCCTGCATCGGAGGATAAGCCGCCTCAGTCACCGGCTGATGGTAATTCGCCGAAACCGAAGATGTCCCGCCACTACAGTCGGGGAAAGACACTATGGGGTGTTATTCCCTCGTTTGTGTTGGTCGGCCCGTTGGCAATCATCGCCGCGGTTTTCCCGGGGGTATTCGCTCGCCTGGCTATTGCTTGGAAGCGCTGGCGTGCCTTTTTGACCGTGGCTAGTCTCAATAGCACCTTGGCTCTAGTCCATTATTTCTTGCAAAACTATCTGCCGCAGGGATGGTGGTGGGGCTTGCAGGCGTTGACAGTGTATTTGTTGGGGATCACCCTACTGGGCTTAATCTGGGCGGGTATTCGCTATCGCCGATTGGCCAATGCCGATCCTTCGGTCACGGCGCCGCCATCGCGCGCTGAAGTGCTAAGTCTTGTTGGTGTGAGCGTTTTCGCGGGAATATGTGTCGCGCTGACGATGGGGTGGGCTGATTTACGCACAGCAGTGACACCCCCGATGCGGGAATTCACCTGCATTGGGCTTGCCGTCGTTGCGGCGTTGCTTTACGCCCTCTACCGGCGAGGAACTGCGTGGTGGGAGGGCAACAGTGGCTTAGGGACAGAGCGGAGGCTCAGCTTATCGGGGGAGTCCGTGGCCATGGGAACTCTGGCGGCCTGCCTGCTCGTGGCGTTGGTCTGGCAATCATCCTCGGTTCCGGGCCAATGGACGGTTGTGACAGAAAGTGGCGGTGGCACAACGGTGGTAGGCCCACGTTTCATTCAGGCCGAGGCCTTAGAAGCCTACGAACAGGACGGTGATCAACGGCTGGCTCTACGCGGGCAAGTGCTAAGCCGAGTGGTGGTCGATCAGGGACGGCTCTACTTCGGGATCATGGAAGCAGGGCTGAGCGGTGGGGGACGTATTGTTTGCATGGATAGTGCAGATGGAAAAGTGCTTTGGAGTTACGACGGAGAGGACAAACCCCTTTTGCCGGTATACTGCACTCCCGTGGTGGCTAACGGTGTGGTGTATTGCGGGGAAGGGCTGCATGAGCATAGCGGCTGCCGCCTCTTTGCTTTGGATGCGCTCACGGGTCAACCCCGGTGGGCGCAACCTTTCCGCACCACCAGTCACACGGAGGGTACGCCGGTGGTAAGCCAGGACATGGTTATTTTCCCAGCGGGCGATGACGGAGTTTACGCCGTCACTGCTGTGGATGGCCGCGTTCGTTGGCACGTCGCGGGCGGATTGGAAAACGGCTTGCATGTTGATGGTGCTCCCGCTGTTTCGGGCGGCCGGCTATACCTGGGGAGCGGATTGTACTCCACGGCGGCGATTTGCCTCGATGTGGCCACAGGAAAACAACTCTGGCGCACCGATCTGAAGCTCCGCTCCTTCGCCGCGCCGTTGGTTTTGGATCAGCGAGTGTACTACGGGGTGGGGACGGGGAATCTGGGAGCCGATACTCACGAGTACCCGGAGGAGAAAGGCCAACGTCGGGAAGAAAAGCCAAGTGGAGCGGTGGTCTGTCTGGATGCTGCCAGTGGTGCTGAGGTTTGGCGCACGGAATTGCCACGAGGGGTTCATACGGCCTTGGCTGGAGACGCTTTCCATGTCTACGCTGCGTGCCGGGATGGCTCGATCTATGCTATCGATCGGCACAGCGGTGAGCAGAAGTGGCGAGTAAGTATTGGAGGGTCTGTGACCAGTCAGCCCGCAGTGGCCAAGCTGGGCGGCCTTCCCCTGGCGGTGTATGCAGTCAGCCGAGAGGGATTGGCCGTCTGCCTTCATCCGCAGACCGGGCAGGTCATCTGGCAAAAACCCTTGCCAGGGTTTCTATGGGATGGCCAGGAAACTTCGGGAGTCCTAGGGGGACCCACCATTGTGCAAGAATTGTTGCCTCAAGGAAGCCGGCGCACAATTTACATCGGTGCCATGACCGTGGACCCAAATAATCCTAATCGGCGTCAGGTGGCGGTATTTCGGCTGATTGATGAAATCTTGGACCCGTGAGGCTTCAAAATGGCCAAGGTCCTGGATGCCCCCCATTGCTGAGGAAGGTGACACATCCGAGCATCAGTAGCAGAACGATAAAAATCACCAAGAGGAAAGTCCCGGTCAGTCGCAGCAAGTCCCAGACAAACTCTCGTTCGCTCCCCTCCGATGGCAGAGTCGTGGGCCGCACTACCGGCGAAGCCGGAGGAGAATTCCATTCTTCCTCTTGAAGCAACTGTTCCTGGATCACATTGCGAAAGCGGCGCCGGATGGCGGGTGGCAAATCATCCCACCAATGTTGCTGGGCGTTGCCCGAATCCCGACCGTTGCGCATAACCATGTGGGGGAACCTCGTGTGGGTCGCTCGGCACCTGATGTTTCTGTAGCGGGTCTGCCGAACATCACTCTATAGGCAGTATATCACTCTGCTGCCGATCCTTCCGCGCTAATTTCCGGGTGAGACGTTCCTAAGGTTATCTCAGGGATTTCGGCATCTCGTACCTCGATCCAGCAAGGCAATTTCCGGTCCCTCTCCTGGCCTTTTCACTTACGATTGGGGATAGGAGGAGGGAAGGGCGGGAATTTGAGGCCGGGAGGAGCACCCGGCCCAGGTAATCTCGCCCCGTAGAGGGTTTCCCAATGCCGCGGAGAGCCTGGCAGCATGATACCTGGCAAACTCACATCGTGAAGTGCTGCCCATTTACGCAATTCCCGGCAGTAATCGGGCCATTTCCCTTCGACAGCAGTCAAGGCCTCCCGTTCCCGAGGCCGCAATTTCGGCCAAAGTTCCTGTTCAATGACGCGCCGGAGCGGTTCACGCAATTCCTCCAGCCGAGCAGGCCCCAGCGGCGGCAGTTTCGGGCGTTCTGTCGGGGGTAGTGAGTTGGAGTAATCGAGGACCGCCAGGGCGAATTCCGGCCACTTTCCGCGGAACGGGGCGGTCACGGCTTGGGCTCGGCCTTTCTCGAAGAAGCGAGCCGCCGGGCCGAGATCGGTGTGGTCCAACACGGGTTGACTCCGAGGCGGAGGAAGCAAAAAGCGCTCATATTTGCGCGAGAGATTGTAAACCTCCCGACCATAACTGAACCACGCTGAACCACCGGCCTGTTCCGCAGTATGGAGGGCAGCCACATAACGCTGCCTTTCGTTGGCGGTCAACCGTTCCTTGCCCGGTTCGTCGAGTTGGAACGCCTGCCGGGCGAACTCCACAACGACTTTGCGGAGTGCCTCATCATGAAAGGGCCACGGGATACGATTGGCGGCAATCTCCTCGGCATGACGGCGGATAAAAGACCAGGACTCACGCCGGTCTGTTTCATGGCGTTTGAGTCGGCGGATCGTCTCGATGCGCTCTTGTGTGGAGAGACTGCGAATGCGTTTCTGCTGCTCCACTGGCAGGGCTTCTAGCCATTGCTGCTCCCGAATCTCGCGGACTCGCTGCAATCGTTGGGCGGTATCGCCCGCTGAAAGAATAAATCGGCGCTGGTCGGGGGCTAAACGGGAGAGCCATAGAGCGTAGGCTTCCAAAATGCGGAGCAGGTATTCTCGTTCTGCAGGATCCTGGGCAAACAACTCGCGGTCCAATTCTCGCAAGGCCGCTTGTCGGTTGGGGGCTAAACGACGGAATTCTTCCACCAGTTGGGCGAATGTAGTGGAGGAAGGTGGCTCGAAGCCCTCCATTTGAGCTGGCGGCCGGCTAATCCCGTGTTCTACCAAGGGATCATCGCCGAAATATTCTGGTTCCGCCAAGCGGAGGAGGAAGGACAGATCATCGACACCAATGTAGTAGGGGAGCATCTCGATGAGCCGGTGATCGGTCAACGATGGCTCGTCGGATGCAGACGGACGAGGAGATGGGGATGGAGCGGATAGCACCCAAGTGAGCAAGCCATAACCGCCCAGCGAACCAAGAGTCAAGCAGAGTGCCGCAATCCAGAGTTGTTTCCACGCAGCAAGCCAACGGGTCGAGGGGAGCAGCAAGGGGCCGGTCGCTGCCATCACGACAGGCTGCGACGTGGAAGGTATGGCTTGACGCACCGCCGCCGCGTCCGATCGAGAAGAAGGGGCAGCAGAACGCAGCGCAGGAACTTTCTCCAGGGTGCGCGTGGTGAAGTCCGGCGAGGCTTCTGGCAGCGGAAGATAGTCCAACAAGTCGTAAGTCTTTTTCAACAGCAAGGCCCGGCGGCGCAATTCGGGATCGGCAGCCAAGCGTTGCTCCATCTGGCGTGCCTCATCCTCGGGCAGCTCGCCATCCAAATAAGCGACCAATTCCTCCTCAAGGGGGTCCTGAGGAGGCTGATCGGAAGGTTGCGGGGGAGGGTGGGGGGATTCCGGCATAACCACCTCAGGGACTCGATGCGGTGTGGGGTGGACCATCCTCGCAAGAGGAGGCCGAGGAACTATCCCCATCTATTTCAATATAACCCTGCAGACACTCCCGTAGCTTCGCTCGTGCCCGGCTCAAAAGGGACTTGACAGCTTTGGTAGTCAGACCCATGACTTGGGCGATGTCGGCATAGTTCATGTCCTCGTATTTGTTGAGGATAATCGCTAGCCTTTGACGTTCGTTGAGAGTGTCCAGTGCCCGGCGGATGACAAGAGCAAGTTCTTCCTGATGCAGGCGGCGTGCGGGAAAGGAAGTCGAGGAGTGGGCATCGGCCAGCGGTTGCTGCGGCTCGTGGCAGAGGGAGCCGGATTCGCTGATCTCCAAGGGCTGGACCGGTCGGCGCTTGCGATCCCGAAGGGCATTGAGAGCCAGATTATTTGCAATCGTGAATAACCAAGTGGAAAACTTGGCCTTTGGAGTATAACGTTTGCGATGGCGATACACGCGGAGGAAGACCTCCTGGGCTAAGTCTTCTGCTTCATCACGGTCTCCCAACAGATGATGCAAAATGGCCACGAGGCGGTGTTGGAAACGTTGGACAAGCTCCGCGAAGGCGGCGGGATCATCATCCCGGACCCGCAGCATGAGGCGAATGTCCGGGTCGCGCAGTGCCATCAGGTTGCTGGTGTGACCTGCAGGCATAGTTACTGTTACCACTTGGCTGTCCGTAGGTCCTCCCGTTCGGAGTATCCTTCACGCCTCGTCGGGTGGGTGGGGGCAGCCTTGAGGGAGTACCACTGTCGGGGGGATGGCAGATACGTCGAGGGATGAAGCGGAAAAGGGAGGGTGATCCCCCGCCGTTGTAGCTACTTGGGGCGCCGGAAAGGTTTGCCGTCGCAACTGCCCGCAGGCGGCGTCGATGTCGGCCCCTCGGCGCTTGCGCACTTTGACACTGATTCCGGCCTGGCGTAAAGTTCGAACCATCTGGCGGATGGCTTCGGGACGGGGCGGACGATAGGGCAAACCTGGAACTTCGTTCCATGGGATGAGGTTGACGTGGGCCTTACGGCCCGCCAAAAGCTGGGTTAGCTCCCGCGCACATCCTGCGGTATCGTTCACCTCTCCTAGCAAAACGTATTCGTAGGTTACTTGCCGGCCCGTCCGCGCGAAGAAGTAGTCGGCTGCCTCCACGATAGCCGCAATCCCCGTTTTCCGATTCGTGGGGACAATCTGATTGCGCAAAGCATCATTGGGCGCATGTAAAGAAACGGCGAGGTGATAGTGCCGTCCGCTATCTGCCAGCCGCCGAATCTTGCTGGGTAATCCTACGGTAGAAATCGTGACATGCCGTTGACTCAAGCCCAGCCCCTGGCGTGGATCACAAGCTATTTCTAATGCTTTCAGCAAATTGTCTAGATTGGCCAGCGGTTCTCCCATTCCCATGACCACAATATGTGTGAGACGCTGACCCGCGCAGGAGTTCAGTCGGAGGAGTTGTTCCAGCATCTCTCCCGTGCTAAGATTGCGTTCCAAGCCGTTAAGCCCGCTAGCACAAAAGACGCAGCCCATACCGCAGCCGACTTGGGTGCTGACGCAAGCAGTGACGCGGTTCTGATCAGGAATCAGTACGCACTCGATCGAACGCTGATCTTTCAATTGCAACAGGAGCTTGTGAGTGCCATCGCTGGAACGGAGATGGAGCAGGGGAATTGCCGTAAACAAGGGGAGATGCTCGTGCAACATCTGGCGTAATCCAGCGGGCAAGTCGGTCATTTCCGCATAGGTTGTCACCCCTCGATGGAACAGATGATGGCGGATCTGCCGGGCACGCCAAGGGGGTTGGCCTCGCTCAACCAACCATTGCTGCAACTCTTCGGGGGACATTTCCACAACAGCCGGACGAGTTTCAGCCGCCGCTTGGCGGGTCGGACGATCATTGTCCAATGATAGACGGTCGCTCTCGAACCATCCCAATGGGGTGGACATAGTCGATTCTCACTCTTTGCCTTGTTCGAGAAAGCTGGATGCCATCCTCGTAAAGGCCAATCGGCAGGTGCAACCCCATCTTCACACTTGGAGAAAATGTGAGTCGTGGGGCGTTGGGTGTGTACCTTGCTCGATTGATGGGCTGGAGATTGCACAACCTACGCTTTCCTGGCTTATTTGACCACTCGCTTCAGGGTAGGACCAGCCCCTCTGCTATCACTATACCGTTTCTTGCTCGATCTGAGCATGTTCAGCAGTCAAGTCCGGTGAGTTCTCCTTTGGGATTCCGGCAGGAAGGCTTGCCCGTTGCGGTGTCTGTGCAATGGTTTTTCCGTGTCCAACAAGTCCCCTCAACTTTCTTCAGAACCAGCCAAAGAGGAGGCGTTGGATGTCGAGGGCGATCACGAAGATCATCAATCCCAAAATGATGGCTAAGCCGATGTACATCGCAATGTGGAAGAGGCGTTCCGGTACAGGACGTCCCAGGATTTTTTCCAAAATGAGGAACACCATGTGTCCTCCGTCGAGGACGGGGATTGGAAGGAAGTTGACCACTGCCAAGTTGACCGAGATCATACCGATGAAGAGGAGGAATTGCCAAAAGTCTTCGCCTGCCACCCGGTAGGAAACATTGGCGATGGTCAGCGGCCCGCTCATCGTTTTCGGGCTGATTCTGCCGGAGGGGGAAATCATACCGTAAAGGCTCATGTACACATACTTGATGAAACGGATGACCCGCCAAGTGCCTAAGCTCAACGCCTCGGCTAGCCCCTCAGCTTTCTGGATGCGATAGTCGCGGGCTAGCAGCAGGCCGCGATCTTCCAGCGGATGTTGCGTATCTGGTCGGGCTTCCAAGCTGACTTCCAGGATGGATTCACCCCGCTGGACGCGCAAGTCGAGGCGGTGGGGCGGCTGGCGCTGGAGGGCGGCATCCACGTAAGCCCACTGATGCGGCTTGAGTTTGTCGAACCACTCCCCAGGACGCAGGTTGCCGTGGTCGTCTAGGGAGTAAAGGCGGGCGGCTAAAATCACATCGTTGGGTTGCAGCACACCACTGGCCGGGGAATCGGGCAGCACCTGGTCCACCATGGTTTCCACCCAATACGCCAGCCCCAGACCTGCCAGAGGGATGGGACTATTGGGCAGACTGATGGTTACCCGGTCGTTGTGATAGGCGGCATCGTAATACAGGGTCAGCTCGACGGGTTTCGCTTCCTGGTGTCCCACGGTGCGCAGGACGGTCAGTCGGACCTGGAGTTTGGCCTCGGCGCCGCGGGCGAGTTGCCGGTCAGCCCATTGCCGCAGCTCATAGGGCAGAAGCAAGGGGTCGAGTTTGCGGACGGTGACGGTGGAATCGGGCGCTTTTTCGTCTCCCGTGGTGAGCCAGGTAGTGGTGCCATCCACTTCAGGCAATTGGATGTGGCGGATGCGGTCGCCGGGTCGTGGGGGCTGATCCTGATGGGCGAGAACTCCCGCTTGGGCTGCGGGTCCTCCTTCGCGCACCGCAGCAATTTCGCCAAAGCGCATGCGCAGTCCTAAATCCGCACGAAAAGCGGGGGGAACGGTAATATCGACCGGCTTCTCTTGGCCATCCGGCTGGGAACGCAAGACGCGGACGACTATGGTTTGTCCTGCCAGAGCCTGCAAGCGGGCGTAGTAGTCTGCAATGTCTGGGCCGCGATCCGGCTCGCGCGTGTCAGGGCGTAAAGGTGTGACTTGGCGGGGGTTTTGGGGATCGCTCATGGCGATGATGCGATCGCCTGGCTCGAAGGGAGGAGTGGCCCGTGCGGCGGCACTGCCCGCGATGACGGGGGGCACGGGGGCTTTACGGAACGACAGCAACTCCGGACGGAAGGGGGGAACGATCCCCAGTTGGGGGAAGCGCGCGCCTTCATCCCGCCGCGGTTCCACCTGATAGGTTTGCTGAGTTCCATCTGGTCGGCGCACAACGAGCTCCACGACTTCGCCAGCCGCGGTGCTCATGACGATGGGCCGCAGATCGTCGAAGAAGGGCCGGTCCCGGCTGGCGATGCGCACGATGTCGTCGTCGGCACGCAAGCCGGCGCGCCAAGCCGCACTACCACTTTCCACCGCTCCTATGGCAGCGGGGATTTCCTTGACTCCATGCAGATAAGCTCCGACAAAACACACCATGCCCAGAAGGACGTTCATGATCACCCCCGCGGAAATGATCAGCATCCGCTGCCCCACACTTTTGTTGCGATAGCTCCGCGGATCGTTGTCTGTTTCTTCGCCGTCCGTAGCCTCCCCTTCACCGACCATTTGCACATACCCTCCCAGAGGAATCATGCCCACTTTGTAAGTGGTCTCTCCCCATTGGAAGGAACAGAAAGGTAGGGCTGGGCCAAAGCCAATGCTGAAGGTGGTGACATGGACATCGCACCATTTGGCCGCCAGGAAATGCCCTAGCTCGTGGATGAATATGACCAACCCCAAGCCGATCACCACTTTGAGCGTGTCGATGGGATCAAGGTAGAGGAAAACGACCGCGATCAGGGCTGCGGTGATCAGGAGCGAGACGGCATGGCGGCGCAACCAAGCAATCGGTCCTTCAGGTGGGGGAGGGGACGCCTCCTGTGGCTGGGGAGAAGAAGCCATAGCCCCCTGGCTTACTTCTTGCAGGGGAGGGCCGGAAGGGTTCAAGGGATCGGGTGCAGGTGAGCGTGTGTCCAACGGCTAACCTCCTGCCGCGCCCAGCGATCGAGGGCCAAGAGCCGATCCAGCGAGGGGCGCGGTTCATACGGGTGGACTTCCAGCACCGCACGGCAGCAGCGCGGGATGTCCAGAAACGCCAGATCACCAGCCAGGAAACGTTCCACAGCGGCTTCATTGGCCGCATTGAGGACGGCTCCGCATGTCCCTCCCCGCTGCGCGGCCTCGTAACCTAACGTCAAGGCGGGGAAAGTTTCCACGTCCGGTGGCTCAAAGTGCAATGGTCCCAACTTCTGCCAGTTGACCCGGCGGGCCGGTCCTGGGGGACGTTCTGGATACAGCAAAGCCGCCTGAATGGGCAAGCGCATATCCGGGGGCGACAGGTGCGCCAGGACCGATCCATCTGCCCATTCTACCAGAGCATGTACCATGGACTCCGGATGAATCAACACCTCAAGACGATCCGCTGGAATGTCGAACAACCAGCGGGCTTCGATAACCTCCAGGGCCTTGTTCATGAGGGTCGCGGAGTCGATGGTGATCTTCGGTCCCATTTGCCACGTGGGATGTTGGAGGGCCTGTTCCGGGGTCACGGCGCGCAACTCCGAGGCCCGCTTGCCGCGAAAGGGGCCGCCGCTGGCCGTCAGAATCAGACGCGCCACATCGCGGCGATCCCGGCCCTCCAGCAGGTGGAATAAGGCGGAATGTTCGCTATCCACTGGCAGCAATCGCGCACCTCGGTTCCGTGCGAGTTCCAAGATCAATGGGCCGGCGACCACGAGGGTTTCCTTGTTTGCCAGAGCCAGCGTTTTCCCGGCTTCCAGAGCGGCCCAGGCGCTGTGCAATCCCGCAGATCCCACAATAGACGCCACAACCATGTCAACGCCAGGGGCACAGGCCAGCTCCACGAGAGCATCAGGGCCGACCCGCAGTTCGGTAGTCGGGGGGAAAGCCTGCCGGTCTACCTGCGGCAACACGGAAGCGTCCGCCAGGACTGCCCAAGTTGGGCGGAATTCCCGGCATTGTTCCGCCAACAACGGCCAGTTACGGTGGGCCGCTAGACCCACCACACGTAACCGGTCGGGAAAATGGCGGACTACCTCCAGCGTGCTGCGGCCTATGGAACCCGTCGAACCCAGCACGACCAGATGGCGGCACCGGGCAGCTTCCGCTGCGGATGTTGGCATACCTTCACCTGAGAGCATAGGCAATCGCAGGAATTGTATGACTCACTCCCGCACTCCAACAAGCCGAAGATGGCAGACGCCCCTGCCACAAACTGCTAAAAAATCGTACAAGTGATCGCGTCCCCTTGATTCACGATGGGTATTGTCCAAATGCAATTCTCCCAGCCACTAGGGACAGGAGTCTCAACCATGAATCCCCAGCAGAGTCATCCTCGAACGTGGCGTTATGGTTTCCTCGTGCGGTCGTATGATCGGCGGTCGTTCTTGCATGCTAGTGTGGCGCTGGGTGGAACTGTGCTACTGGGCAATAGCAGGAGCGGAGCCGAGTCCCAGCCTCCTACACCGGGTTTTGCCTCGCCCCAGCAAGCTATCCAAGCACCGCGGGAGAAAGTCCTCTTTGTGGCCTGTACCTATGCCAATACCGGCATAGACCAGCCGGATTATCTTGCTGTGGTCGATGTCGACCCATCGTCTCGCAATTACGGCCAAGTGGTTCACCGTCTCTCCATGCCTCAACGAGGAGATGAATTGCACCATTATGGCTGGAATATCTGCTCCTCTTGCCACGGTAAACCCGGCGATCGGCGATACCTGATTGTTCCAGGGTTCCGCTCCAGTCGCATCCACGTCATTGATGCCAAGGATCCTTACCAACTCCGGCTGCACAAAGTCATCGAACCGGAGGAGGTTGCAAAGGCGGCCAATCTGTCCGCACCTCACACAGTGCATTGCCTGCCCAGCGGCGAAATCATGATCTCCATGCTGGGGGACGCTCAGGGGAATGGCCCCGGAGGTTTTCTCCTGTTGGATGATCAATTCCGCATCAAAGGCCGTTGGGAGAAAGAAGCAGCGGGGATGCAGTTCAACTACGATTTCTGGTATCAACCGCGGCAGAATGTCATGGTTTCGACTGAATGGGCGGCGCCGAAAACCTTCGCACCGGGACCGCGTTTGGAAGATGTCGCAGCCGGAAAATACGGTCGCCGCATCCACTTCTGGGATTGGAAACAACGCCGCCTGATCCAGTCGGTAGACTTAGGGGAAGGCTCCATACCCCTGGAAGTCCGTTTCGCTCACGAGCCGGACAAGGACTACGGTTATGTGGGGGCGGCTTTGAGCAGCGTGGTCTGGCATTTTGCTCGTGGTGCGAAGGGTACCTGGCAAGCCCGTCCTGTGATCCGCCTTGATCCCGTGAAAAAAGCGGATTTTCCAGGCGGCCAAGTACCAGCCTTGATTAGCGACATCCTCATATCGATGGACGATAAATACCTCTACGTTTCCACTTGGCTGCACGGTCGGGTCCTGCAATATGACATCCGCGAACCGGCCCAGCCGAAACTGGTGGGGACCGTCACACTCGGCGGTTTGATTGAGCCGCCTCGGCGCCTGCGCGGCAAGGAATTGACCGGCGGACCCCAAATGTTACAGCTCAGCCTGGATGGACGGCGGCTCTACGTCACCAACTCGCTCTATAGCACCTGGGACAATGCCTTCTACCCCCAAATGGCGAAGCAAGGGTCCTGGTTGGTCCAAATCGATTGCGATACGGAACGAGGAGGTATGCGATTGAATGAGAACTTTCTCGTTGATTTTGGCAAGGAACCGGCCGGACCGGTCCGCGCCCATGAAATTCGCTATCCGGGGGGCGATTGCAGCAGCGACATTTTCTCGTGACGGCCCCGGCTGCGTGGCGGAGGAAGAAGCGAAAATATGCCTGGATCATAGGCTCCGGAGAGCCAGAAATTACATCGGAGAAAGGACCAGATTCTCCACGATCATAGCCACCGCATTGCCTCCGCCTAGGCACAGCGCGGCCAAACCATAACGTTTGCGATATCGCTGGAGGGCATATAGCAGGGTCGTCAGGATGCGCGCCCCGCTGGCGCCGATCGGGTGGCCCAAAGCAATGGCTCCGCCGTGAACATTCACCCGGCTTTCATCCCAACCGTCGGATTGCAGGTGCTGCCCGCAGGCAAGCATCTGAGCGGCAAAGGCCTCATTGAGTTCAATCAAATCGATGTCCTGTAAGGCTAACCCTGCTTTGGCACAGACACGACGGATAGCTGCCACAGGAGCCAGAAACAATTCGCGCGGCGGTGTGCCGCTCATGGCTTGAGCGACGATCCGGGCCAGCGGTCGGACGGAAGAGTGAACGCGGACATACTCTTCTGAAGCTACCACCACAGCAGCCGCCCCATCGGACAATTGCGAAGCATTCCCCGCGGTGACACTGCCATCGGCGCGGAAAACCGGCCGCAAGCGGGCCAGATTCTCCAACGATGCATCCGGACGGATGCCTTCGTCCTGTCGCACGGGTTCCTGGCGATTCCCACTAATAGGCACCGGCACCACTTCTGCTTCAAAGTAACCCTTGGCCCAAGCCTGGGCCGCACGCTGATGGCTCTGCACGGCGAAGCGGTCCTGTTCAGCACGACTGATCTGGCAGAGTTGAGCGACGTGCTCGGCGGCGGCGCCCATCGGCCAGTTTTCAAACGGGCACCACAGGCCATCATGAAGCAGGGCATCGACAAGTTGCTGATGGCCGTACTTGTATCCCCGTCGAACTTGAGGCAGTAGAAAGGGGGCCTGGCTCATGCTTTCCATGCCGCCAGCGACAATGAGGTGAGCTTCCCCCGCTCGAATGCTTTGGGCCGCCAACATGACCGCCTTCAGTCCCGAACCGCATACCATATTCGTCGTGTGGGCTGGGACAGTCTCGGCAAGGCCAGCACGAAGTGCCGCCTGACGAGCAGGGGCCTGCCCACTGCCGGCCTGCACCACCTGCCCCATAATGACCTCGTCCACATCGGCGGCTGCTACATTGGCTCTGCGCAAGGCCTCGGCAATGACCAATGCGCCAAGCTGGGGAGCGCTATGGTCGGCCAAACTGCCCAGGAACTTGCCAATAGGCGTCCGCACCGCAGAAAGCAGATAGACTTCCATTGCGGAAACCTTTCAGAGCGTCCCATTATGATCGCCGTTGCTGGCTTGCCATCGCCGTGGACAGAGTTCAACGGGCTTTTTCCGCCGCTGCCAACAACTCCCGGCAATGCTCTTCCAAGTCCCGGTTCTGGCTCTGGTGGGCGAGACGCAAGCCCCGGTCCGCAAAGTATCGCGCCTTATCCGCGGATTTCAACCGGAGCATCTCCTCCGCCGCTGTGGTGTAAAGTTTCCCCTCCTGAGGGTATTGGGCAATCAAGCGCTCGAACGCCTCGACGGCATGATCTACGTCTTTCATGCGGACGTACACGTTGGCCCGTTTCAGTGCGTAATCGATGGCCCGCGCCCCCCTGTTGTGCTCGCTGTCGTATTGCTCCCCTCGCTGGATGAGATCGAGTGCCTCGGAATAATTCCCTTGAACCAGGGCACCTGTGATGGCCGCGGCGAAGAGGGGATAGCGGTCCGGCTTGCTAGGATCGAAGGGTTTGTCCACGCCGGCTCGTGCAAAAGCGACCGCCAATTCACGTGCTTCTAATCGCAAGGCAGCACGCATGGCTTGTTCGATCTCATCAACGGACATAACTTGGCGGTCTAGAGCGGCCAATTCGGCGATATTCATGGCGCTGATGTCTCGCGGCGGGACTGAAGCTGGTGTTGCACGGCTTGTGCTATGACCTGCTATTTCTCCTGTCGAAGCTTGTTGGGAGGACACAGCGGCGGGAACTGCCGCCTGCGCCGCCTCTGCTTCAGGCTCTGGAGTGGCGACATTGGTGTACTCCAGACCCAGTTTGTGCCGCAAGCGCTGGAAATCGTAGTAATGTTGCTCCGCTTCTGCCTTCGTCTCCTCCGACGGTTGATCCGGCAAACCCCTGACGGCACGATAGCATTCCTCCATGAAGCGCACAGCGCCAAAGAGCCGTTTCCGTAGTCGAGGACTGCCCATCGCATCCAGAGGTGAGTTCCCCTCCAGGGACTTGAGCGGTTGATGAAGCCAAGTGCCCTCAAAGTAGTCTGCTACGTACTGCAACCGCCGACGTTGCACTTCCGGGTCACTCTCGTAGCCCGGACGGACCAGCGTACCATAGAGAAGCGGCAATTCCCGGGGATCGGGGGTTCGGGTCCACACCCGCGGTGGTTCCAAGGCCATTTGGGATTGCTCGTACAATTCCTGGGCCAAAGATTGAGCCTGATTCTGATCGAGCGAGATGAGATGCAACTCCGGTGGGATAATCATGAAGCGGGCGCGAATGCGATACACGGGGGTATGCTCGCTCATGGCTAAGGTTGGGATTTCCTCCATGAAGAAACCACGGAGCACCCCCTCCTCTTCATGGAATTGCATCTGAGCGATAGCACCCAATCGATACTTTTCTTCGAAGAGTTGGAGCAGCCGTTGGAAATCGCGGATGGTCATGCTGCAAAAGTGGTACAGATAATTGGCTACGGACTCCATGCCTAAAGCGGTAAGCAGAACTTCGACCAAAGTGCCAGTCTGTTCGGCCAAGCGGTCGTCTACTTCGGCATCTAGAGAGCGGTACAAGGCCTCAACAGCACGAAGACTTTCCCCCTGCCAAGCGTAGATGAGGCCGAGATTGAACCAGGCCGCCGGATCGTCAGGGGTCTGTTGCACCAGTTGCTCATATCCCTGGCGGGCGTCGCTGAGTCGGCCAGTGATAAAACTTTCCGGGATGCTTCGACGCGTTCGACGCAGTGCGTGCCGCTGGCGGGCCGTTGGGGGCAGTCGGCTGTTCGGTCCAAACAGATCTTCATGGTAGCGATGCAACTCTGGCAGATCGGGCCGTAGTTGCAAAGCTCGATCCACGGCATAAATGGTCGCTAAGAATTGGCGGCACTGATGACTTAAGTCTGCAATTTTGGCATAGACATTCAGAAGCTGATCCTTGGCTTCGGGGGCTATTAGTTCTGCTGCTTTGTGGTAGAGCATCAGCGCGCCCTGTATCTCCCCTTCTTGCTGGCGTAACTGGCCGCGCATGTAAAATGCCATGCCTAACTTGGGGTCACGTTGCAACGCCTGATCGAGAGCCGCATCTGCCTGTTCCCACTGTCCGCTATGAGTTAGAAATTCGGCGTAGTAGAGCCACAAAGCCGCACGGTTGTCATGCTGCTGGAGCAACTCCTGGAAGAGTTTGTGGGCGGACTCATGTTGTCCTTCCTGAAGCAGCTCAAAAGCACGGTTCACTTGGGTCAGAAACGGGGCGCAGCACCACTTCACTTTCTTACCGCTCCCACAGGGACAGAAAGCATAAGGGTCGATACTCATGGGTTTCCTCGACTCGTTAGACTGCCCGGAATGGGATGTCCACTCGGCATTCCGCCGGGGTGCTTACTCCACATTCCGTGGGGATGAATGCATAGTAGGCTGGAATCTGTATTCCGGGAATAGGGCGTCGGGGAAAACTTCCGCGATCGGTTTGACTTGCGGCCAGACCGTTCTATCTTTCTGTGACCGAACCTTGTGTCAGGGAAGATGGTACACCCTGCACGCCGGATGTGGTATTGGCTGACTTTTTCACGTTCGGTGCAACGATGCAGGCCGGGATCAGAACTCGCAAGAAAATTGTGGATTCAGCTTTAGTTTTCTGCCTGAGAGGTGAGCACATCCATGGTCGGCAATGAACTGGGTGCCTGTGAATGGTTTGTCTGGGACCTCCGCCGCAGCGGCTTGATTGAACGCAGCACGCTCGATCAACTGGTGAGCGATTATCTAAAAGCTCATCCGCGAGCGGAAGCGCCTGCCTTGGCAGAATACCTCATCGGGCAAGGATTGCTGACGCCCTTCCAAGCGGAACGAATCCTCAACGGCAAGTCGCAGGGTTTGGTTCTGGGGCCATATGTGCTGCTCGACGCCATCGGATCGGGGAGTATGGGGCAAGTTTACAAGGCCGCTTCCCGCAATGATGATCGACTCTATGCCGTCAAGGTTCTGCCGCGGCGGAGCATGTGGAATGTGCGGCTTGCCCGCCGACAGGTGCGTGCCTTCCAAGGTTTCCAGCATCCGGCGGTCGTTCCTTTCCTGGATGTCGGCACCGCAGGCGGATTGCATTATCTCGTCTGGCCGCTCGTCGAGGGAACCCCGCTGGATCGGCTAGTTCAGGAGCGTGGCCCCTTGCCCGTCAATCGTACCGCACTCATCGGCGTACAGATTGCTCAGGGACTGAACGTCTGCCATCAAAACAATGTCTTCCACGGTCTCATCAAGCCCTCCAACATTATGATTGGTGCCCACAATCAAGTGCATATCCTGGACTTCGGCATCGGTTCACTCTTGGTCGAGAACGAAGGGGAAAGCCTGGTGGACACAATGTCCACGGCCAACACCCTGACGAGCGGCCTGGATTGCTGCAGCCCGGAAAGTATTTTGGAACCAAGTAATCGGACGCCGGCGGGGGATCAATACAGTCTGGGCTGTGTGCTGTACTTCTGCCTGACGGGTCGCGTGCCCTTCCCAGAAGGAAGTGCAGTGGAAAAGATGATGGCCCACCAAATGAAACAGCCCACGCCCATCCGGCAATTAGCACCCGATGTGCCGCCGGAGATAGAAGCCGTTATCATGCGCCTCATGGCCAAAAAACCGGAGGAGCGCTATGGCACCTGCGAGGAAGTGGCCGATGCCCTGGAACCGTTTGTCGGGGACGTTCGGCAGATACCGGATGGAGCACCCATGTTGACGGCCCCTCCTAAGCTCTCACAATCCAGCGGACGCATGCCAGGTTTGTCAAGCCGTTCCAGCGGTC
This sequence comes from Thermogemmata fonticola, assembly GCF_013694095.1. Classification (NCBI taxonomy): domain Bacteria; kingdom Pseudomonadati; phylum Planctomycetota; class Planctomycetia; order Gemmatales; family Gemmataceae; genus Thermogemmata; species Thermogemmata fonticola. The sequence goes on along the minus strand of NZ_JACEFB010000001.1, from coordinate 753,080 downwards.
AAAGGCCTGGCTTGTCAGCCGAGCGTTCCCTCTCCACGACCGCTCCTCTGGCGCGAACGCCGACTCCGCCGTCTCAGCCCGGTCTGCCTTCCTCCGCTGTGGGCACTGCTGGATCGGTTCCGCCGTCTGTACCTCGGACTCCTGCGCCTTCGGCCGAGCGCCGCTTAGGATCGCTTCCTCCGCCATCCTCACCGCCGGCAGCTCCAGCCCCTGCCTCAGCCGCTCCACGTGCCTCGGCCCAGTTTTCCCCTCCCCTGATCCCCCGCTCTCCCTTGCCTCCGCCTCCGGCCCGGTCCGCACCGCTTTTGCCTAGTCGCTCTGCCGTCGGTTTGTCTGTCTCCTCTTCGGCTGTAGCTGATGTTTCACACAACGAGGAAGCTGGCGCGCCCGCCTGGGCTGTCGAGGAGGAAGGGACACCCTCCAATCGTTTTGGTCCGCTCGGTGTCGTCGCCACCGCAGTGCTCTTGACCATCCTCGCCTATCTGGGAACGATCATGCTCCTACGCCAGTGATTGTCCCATGACATCAATACATGCCGGGCCGACTCCATTAAGATGAGTCAGTGGGAGCCAAGTAGCTTCCTGTTGACAGGGTGATGTGGCCTGGCTACATTGCTCGCTCTGAAGAGGATAACGGCACGGGATGGAACACTGGCAGCAGCGTTGGGAAAACGCGTGGAGGGAAATCGTTCTCAGACGCAGGACGGGACTGCAGGCGCGTCTGGGTCGCGCTCTGTTGCGGATCGCCAGTTGGCCGTATGGCGGGACTATCCGGCTGCGGAATTGGCTTTATGATCACCGCTGGCTTTCCATTCACGCGGCTGCAGTGCCTGTCATCAGTGTGGGTAACCTGAGCATGGGCGGTACGGGAAAAACTCCCTGCATCGAATACATTGCCCGCTACTATCGCCAGCGGGACATACGGGTGGCCGTTCTGAGCCGGGGTTATGGCGGCCTGGATTCCCGTAATGATGAAGCTCTACTGTTGGAAGAAAGCCTCCCAGACGTGCCGCATCTCCAGAATCCCGATCGAGTTGCCGCTGCGGAATGTGCTGTCCACGAGCTAGAAAGCCAGCTCCTTCTGCTCGACGACGGTTTTCAACACCGCCGCCTCCATCGCGACTTGGATATCGTGTTGCTCGATGCCACACAACCGCCAGAGAGGGATGCCCTTTTCCCGCGCGGTATGCTGCGCGAGCCGTTCACCGCTTTGGCCCGCGCCGGCCACCTCGTCATCACGCGAACAGATCAGGTTTCTCCCGCAGAACTGGACGCCCTGTACCGAAATATAACTCGGCGTTTCCCCTCCCTTCCCATCGCCCAGGCCATCCATGAACCCGAATCTCTCCGTTGGGGTGACAAAGTATTACCGCCGCAATCCTTGGCCGAACGCTCGGTCGTTGCGTTCTGTGGCTTGGGTCGACCGGATGCTTTCCGCCGCACGCTGGAGCAACTGGGGGCTAGGCTCCTCGACTTTCGCGTCTATCCGGACCACTACCCTTATACCTCGGCGGATGTCGCAGAACTCCACCGTTGGGCTGCTACGACGCCCCCGGACACCTGGATCGTGACCACACGCAAAGATTGGGTCAAACTTCGGCTGGACGAATTGGGCGGGCGGCCCCTGGGAACGCTGACTATCACCTGGCGTCTGACGACGGGTGCCGAAACCTTCCATGCTGCTCTGGATCGTATAAGCACCCTCATTCTCCAAGAGAGTACGCTGGAGGCAGAGCCGGGTAGCGTTTCCGGCAAGGAGTTCCCCGCTTCTCCCTGCGAAACGGCGATCACGGATGGCTCGCTGAATTCCACGAGGCAAGGATGCAACCCTTCGACCTAACCCGATTGCGAACTTACTCGCTCCACGATAGGCCCAGCAAAGTCTCAATCCAGGACTTGGGCACGCCGTGTGATCCTGCGCGGCCCATGACCGATTGGCTGGAAACCTTGCCCCGGCAACTCGCGGCAGTCGAACTGCGTAAAGTCCGGGATTACGTCCTGCAACGTCATCGTGATGGCAAATGTATTGCGGTTGCTCTCGGCGGGCATGTCATCAAAACCGGTTGTGCTCCCTATCTCATCGATCTGATCCGCAGAGGTGTCATCCGCGCCGTCGCCATGAACGGCTCAGCGGCCATCCATGACTTTGAATTGGCATACGCAGGAAAAACCAGCGAAGATGTGGCGGCTCAGCTCCCTCGCGGCGACTTCGGTATGGCCCGCGAGACCGCAGAAATCTTCGCTCAAGCTGTGGATTATGCCGCAACTCACCACTGCGGTTTGGGCTATGCTCTTGGTTGGCTCATCCAGCATCGCTGGAACTGCCCCCATGCAGATATCAGCCTCGTCGCTGCAGCGTGGCGTTACCGCATACCCTGCACCATCCACGTTGCCATCGGTACGGATATCGTTCACATGCATCCGCAACTCGATGGGGCCGCCCTTGGCACTGCTACCTTGCTCGACTTCCGCATCCTCTGCTCGGTGGTGTCCCAACTGCAGCACGGTCTTTGGTTCAATCTTGGTTCCGCAGTGATCATGCCGGAAGTCTTTCTCAAAGCTGTCTCAGTCGCGCGCAATTGCGGCTACGACCTCGAAGGACTTGTAACTGTGAACTTCGACAAAGAAGTGAAATATCGCACCGCCATGAATGTTCTTCGACGACCGGGAACTGAAGGGATCGAGATCATTGGCCATCACGAGCTACTAATTCCCTTGTGGCATGCCGCCATTGTTGCAGGTTTGCAAGAGTACAGACAGAATGTCTATGAAAACGATACGAAAGATATTATAAGAGATAATGAATATCAGCGGAGATCTGTAGCATAAGATTTGGCGTAGAAAAATAATTAATAAGTTGATAAACTATGAATGATATTATTCAATTATTACAGAGTGCAAAACAACCCCAGGTTGTGGTGGTGGGTGATATCATGCTCGACCGCTACATTTGGGGCAATGCGGAGCGGATCAGCCAAGAAGCCCCCGTGATCTTACTGCGTGCCGATCACCGCGAGGAAAGGTTAGGAGGGGCAGGCAGTGTCGCAATGATGCTCCGACATCTGGAGTGCAACGTTGCTGTTGTTGGGGTTGTCGGCCACGATGAAAACGCCGAGCGCGTTTTGACAATGATGCGTCAACTCGGAATCGACACATCCACGGTGGTCCCGGACTCATCACGCCCCACCACCGTGAAAGAACGGTACATCGGCCGAGCACAAACACGCCATCCCCAACAAATGATACGTGTTGATTATGAAGAGCGCCATACTATTAGTCAGAATATCGAATATGTGATTATACAAAGAGCGCTATCTCTAATAGATTCTGCAGATATTATATTAGTTAGCGACTATGATAAAGGTGTATGTACACCCACATTATTACAATTTCTGATATCTACTACTAAAAAGCGGGCCATTCCCTTGCTTGCAGATCCTATCCGCGGGGGAGATTATTCCAAATACCGTGGTTGTACGGCTCTGACCCCCAATCGCTTGGAAGCTGGATTGGCAGTAGGACGTACTCTCCACACGGTCGAAGATGCCCTCGAGGCTGCTGCTGAATTGCAGCATCGATTGGAATTGGAAGCAGGTATCGTCACTTTGGACAAGGATGGCATGGCTTTAGCCCACCGCGATGGGCGACGACAGCATTTTCCCACACGTCCCCGCCATGTCTATGACATCACCGGTGCCGGTGACATGGTGATGGCAGCGCTTGCCTTAGCCTTGGCAGCCAAAGCCGACTACGAAACTGCCGCTCGTCTCGCCAATATCGCCGGTGGCCTGGAAGTGGAACGTATTGGAGTATCTCCGGTCACGCGGGCGGATATCCTCGCTGACATCTTACACACGCCGACAAGTAACACTATTTTCCAATCTACGGACAAGATCGTAACACTACCGCGCCTCCTTCCCTTATTACAAATGCGGCGATCCTTGGGACAACGTATTGCTTTTACCAATGGATGCTTTGACGTTTTACATGCTGGTCATGTTCGTTATTTATCAGAAGCTCGACAGCAAGCTGATTGCTTAATTGTAGGACTAAACAGTGATACGAGTGTACGAAGTTTAAAAGGACCAACTCGACCTGTTAATCCTCACACAGAACGTGCTACAATCCTCGCAGCATTGCAAGATGTCGATTACGTCGTGCTGTTCGATGAACCGACTCCCCTCGCGCTGATCCAAGCGTTGCGTCCTGATGTCCTTGTCAAAGGTGGAGATTATCGCAAGGATCAGATCGTCGGCGCAGATTTTGTCGAAAGTTACGGAGGTAAGGTATATATCGCGCAATTTCATCGCGGATATTCAACAACATCATTGATTGAAAGGATAAAAGCTGCATGATTAAAAAAAATTCGGAAAATAGTCTGCCCTCAAATATCCCACGTACAATAGCTCTAATCCTTCCCAATTGGGTAGGTGATGCTGTGATGGCAACACCCGCCATTCGTGCCATCCGCCAAACCTATCCCGGAAGTGTCATCATCGGCGTCGGCCGTCCTCATATTGTAACCGACTTACTAGAAGGAGTGCCGTGGTTTGATCAAATTATTCCATGGGAGCGCAGACTAAACGGACCTAAAGGATTGTTGGCAACCAGTAAGATATTGAGACAATTCCGCCCGGATTGGGCCATCTTGTTTCCCAATTCATTTCGCGCCGCTGTATTAGCACGACTTGGTCGTTGCCAACAGATTATCGGTTTTGCCCGATATGGACGTTTCTGGTTGCTTCACCGTCCCGTTAACTATCCGCGCCAATTTCGTAAATCTACGCCTCATCCGATTATCGACGATTACAATCATTTGGCCCAAGCCGTCGGTACGCCACACCCTGGATATCGTATGGAGTTGTATGTTACACCTCAACATATAGATAACGCTGATTTATTCTGGAGGTCTTGCAAACTTGACACTTATAGTCAAGTGATAATGTTCCACTGTGGTGCTGCCTATGGATCATCCAAACTTTGGCCGATCGATCATTTCGCCCAACTGGCTCGATGGGTCACTCAGTGTTTACACGCCGCCGTTGTCATCCTCCACGGTCCCCAAGAAGAGTCGCTGGCAGCAGGGATAGTGCGTGCCAGTCGTAGTCCACATGTGTTTCATGTGGGCAGTGTAGCGCCACCCTCCTTGGGACTTACCAAAGCTCTCTTACGGCGTGCTGCGGCATTGGTTACGACCGACAGCGGACCGCGACATATTGCTGCTGCTTTAGGACGCCCCGTGGTCACACTCTTTGGACCTACACACATTGCCTGGACAGAAACATATTACGAATATGCTTTACACTTACAAAAAAAGGTTTCATGCGGTCCATGCCAAAAGCGTCAATGTCCCGAAAAACACCATCTCTGCATGAAAGCACTTAGACCGGAAGAAGTATTTGATGCATTGATACAAATTCTAGGTATTTATAACAGCAAAATTGTATCATGTAATAATTTGAAAAGATTATATGAGACTCGCCATGCAGCATAATACTTTAATATTTGGAAGTCGTAGGAGACATTTACGTGGGTATTATGACTTCCGTTCGAATGCTTCCTCATCGGGTTGGATAGTGGTGCATCCCTTAGTCGCTCAACGGATGCAGGAGTGTGGTCTATGGACAGCCGATGATTATCTTCAACTTCCTGGCGTGATCGTCAGTGGCCATCCTGATCGTCATGTTCGGCGTGTTTATCTCCCAAGAATCGGGCAAGCCTACTTGAAGAGGCAACACTATGTCACCCTTAAAGAGCGGTTTCGGAACTGGCGGCAGGGGCACGGCTGGGTTTCCCGTAGCGTTCGCGAAGGTCGAATGCTGCAACTAATATCTCAATTTACACAGAATGTACCGCAATGGCTTGCTTTTGGAGAAAATAATCGTAATCAAGCATTCTTATTAGTTGCCTCCTTGGATGATGCGGTGGATTTGCATCATTGGATCAAACGAAATGAGGGCCTAAATCCTCGGGATTTAGCCCGGCAGATCGGCGAGGTTATCGCACGATTTCACGATTATGGGTTCACCCTGCCAGACTTGACAGCCAAGCATATATTTGTCAATACAAAATCCCACCGGATCGTTGTTGTGGATTGGGCGTCCAGTAACCGCTGCTTGTTCGTACCCCTGCGAGATCGCATTAATGATCTAGCTCATTTGCATGCTTCAATCTCCCACGAGTCCGTCGGCGTGCGCGAACGTTTGGCTCTTCTCTCATCCGCCTTGGCGACATACCGTCAACAGTCTGCCTGCCGTTGGAACTTGCCAGAACTTGCCCGATGGATCGATCGGCTCAGTCAACATCGCTCTGCTCGGAGTTCCTTGCGAGAGCAACGGCAGAGTCAGGATGAAGCTCCCGAATTCATTTGGCTGGCTCAGGAAGCGGTATGTGTGACGCCTGAGGCAGCGCGTTGGTGGCCTCATCCGCCCATGGCTCCGCCTTTTTACGATGAAAACCATGATGATATGACATGGGTACTCCCCACCGGTGAGACCGGTTACTTAATACGCGGCTGTTCACGACTGACACTGAAGGGTCTGTGGAATAGTTGGCGTGGTTATCCCTTGTCAACGCCTGCCCAATACTGGGCACGGCTCTTGGTCCATCTCCAAAGACGAGGAGTGCCCGCAATACGTTTGCTAGCATTCGGACATCGTCTTCGCTCCTGGCATTCCGTAGAGTGGTTCGTGCTTTGTGCTCCCTACTCATTCCCTTGCAGCTTCGAGGATGACCGCCTGCTAATCGATTTAGGGCGCTTGCTCCGCCGGTTGCATGAGGCTAGTTGTTTATTGGCTCCCACGGCTATACACAATGCTTTTAGCGTTTATAATGATCAATTATATATTTGTCAAATAAAATATATAATTTATAGGAAAAGAATTAGCAAATGTAAAGCCATAAATAACTTATATAGTATATTAAAATATTTACCTTTTCATGTACATAAATTAATAAAATATGGATATGAGAAATAAAAGAATTGAATAAATTATTAAGTTAGTTATTAGTTTTATTATATCAATTAGGAGATGTTATGAGTCTTATCACTAAGATAGATGCCCTATTGAGCTGTTGGAGGTTTCATTGGAAATGCTGGCAGCGCAGAAGGTGCATCATAAGGTATAGTCCGGAATGGCCGGTTTTTGCCGGGCCGCGATGGGAAGAGCGGATTCTGAGCGAACCCGTAACGGATCGATTACACATTAAACAGGGACGTTCAATAGGTCGTCGTATATTTTTTTATGATGATTATGTATTAAGTGTATATTTAAAGCGTCATTATCATTTGCCGTGGTATTTGCGGTTGCTGGCTTTGCTCTGGCCAAGTCGAGCTTGGTCGCCGGGTTTGCAAGAATGGGAGAAGTTACGTTGGGCAGCCCAACAGGGTTGGCCAGTTCCTCGCGCGGTGGCGGCTGGGCAGTGGGTGGGGCCAGGCTGTAAGTTGCAAAGTTTCATTGCCATAGAAGAGTTAGGCGACATGCTCCCCTTACACGAGGCAATCCCAATCGCTGCGAAGTCGCTATCACCGGAGGCCTTCGCCGCTTGGAAACGTGCCTTATTTGCGGAATTGGCACGTTTGGTGGCCACCCTGCATCAGAATTGCATTTTTCATAAAGATTTATATCTATGTCATTTTTATATATATGAAACTCATATACTCGATACTAATAATGATATGAATAATAACGTATATTTCATTGACTTACACCGTCTCCAACGCCATCGATGGAGTGCCATCTGGTGGCAGGTCAAGGATCTTGCTCAGTTTTTCTTTTCTTGTGAGATTGACGAGGTGACTTCCTTTGATCGGCGGTTTTTTTGGCTTAGCTATTGTAAGCATATGAATATCCGAGGTATCAGAGAAAAGTTTTTATATAATTTTATTTTTTTCAAGATTAATTTGTATAAAAGACATGAACGTAGACGGAGGAAGCAATTATGCGGATCGCTCTCTGTTACGAGCGTGTGATTCCAGCTCGTGGTGGTGCGGAAACCTATGTTTGCGATCTAGCTCGAAGATTGGTACGAGATGGTCATACAGTTCATCTATTGGCTTCGGAGTGGGATGAGCAGGCGTTACCTTTAGCCCTGCACTATCATCGAATTCCCCCGGCAAAGGGGCCGCGATTTCTGCGCCCTTGGCGGTTTGGCCATGCATGTATCGCTGCTCTTTCTCAATGTGATTATGATGTCAGCATTGGTTTCGACAAGACATGGGGGCAAGACATTTTGTATCCACAAGGCGGATTACATGTTGCCTGTGCTGAGCATAATCTGTTCAAATATCGCCAGCCGTGGGTTCGTTTTCTGGCTTATTGCCTCAAGCGACTCGACCCGGCTTATTGGTCGTATCGTTTTTTGGAGAAGCGGCAGTATTGCGCGCCACCATTGCCCTGGATTGTCGTCAATAGCAGGATGGTCCAACGTCATTTCGAGATACACTATGGGATTTCCCCAGATAGAATCCAGGTTATTCCCAGTGCCATCGATTCCCAGCGTTTTGCAGCGGAGGATCGTTTCAAACGCCGATATGAGGAACGCCAGCGTTGGGGCGTGTCCGACGATGCCGTCGTTGCTCTTTTTGTTGCCATGAATTATCGTCTCAAGGGATTGGAACCATTGCTGCGTGCCCTGGCGAGTGTCACAAAGCCGTCATTGTATCTCGTGGTGGTGGGAAATCCTCGGTATCGCCGCTATGAGCGGCAAGCGCGCCGTTGGGGGATAGGAGATCGGCTTCGTTTTCTGGGACCGCGGCAGGATCCGCGGGATTGTTTTTTTGCGGCGGATTTTCTGGTGCATCCCACCTTTTACGATCCATGTTCGCTTGTGGTGCTGGAGGCTTTAGCGTGCGGCCTGCCCGTGGTGACGAGCTGCTATAACGGGGCGGCAGAATTGCTTCATCCGCCGTTAGAAGGCCTGGTGGTGGAAGATCCCCACGATACACCAGCCCTAGCTCGTGCCTTAGAGCGAATGTGTGATGCGGCTTATCGCCGGGAAGCCGCTGCCGCGGCCCGTGCTAGTGGACTGGCTTGGCGATTTGAGCACCACTATCAAGCGTTAATGGCTGTGCTGGAAAAGGTGCGGAGGAGCAAGTCCGCAGCTTGACGGCTTGGTGTCACATCTAAGAATGCATTCTGGCCGCTGACGTATTTCACGTCGGTCTCTTAAGATATCCATATGGAAATTGCAGGGGTGATTATAGGATTGTTGCTGGGAAGTTACCTGCTCGGCGCTCTGCCTTTCGGGTACTGGGTGGGGCGGTGGCGGGGTGTTAATCTGTTTACAGTAGGAAGTGGCAACATCGGTGCTACCAATGCAGGACGGGTGTTGGGCTGGCCGTATGGATTGCTCGTGTTTGTCTTGGACTGCGCGAAAGGTGCAATACCACCATTAGTTGTCGTTTCTTTGTATCAGGCAGGGTTGAACCAGGCGGTGGAGCCATTGATGGCTTCCCTGTTGCAAGTCGGGGCGGCAGCCTCGGCATTTCTCGGTCACCTCTATCCGGTCTATTTGAATTTTCGCGGAGGGAAGGGGATTGCAACGGGGGCAGGGACGGTGCTGGTGCTCGCCCCCTTGGCTGCCGCCGGCGCACTTTGCGTCTGGGGAATGACTGTGCTCGTCAGCCGGTATGTCTCGGTGGCCTCCTTGCTCGCGGCAGTTACATTATTGACAATTCACCTTAGTCTGGCACCCGAGCCGTGGTCGTCTTCGCAATGGCCACTCAATCTGTATTTGTTGTTCGGGGTGATTTTGGTGTTTGTCAAACATAGAAAGAACTTGCTGCGGCTGTGGCAAGGGCAAGAGAATCGATTGGGGGACTGGCCTATGCGACACGTATTGTTACGAGTTTTCCATCTCGTTGCCGTCGGGATGTGGTTTGGGGGAGCGTTTTTTTTCAATTTCTTGGCAGCACCAGCGATCTTTCGTTCTTTTGAGGAAGTCGTTCGTAGTGCGCCGTCGGACCGAACTGCCTACATGCCTCTGGTGCCACCAGAAGCTCCGGAGGAGCAGAAGAAGGCGTTGGCTAGTGCGCTGGCGGGAAGTGCGGTCGGGCCAATTTTCCCGCTCTATTTTGCCTTGCAAATGGGTTGTGCAGCTTTGGCTTTGTTGACGGCGCTGAGCTGGTGGAATGGCGGAGGCATCCACCGCTGGCGTGTGATCGTCATCGGGATCGCAGCGGCGGGAGTGTTGATCGGCTGGCCGCTCTCCGAATACGTTAGCGAATTACGTTTGGCGCGTTTCTCGGACGATCCGCTGACAGCACAAGCGGCGCAGTCTGCCTTCGGTGTCTGGCATGGCTACAGTTTGTTCTTGAGTCTGATCACGACGGTACTGGCTGGCGTGTGCCTCATACTGGCTGCTTGGTTGCCCTACGAAACAAGCAAGTCAAAATTTGACGTTTTTGATTCTATGAAAAATCAGTGAGTGAGATCGCAGATATGAACGGATGATAGTGTATTGTATATTCTCGATCATCATGGATTATCAGGAGGAGTCCCATTACGCGTAGCACGAGGTTCTTGTTGGGTCATACAGTGCAGGGTGCCCAGTCCCCAGACCAAATCGACGCAATGAATACCGACGATTTCGCGCTCTGGAAACAGGTCGGCCAGGATTCCAAGGGCATGGCGGTCGGCGGGATCGTTGAAGGTGGGCACCAAGACCAAACCGTTGGCGATGTAGAAGTTGGCATAGCTCGCGGGGAGGCGTACCCCCTCATAGTAGAGGGGTTGCGGCATGGGTAAGGAAACGACTTCGAGTTTCTCTCCTGTAGGCCCGCGCCAGTTCCGGAGGATATCCAGGTTTTCCTGAAGTGTCAGATAGTTGTCATCACCCGGGTTATTCTCTACGACGGTGACGACGGTCTGCGGGGCGACAAAGCGGGCGAGGTCATCTACATGGCCATGAGTATCGTCCCCGACTATGCCGCGCTTCAGCCAGATGACTTGCGAGCAGCCGAGATAGTCAGCGAAGAGTCGCTCGTAGTCCTTGGGGCCGAGGTGGGGATTACGCTGCTGGGTTGTGCTCAGGAGGCATTCCTCGGTGGTGAGCAGCCAGCCTTCTCCGTTGACGTCGATCGCTCCGCCTTCGAGCACCACGCGTTGGCCATGGACAACGGGTTGCCAATAGGGCAATTGTTGCAGATGAGCGATGGCGGAAGGCAGGGCGTCATCCGCATGCCAGTCGGGGTATTTTGCCCAAGCGTTGAAGTGCCAATCGAGAATGGCCTTCTGCCCCTGGGTATTGAGCAGGTACATCGGGCCAGAATCCCGGAGCCAAGAGCGATCGGTCGGGAGCAGCCAAAATTGCACGGCGTTCAGATTTACCCCGGACTTCTGGAGCAGGTTTTTGACCGTGACCTCGGTTGCCGCATCAGGCACGATCAGATGGACGCGTTCGAAGCGTGTCAGGTGGCGGAGGATTTCGGCGTAAACGAAAGGAATGAGGGGGAACTTTCCAGGCCAGTCGGACTCTCGGACCGGCCAAGCGAGCCAAGTAGCATCATGGGGTTCCCACTCCGCTGGCATACGAAAGCCGCGGGCGGCAGGGGGAGGCGTGCCAGGTTGCAGGAGGCGTGGTTCAATCATTGGCGTACTCCTGGGGCCACGGCTTTAGGTCTCTCAATCCTACCGTTACGAGCGGCCATTCGGATGGGACTAGTTGTAAGGAAAGGTTTGTCCTGTTGGCCAGCGAGTCAGCGTAATCCTTAGGACAAACCCACGGTCCAGGTTGCCTTATGATGCGAGGGTTGGTAGTCGATCGGGATGTCCGCAGATTGACGGCATACTGTCTGGTCGGGCTGCCGGATTCTCATGTCAATCGATTGACCGACTGGAAGAGATGTGTTAGGTTTTTTACAAATAAAAATGTTCACAGTCGTCCGAAGTCGGTGGGGTGATGATGGCAGCGCGTGACTTGCCGATAGGACCAAATGAGGATGCGCTGTTGGAAAGCTGCCAGCAGCAGATGGGTTATCGATTCCGCCAGACCGAGTTGCTCCGGGCGGCGTTGACGCACACTTCTTGTGCCAACACGCGGGCGATGTCCAATGAACGGTTGGAATTTTTGGGCGATAGCATTATCGGCTTAGTCGTTTGCGAGCAGTTATACCACAGGTTTCCAGAGTACCAGGAAGGAGATTTGACGAAGATCAAGTCGGTAGTCGTGAGCCGCCAATCGTGTGCTGCGGTAACCCGGCGTTTGCGATTGGATCGCTATTTGTTTTTGGGGAAAGGTTTGTCCCAGCAGCGTGAGATTCCGGAGAATGTCCTGGCGGATGTGTTCGAGGCCCTGGTGGCGGCCGTGTATCTGGATGGGGGATGGGAGGTGGCCCGGCAGTGGGTTCTACAGTGTCTGGAGCCGATCATGGAACAGGCGGTCCAGGAGAAGGTCTGGCATGCCAATGCCAAGTCGGAGTTGCAAACGCTGGCTCAACGGGAACATGGAATCACGCCGAAATATCAGGTCCTCGATGAGCAAGGGCCGGATCACTGTAAGTGCTTCAAGGTTTCGGCCCAGATAGGTAGCCAGATGTTTGCTCCGGCGTGGGGACGGACGAAGAAAGAGGCGGAAATCCGGGCAGCGTGTAACGCCTTGGCGCAATTACGCGGGGAAAAACCCCCCTATGCCCACGACTGACGCCTCCTCACTCGCTTGGGGAGTGAAGCCCGACAGCTAACAGTGGACGCATCGTGACAATGCCGTGGCAAGGATATGTTGTCTACTGCCAGACGCCGGGATGTGGCGCCCGAGCGAAGTACAAAGTTGCGGCGGAATGGAGCGATGGGGTGACCACCGAGTTGAAGACGTATGCTTTATGCTGTTCCGCCTGCTTGCCGGCCTGGTATGCTCAAGCGTGCCGGAAACGTGCGGAGTGCCGGTTGGCGCCGGGAGAGACGTTGGGCATGCCGGGTATTTATGAGCTGCAAGCGGGGAAACGCGATCGGGAACTCCGGCGGCGGACTGACCTGGAAGTAAACGGCGGCAATCCCTGAATTCCTTCCGCGGCGATCCATGCCAATCGATATAACTGGCCGGTAAACTGAAGGAGCGTTGACTCCGCCCGTTGATAGCTTTTCGACCAGTAAACTGTTCCCGGAGGTGACCAGGTTCGCACACCATGTGGGGCTGGCACATCCTGCTGTGCCTTCACGCACAGTGGAAAGGGCACTAGGATTCTCGTCGGCGGGTATAGGGAAGCGGGCGATGCTGCACATTTCACAGGCACAGGGTTTGCAAAGCTTGTAGTCCGCGAGTTGATGGTCGTCGAGCAAGGGTTTCTGATCCTCGTAATCCGGGAGATGTTCTATGGTGTTCCGCCGTGTTGCGCGTTACGCTGCGTTGCCTCTATTGGCCGCTATCCCCTTTCTGCCTGGGTTGTGCCGGACGGTCTTGCAGGCGGATGAGCCGGCTCCTTTGCCCATCGCTTTGCCAAGCGCGGAGGCCCAGCCTCCGCAGCTTCCAAGCGAGGCTCAAGTCATGCGTGTTAAGTTGCAGCGTGCCCAAGTGCTGCTCCAAGCATTGACGATGGAGGACTTCAAAACCTTGCAGGAGAATGCCGAGTCCTTGGTGCGGATCAGTAAGGCCACGGAGTTCCTACGTGCTTATAAAACCGAGGAGTATGAATTCCAGGCCCGTGTCTTCCAGAAAGCGGCCGAGGCGTTAGCCGCCAAGGCCAAGGAAAAGAACATCGACGGAGCCACTTTGGCTTACATGGACATGACGGTAAGCTGCGTCGCTTGCCACAATCATTTCCGCGGTCGCAAACGGGAATGAACAGGGTCGGCTGTCTTTGTGGCCAAGAGAGGCGTTGAGGACCGCTTAATGGAGAGGTTGATTGCTCGTTCCATTTTTTCCCCTGCCACGGGGTTCCTCCGCCGCAGCGGTTATGATTGGACGTGCAATCCTTACGTCGGCTGCACCTTTGCCTGCACGTACTGTTATGCCATGTTTTTGCCTCAGAACCGGCGCCCTAAGGAAGAGTGGGGCCGCTGGCTCATCGCTAAAACCAACGCCGTTGCCCTGGCCCAACGCTTCGCCCCGAAACTGGCTGGCCAAGCCCTTTATCTTGCGAGTGTCACTGATCCGTATCTACCGGCGGAACGTTCCCTTCATCTGACGCGCGGGATCCTGGAAACCCTGGTACCGTATCAACCGCGCCTGACGGTACAGACGCGCAGTCCGCTGGTGACTCGTGACTTAGATCTGTTGCAACAATTCCGCCATGTGGGGGTCAACCTGTCCATCACGACGGATTGCGAGGAGATACGCCGGTGTTTCGAGCCGAAAGCTCCACCGTTGGCGGATCGTTGGCAGGCAGCTATCACACTTCGCAGTGCGGGTATTCCCGTTATTCTTTGCATCACCCCGACCTTGCCATTACGGCAACCTGCGGAATTCGCCCGGCGAGTCGCGGAATTTCGTCCCGACGTGGTCGTGGTTCAAGAGTTTGAAGAGGCTCATGGCTGCTTCGGCGCTGATACGGGACCGCAAGCCCGCCAGCTCTTACAGCGGTTCGATTGGAGCAGCGCGGACTATCTCCGTTTCCGGGACCTGCTTCGCCAATCCCTGCCGGTTTACGAAGGAGAGGCAGGTTTTTTTCCTCCGGGATCACCGCCAGCACAAGTTCCTTCGGTTTCCCCCGTAGCCGCCCGCCGCCATCCTCTCACGCTGCTCTCTTGAGCGTTCTCTCTTGCAGGTGCAGGTTGTCATCATGTGGCGGATGAGAGCAAAGATTTTCGTAAAAGTCCTCGAAGCGTCGGAGCATAGCCGTGCGGCTGTACGTGCTCTCGACCCGTTTACGGGCGGAGGCTCCATAGCCGGCCGCACGCAGGGGAAAGCGTAACAGTTCTTCAATCGCCGAGGCCATCGCCGCAAGGTCGCCGGCAGGAACGATCAGGCCGTCTTTGCGGTGACGGAGTACAGTCGCATTGGCACCGACATCGGTGGCCACGATGGCGCGCCCGGCGGCCATGTATTCCAGCAGGGCGTTGGACATTCCCTCAGAATGCGAGGGCAAGACGGCAATTTCTACCCCTTGGAGAAAACCGGCCACGTCTTCGACCCGCCCGCGGAGCACAAAACGTTCGCCCAATTCCAACTCGGCGTGCAGGCGTTCCAACTCCGCTCTTTGTTCCCCTTCGCCGGCGACCTCGAAGACGAGTTGGGGATAACGGTCCGTCAGTTTCCGCGCCACACGCATGAGGCCGTCGATATTTTTGACTGCCCGCAGATTGGCAACACAGCCGACGCGCACGCGGCGCTTCGTGGTATCGGGCAGCAGAAAACCGCGAAAGCGCTCCGTATCGACGCCGTTTTCCATTACCTGGACCTGCTCTGGCCGGTAACCGTCTTGAATGAGGGCATCCCGCCCCGCTTGGGAGTTCGTGATCACCACATCGACGCCGCGTCGGATAAAGCGATCCCACCACAGGACGCGCCAATCCCGCTGTTCCCGCCGCCAGTATCCCAGATTGTTCTGCACGCGCACGATCCGGCGGATGCCGCTCCACCGTGCCAGCGGAATGCCAAAATGGGCCGCATCCAGGAAATAAAACTGCACGATATCAGGCCGCTGCTCTTGCCAGAATGTCCGTAACAAGCGTGCAGCTCGCAATGCCTGTCGGCTCCACAACCGCGGCAAACCTAATCGCAGAACCGTACAATCCTCTGGCTCCAACGCACGCGAGAGGTCATCAGCACCGTCCAACAGCACCAGCGAAGGCTGCACGCGACGCCGATCCAATCCGCGGATCAAAGCCAGCAATTGCATCTCGGTTCCAGCCCGACTGAGACGATCAATCATGAAGCTGACCCGCACCGGAGCGCGCTGTTCTGTTACCCCGTGGTGCTTTACACTTCTTTCTCCACGATGCTGGAAATATGCCACTTTCTCACCCGTCATCCGTGCCCTCCTTGGCAGAGAATCCTTGGGATTCCTTCCTACTCTTGACGGAACGATCGAGCGGGATGGCACTCCTGACTGTCCGACCGCGCCATCCTTATCTCCTCGCCTGTCCCCGATGGGTCCGCCACCATGCGTTCACATCGCTAGGCTGGTTGCTGCTTCTCGCTCATCCGATTGCTCTGCCGCACAGGACCGCTTTCCGGGAACGGTTCACGCACTTGCTTGCTTGGCTTGGTGGAAATGGTCCGCACAAACGCTCAAGGAGACGCCGATAGGCTTGCGCTTGGGCCGCGAAGCTGAAACACTCCTGCATCCGCTGGCGGGCCAGGCTTCCCATCTGTTCGCGCAGATGAGTATTTTGGAGAAGTTCCAAAACACGCTGGGCGATTGCCGTGGCATCACCTGCGGCTACCAAATAGCCGGTTTCACCGTCGGCAACTACTTCCGGCGTCCCCCCCACTGCCGTGGCTACCACCGGTACTCCCGCCGCGCTGGCTTCGAGCGCCACATTAGGCATCCCTTCCGTAAACGATGGTAATACCACCACGTCCGCTCCGGGTAACAAGCGGTCCAAGTCGGTGCGGAATCCTGCCAATACGACGTAGCCGGTCAGTCCACAACTCCGGATTTGATCTTGCAACGCGGCGCGCAAGCGGCCATCGCCAAAGATGACCACCCCAAAATCCCTCCTGCCGGCTTGCACCAGTTTCTCCGCGGCGGCAATCAGTACGGCAAACCCTTTCTCCGGACTCAAGCGACCCGCGCCGATCACCAGGTATGACGGTGGCCTATCACTTGGGAATAGTTCCTGCAGGCACGCCCGCGCCACGGTTCGGTCCACCCCAGAGAACGATTCCCAACGGGCACTGTTGTAAATGACGCTAATGCGCTCCGGTGGAACCCCGCACCACCGCCGGACGCGCTCCGCCTGCCCTTGGGATACGCAAACGACGTGGTTCATGAAGCGCAGATGGCGCCGGTCCAGCCATTCGTAGAACCGCACGCGCCACGACTCCCAAGTCCAGCCCCGCGACACTGCCACGGCAGGTATTCCCGCACGCCGCGCCGCCCACCGGCCTAGGAGGTTGGCCTTGTAGCCGTGGCAAAGAAGGGCCGAGGCTTTCCAGCTCCGCAAGAGTGACTCTAACTCCGCGATCGCAGCTCTCACCCGCGGAAAATCCTGCTCTAACGCCTGAACCACAAACTGGCGCCGACGGGCTTCCTCCACGAAGGCCGAACACTTTCCATCTTCCGGAAAGCTCAGATAACGGCACTCAAAGGCCGGGCGTAAGCTCTCTCCCAAACCCAACATCTGCCGTTCCGGACCACCGAAAAATGTGCTCGCCGTCAGATGCACTATAAGCATACTAGCTCCGTGGTCGTTTCCGTGATGCCCAAGGTCCTCGCGCGGCTATCCCGGCCTGCCTCTGTTGGCGCTAGCGTTCTTCAAAAGCCTTTCTGTCTGAGCGCTGGAAGCCGCTCCTCCAGAATCCCAGAAGAATCTCAAGCTCCAGAATCCCAGAAGAATCTAGAGGTCCCCCAGTCTAGTGCTCTCTCTTTTCTTTTGTAAAGAGTGATCCGAAAAGCCGGCGTTCCCCTCGGTTCATGTTTCAAAAGCGGAGACTTTTCCTCTCACCGGCTTTCGGTCGTCCGCGGAGGTGCTGCTCAGGCACAGGCCCGGCTGGA
Source organism: Thermogemmata fonticola (assembly GCF_013694095.1). Classification (NCBI taxonomy): domain Bacteria; kingdom Pseudomonadati; phylum Planctomycetota; class Planctomycetia; order Gemmatales; family Gemmataceae; genus Thermogemmata; species Thermogemmata fonticola. The sequence continues at coordinate 735,485 of NZ_JACEFB010000001.1, read as the reverse complement.
AGAGACTGTCATAAGAATAACATCCGGCGGTGAGAGTTTTCCGAAGTCTGATTCCTGAAGTGGTGGGCGTTCGAAGGATCCATGCGACACACCGGCAGTAAAAGCATACCGCTGCGCCGGGAACGGCGGAGTGAAGGAATCACCCGCTTTTCCGGAGCTGAGGCTGATTCAGTTGAACTCGCTCTTGCGTTTGGCCAGTTGAGCTTGAAGGCGGGCGACAATGCTCGAATGCATCTGACTGACGCGCGATTCGCTCAGATTGAGGGTGGCCCCGATTTCTTTCATCGTCATTTCTTCGTAATAGTAAAGAATGATGATGAGCCGTTCGTTGCGGTTCAAGCCGCGGGTCACCAGTTTCATTAGATCGCGGTTTTGCAGCCGTCCCGTGGGGTCCTCGGCTTTTTTATCTTCGAGGATGTCGATTTCCCGGACGTCTTTGTAGCCGTCGGTCTCATACCACTTCTTGTTGAGGGAGACTAGATTCACAGCCGTTGCCTCGCCAAGGTAAGCATCAAGTTCCTCGACGGGAATGCCGAGTTTCTCGGCCAATTCTTCGGGTCGGGGCGGGCGTCCCAAAGTAGCTTCCAGTTCCTTGCGCGCCGCCTGAACCTTGCTCGCTTTGCTGCGGACCAGCCGGGGTACCCAATCCATCGTCCGCAGTTCGTCAAGCATCGCGCCGCGGATACGGGGTACGCAGTATGTCTCGAATTTGACACCGCGGTCCTGATCGAAGGCTTCAATGGCATCCATCAAACCGAAGATACCAGCGCTGATGAGATCATCCAGTTCGACTCCCTCCGGCAATCTCGCCCAGACACGCTCCGCATTGTATTTGACCAGAGGCAAGTAGTGTTCCACCAGTTTATTGCGGATTTCGACGCTGCGATTAACGCGATACTCCTGCCACAGCGCCTGGATGTCGGTGTCCACTTCCGTCACGATCCATCCTCCCTGAATCGTTCGGCTGATCGGGTGCACTTAGGACCAAGAGCTATCCCTGGCTCTTTGCGGGTGCGCCGCGTGGAAGCCTCGTGGCAGATGCGGACCGCCGGATTGGGATGGACCGATTGTGCGGCTTTTCCGCAGCAAAAGGCCCTTACCATCCATCGGCGGCTTCTTCCCACACTTTTGGCCCGCTTCCACAAGACTCGCCATCAGCCGATGTCCCCCGAATGTGCTGGTGCGCGATCCACCAACACTTCTTTGTCTCTATCGGTTACTGTGGGCGCGGGTGATCAACCAAATCAGAGGTCACCCCAGCACCGACCCCCGCAGCATCCCCCCGTTTGGCATGGATGGCACATCCAGCCGTTCCCCTCCGGCAAGGTGTGTGCTGCCATGCCCGTTGGCTGCGGCGTTCGAGCAGCGGATATATGCCGAGACTGGCTTGCGGCGCAAAGAGCAACATTTACAATTCTTCCCGTTTTTCTTCCTATCTGTCGCACAAGAGGTCGGACGCCGGTAAGATGTAGAAAAAGGCAGGAAACCTGCGCAAAGTTCCGCCTGGCACGGAACGAGGTATCCCCTGAGTCTGCCAAGGGTCGCCTGGCGAAGGGGGGTCAAAGGAAACGGTTGCCCCTTTCCGAGCCTAGAAAAAGGGTCATGCCTACCAGCAAGGGTCTCCGAGCCGTCAATCGCCGGAGGTCCGAGGGTGGGGTGAAGAGCGTATCAAAAGGCGAGGGAAATCTTTTGGCACCAAAGGAGGAGTGCCGTGAAGTCAGGGAAAACAATGGCTAGCAGCAGATGGTTTGCTTGGGGGCTGATGTCCCTCATCGTCTCAAACAGTTTAGCTTGCCATGACACTACTGAGGGGCAGCTTCCTCGCCTGGAAGCCACGTTGGCTGGCGACGGGAACGAACCACCCGCTACCAAGAGCGACTTCGCCACAGCACGCGATCCTGTTCCGGAGATTCGCCCTGTGCCATTCGATAAACAACGTGCCAAGAAATACCTTCAGGAGTTATGCGATCTTGGACCGCGCATCAGCGGTACGGAGGGGATGAAGAAACAGCAGAAGATATTGGAGACTCATTTTCGTAACCTGGGGGCCAGCGTGCAACGCCAGGAGTTCCAAGTACGCCAGTGGAGCCGAAAAGAACAGACCCCCATGGTCAATCTGATTGTCTCATGGCATCCACAGCGGCAACGGCGGATCTTGATTGCGAGTCACTACGACACGCGCCCGATTGCCGATCAGGAACCCAACCGCGCCCATTGGACCAAGCCATTTCTGAGTGCCAACGATGGCACCAGCGGGGTGGCATTCCTGATGGAACTGGGGCATCATATGAAGGACCTCAAAACCGAGTTTGGTATTGATTTTGTATTCTTTGATGGTGAAGAATATGTGTTTGAAACATCTCCATTTGGCGGGAGGGATAAGTATTTTTTCGGTTCAGAACATTTTGCTGCGGAATATGTCAAGAGCCGAGCCACGCGCACCTATCGTTATGATGCCGGCGTGTTGCTCGATCTGTTTGCTGGGCAGGATGCGCAGTTGAAAATCGAGTTGTATTCCTGGGATGCGGCTCGGCCGTTAGTCGAGCAAATCTGGGGGGTGGCCAAAACTCTTGGCGCGAAATCCTTCGTCTTCCAAAAGGGTTATGAGGTCCTCGACGACCACATTGCCCTGATCCGCGCCGGGATACCGACTGTGGACATTATCGACTTCGACTATCCCCATTGGCATCGCCTGTCGGATACACCCGATAAAGTGTCTGCGGAACAGATGAGAGAAGTCAGCGATGTGCTCACCGTCTGGCTGCAAAAGATTCGTTAGCGATCCGTGTTTATTATCGAGCTGCAATCTCTTGGATGGTGGCATATATTGGATGGCGTCATATATATTGGAAAGAAAACGATAGTCATACGGTTGGCCGGAATCAGCTTAGTCCCAACGGAAGAGCGAAATATGGGGAAAGTGCGTTTAGATTGTGCGGTGTGTGGTGAAGGTTGGCTGGTCGAGCGATGGAAGTTGGGCCGGTCGCTTTCGTGTCCACACTGCGGCAGCACTTACCAGAGGGCGGAAGTTGTCTCGACATTGGGACCTGCCGGGGTTTCGCCAGCTCATGCTTCCAACGCAGGTTCTGATTCCCTTCCCCCTAATGACCTGGACTTCCCAGAGGCGGAAGTGTCTCCCGCCGGCGGCCTGCCCGCTACGGTGATCATCGGCCTAGCCCTGCTGCCGTATGGGGTGCCGATTTTCTGGTTCCTCGGTCCGATCCTGACGGGAACCGTACCGCCGGTGTCCATCGCCACACCCCTCGCTTTGGCCGTCTCCACTTCCATTCTTTGCCTATCGGTGATTTACACGGTGGATTGGAGTGCCGAGACACGGCTGAAAGGGGTGTTCATCCTGATCCTATTGTCCTACTTCGGCGGTATCACCTTATTCTTCACGGAAAAGGCGACCCTGGAACGCCTCTACCGTTTGGGGAAGAAGACCGAATGGCAGGAGTTCCAGCCGGACAAAGGACCGGTGTATCGGCTCAAAGTTCCCGCTTCTCCTGAAGAAATTGTCGACCAGCCGTTGAAACTGGCCGAGATGCATTGCTATCAGGTGCGCGTGCCTCAGGACTTGCTTGGCTGGCAGATTTACGTCATGGGTGCAGGGACACCGAAGCCTCATCCGGAGGTTCCGGGCACGCCAGGCTGGTTTGAGGCCGCCCAGAAAACGCTGCTGGAAGATGGCCAGAAGATTCTCAAACGGCATTTCCAGGCCAATAACGGTTTCCTGAAAGGATACGAATGGGAAATCGAATTGGTGGACACGGGTCGGATGCGTGTCATCCTGGTGTATGTCGGCCAAGGGAAAGTATATTACCTCGCCGTGGAGGGCGAACGGATCGACGCCCAGCATCCCGATGTGCTGCGGTTCTTTCGTTCATTCTTCATTCCTCAGCAGCCATGACAGTTTGGATCGGTTGCAGTCTGAGCGTCCTTCCATAACTGCCGTGTGAGTGGTTTCTATGGGTCATCCTGTCCGCTCGTTGCCGGTGGTGCAGAATTGGGATTGTGGCGGCGGCTGTACGGAATGCTGCCGCCAGTATGTCGTCTATGTGACCGAGGAAGAGCGCCAGCGGATTCTACAACAGGGCTGGGACCAGGACCCGGAGCTGAAAGGTGTGGAACTGTTCGAGCGGGTGGGAGGGCGCCAGGGAAGCTGGCGCTTGTGCCACCGTCCCGACGGAGCTTGCGTGTTTCTCGAGGCGGACAATCGCTGCCGGATTCATGCCCGCTTCGGCTTGGAAGCCAAACCGTTTGCTTGCCGCCTTTACCCATTTATCCTGGTGCCCTCCGGCGATCACTGGAAGTTGGGCCTGCGTTTCTCCTGCCCGCCGGCGGCGAAAAATCATGGCCGGCCTCTGAGCGACCACCTGTCGGAAGCAAACGCGCTGGCAAACTTGTTGGAGACAACCCGCGGCAGCCTCCCAGACCTTCGACTTCCGCCGGTGGGTGATCAACTTCTCGACTGGCCAGACCTCGATCGCCTCCTCCGAGCGCTGGATCGACTGCTGGCGGAGGAGACCATTCCTTTAGAGCGGCGTTGGAGGCAGGTGCTATTTCTGGCGGACCTCCTGCGCACCGCCCGCTTCGATGGCGGAGGCGATCCTCGCAAAGCTGTAACGGGCAAACGGCTTGCCGAATTGCTGCGGATTCTCTCCGCCGCTGCGGTGGACGAGGTGCCCGCGGCTGCCACTGCCTTGCCTCCGCCGGGCCGACGGGGACGCGTGCTCTTTCGCTCCTTGCTCGCCGCGTATGTGAGGAAAGACACAGGACCGCAGCAAGGAACCGCCCAGCGAACGATTGTTGGCCGTTTGTGGTCCGCCTGGCGCTTCGCCCGCGGACGCGGACAGGTTCCCCGCCTCCATGCCGTGATTCCGGAATCCGCGACGTTTCAGCAGGCGGAGCAGGACTGGCCTGCTTGGACACCGGAAGCGACGGCCATCTTGCAACGCTGGAGCCGCGTAAAAATTTCCTCCGGTCAATTCTGCGGACCATGCAACTTTGATCTCGATGTTTGGGATGGAATCGACTCCCTCGCTGTCGCCTTCGCCGCCATTTTGTGGCTGGGCCGGTTGTTACAAGTCCACGGCATCCCTCTTGTCGAGGCCATCGTTCAGGCCGTGCGGATCGTCGATGACAACTTCGGATTTAATCCCCTGCTCCAGGGGGCGCGCCAGCGCCAGGTTCTACGCCTGCTGCGCCGCACCGGCGATTTGCCCCGATTGATCGCCTGGTACAGTCGTGTTCGAGAAGATGCAACGATCCCCACAACAACCTCATCCTGAATCCTTCGCCAGGGTTGATGCCAGGCTGCCTTTTCCCCATGACGACTCTTCCCACATCACCGCCAACGCGGATCGGAACAGCCGCTTGGGCTTGGAAAATAAACTGACCCGTTGAGGTAGCACCAGTTGCCTTAGCCTCGTACTTCAAAGAAAGCAAAGCTCGCAGTGTAAACGCACTGCACAGAGTTGTTCCAACTGGGAAACCTACAGGTTGGCGGTCCCGTTCCAATCATCCCTCCTGCTGCAATTCCGGGAAAACTTCGGCGGGCAGGCGAGCCGCTATGAGACGATCTTGCAACCGGCTTTTGCTCTGGAAGCGCCAGTTGGCAATGTCTTGTTCGCTGACGTGAAGGAAAGCCGCGACATCCTGGTTGCGCCAACCTTTAACGTAGATCAATTCGATGGCCTTGAGGCGCAAATAATCGCCGCGTTGACGCAATTCACTGACATAAGACTGGAGCGCTTTGGCGAGAACGTCCGCTTCCAATTCTCGCCGTTCGGCACTACGGGCAATGCTCGAGGGCAAGCGTTGCTTCTGATCGAGTAGTTGTTCGCCATAGCTGTCTCCGTCTTCCTCGTTGCAAGGAAGAAAGAGTTTGGGCCGCCGTCCATGGCGACGCAGGTAGTCCGTGACCTTGTAGTTGGCTATGGTGAAAAGCCAGGTTTCCAGATCCCGTTGTTCGTCGAAGTTAGGCAGGCTGGTATGAAAGCCTAGGAAAATTTCCTGGACGATATCTTCTATGGCATCCTGCTGGTTGAGGCGGCGGCGGACAAAGGCTCGGAGGCGGCCGCGATAACGCCGATCCAATTCTGACCACGCCTTCGGGTCGTTCTTCCTGATGCGCTGGATCAGCAGTAGGTCCGATTCCTGTTTCATACAACCTCCACACTGCCGTGAGCAACTTGGATTGCCCTGCGATCATCAACTTATGGTAGCCAGCGGTACAAAGAAAACCAATCGGATTTGATTTTCCATACTTCAGGAAAAGTACCAGAATCCTAACGCCCCTGATACGAGGGCCGTCAAGGCCATAGCCAACCAGCGGGAGAAGTATCCGTGGCTCCATTCATCGAGACGAAGCCAGACCGAGATGCCGAGAAGGATCAGCATCGCTAACAGGAGAATGGGCACGGTAGTTTCCAGGCGTTTACGGCTCCGCAGGTAGCGGATTTGTTCGCTGGTGACTTCGATATCAAACTCGACATCGACCAGATGTTCGATCTCTGTTGAGTTGTAGATTTGCTCAAGGCTAGATTGCTTTTCCTCATAGCGAGCGTCCTTTTGGCGGAGGTGCAGGCGGTAAGGAACGACCTCCCAGCTCTCGCGGCGCATGTATTCTTGCCGGATTTCCTCCCAGGTGGGGTAATAATGGAGGGGCGGGTCCAATCCCGCGAACCGTTCCGCCAACATCTCGGCGGCCACGGTAAGGGCATCTTCCTCGGCCTCAACCACGCTACGTCGCGGGATCTCGCTGACCACGCGTTCGCGGATCACGACGGGAGGTCCGGGTCGGGGTAGGGATTTGGGCCGCGGGCTAGCCTCGCGTGTCGCAGGTTGGAGGATCAGAGGCGGTTCGACAGGAGCCGGGAGCAGTTCGCGAGGAAGTGGAGGAGCTTCCTGTTTGCTAAGACCCAAGTTCTGACGTATGTGCCGCCACCAGCGTTCCAGCCGTCCCCCGGATTCGGTTTGCGGGTGGGAGCGGGCATAGGCTATCGCCGCGCCGTAAACAGCGTTTTCAGCGAGTTGTTCCGCTTGCCGCCGGGCTTTTTCCGCTTTCGGCGAGTTGGATCCTCCAGGGGGCGGCAGGCGCTGACAACCGCCGGCCACTCCCAAAGCACCGGCCAGAAGAAGGAGCCAAACCAAGGGCTGCCGTACTCGGTAGAGCGGCAGTTTTGCACCGGCAGAATGGGAAGCGTCAGGTGTCTTCATGGCATTCGACTGTCCATCCCAAGCCGACATCCAGGCACGTTCCTGTCTAGGACGCATTTTGGGGTAAGCGCAAGCGTATCGGTTGCAAGGGTGCGGGGGAAGGCAACTGAGGTTTCCAAGGAGCGCTCCATTGCAGGGCAATGGCAGCGATGACAATCGGGGCAGCGAAGGTGAGGATGCCAGCCAGTTCTCCGAGCGAGAGCAGCAGAAACGCACAGGCCCAAAGGGTAGCAGTCAGCACGCCCCAAATGCGAAAACGTTTTTTACGCTGGGGATTGGTCAAGCGCCACCAGCGGATCGCTCCCATGGTCAGGCCAAAGTAAAGGGCATAACGCAATCCAACTCCGATGAGTTCCGGGCTGAGGCGGTGGCCAGTCGGCAAGACCAAATCGCGGCTCGTTCCCCCCTGGGATGCCTGAGGAATACTCCAACCCTCCAGCCAAGCGCCGAGGAGTCCGACGGCTAAGCCCAAAAGCACTTGCACGCCCCGTCGGCCCCACTCGCGCTGGGCGGAGGGAGGGGTTCTCCCCACCAGAAGGATGCCCCAACTGAGAAGGGTGGACAGCACGAACATTTCCGCCACCACGGTCCAAGGTAGGACGGTGTGGATGAGAGCGGCCGGCAGACTGCACAACAGGCAGATTCCACCGGCCCAGACCATGCTGGTGGATAATTCCCCCAAGCGTTCCCGGAAAATGCCTCGTTTGGATCCTGCCTGCGGTTTCTCCGGCGAAGGCGGGGGCAGCGATTTTTCCCCTGCGGCGGGCTTGATCTCAGGAACCGGCGGAGGGGACGGGATTACTTGCGCTGTCGGCACGGTGGTCTTAGGCGTGGCGATGACCGTGGCGACGGGGACGCGGAGGGGGGGCAGCGGCGTGTCCGTGGACACTTGTTGGCTCTCGAAGACCTTTTCCACCGCCCGCGCAAAGTCGAGCATTGTCTGGTAACGCTTATTTGGGTCCTTATCTAAGGCCCGTGCGATGAGGGGGCGGAGGGGTTCGGGGATCGGAGACAAGTCTGCCGCTTCCATCTGGTGTTTCATGAGGATGTCCACAGGGCTATCGCCATCGAACGGCGGCCGGCCCGCAAGCATCTCATAAAGAATGATGCCGCAGGCGTAGATATCCACGGATCGGCCATAAGTGCCACGGCGAATTTCCGGAGCCATGTAATGAGGTGTGCCGACACCGCTGGTCATGCGTTCGAGTTCCCCGGTGCTGAAACGGCGAGCCAAGCCGTAGTCCCCGATCTTAGGGTGCCCATCTTCGATGAAGATATTGGCGGGTTTCAGGTCCCGATGAACGACCCCCTTATCATGCAGGTAGGCCACCGCTCGGGCGATCGCTTGGAACCATTCCCGCACGAGGCGCCGGGGCAAACCTTGCGGGTATTTCTCAATGAATTGGGCCAAGGATTCGCCAAAAACATATTCCATGATGATCCAGACTTCGCCGTGATTCGTCTCCCGCACATCGTAGAGATGGACCAGATTGGGGTGCTTGTAATTGAGGCAATCCCGGATGCCGCGCCGCTCGCTTTCGGTGGAATGACGGAGGAGTTTGAGGGCGACTTCCTTGCCGCCATCGCTGATGGCGTAATAGACCTCGCCGAAGCCGCCCCGGCCGATACCCCGCTTGATCGTGTAACCTTCGAGAGGTCGATCACCACTGTTGTAGGTGAAACCTGCTGCCATAGATTGGCCTCATCCTTCTGTTCGCCACCCAACACCCCCATTCTCGCAATCAAGATTAACACTCTCAATGGAAGTTATTCGCGGCATCAGGGAAAATCTTCGAGCAAGTCGTCGCTCGCTCAGGAACCTGGGCCAGGTTCCTGGTAGCAACCGTTAGCCGCTCGATTGGGAGGCTTGCTAGAGTCGAGCACGGTGTTCGCCGTTCCAAGAGCTGAGGGTGCGGCTGTGCGCCTGGTTCCCTTTCTATTCACGCGGTCCCCCCCTCGGGGAACACCGAGCTTATTCTGGCTCTCCAGGGGTTCCGCGGCGCAACTACCCACGGTCATTTGTCCATGATACACGGGCTTAGGGAAATCACAACGCCTCAGGTCTCCAGATCACAACCGCTGGAAATTGGCCAGGAGGAATCGATCTTTGCGTGGGGGATCGGGTCGGATTCCCCGGATCAGGATGGTTTGCTCCATTGTTCCCGAAGCTTGTGCCAGGCCGTGTCGATCAGGCGCCGGACTTGCTGGCCGACCTTGGACCAGCGTTCCGTCTCCACTTCGGAGTATACCTGGCGGAGCAGGGCGGCGGCGTGGGCGGCATCGAGGTGGCGGAGTACCGCGGGCCAGAGCTGCTCCCAGATGCCCCACACTTGGCCCGGACGCAAGCCGACGGGGATCACCGCTGCCTCGTCGATGCCCAACTGCCGGGCGACAAGCTGAAGGCATTCGCGGATGGCAGACTCTTTCCGGGTAGGGGTAGACCCCTCGGCAGAGGGCGGCCATTCGGAGGCGGGCGGCAGGAGGTCCACATGGGTTACCACGACGAGTAGCGGCGGGCGGCGGAGGTGTGGCCGGCAAGCAAAGAATTCCTGGTATTTCTGCAACCACTGCGTCTCCCACTGGCGGCCTGGTACCAACGCGGAGGTGACCAGCAACACCAAGTCCGCTTGGGCGATACGGTCCACGGCTTCCTGTAAATCTACGGCGGTGGGGTCTGCCCCGAATCCCGGGGCCTCCACGAGATGCAGGACCTCGCCGGCACGAAGCGCGATCGCCTTTCGCTGTCGATCGGCCGCCGTGAGTTGGCCCGCAGGAAGGGAATCAGCGGCGTCCGGATTCGCTTCTCCTTTTTGTTCCATCGCCTCGGTCCAGGCTGTGATCAAGCGGCTCTTGCCCGCTCCTTGCGGGCCGGTGATGACCACCGTCAGCGCGGCGGGCGCGGGGCTGGCTGCTTCGGCGGCTGCCTCAGCCGTCAAGGGAGTGGAAACAGCGTCTGATGGCGGAGTCGATTTCCCCTCTCGTGGAGCGGCCGGTACAAACTCTGCACCCGGCGTGGCTCCTAACTGCACGCTCGGCCGATCGTGTTGTGCCCTCAGTTCCCGATAGCGCCTGCTCCCCACCTTCAGACGGCCGCTTTGCAACTCAATCAGATAATACCCCAGGCGGTGAATAAACAGCGTATGGAACCAGAGGATCAGATTTTTGCGGGTTTTCTCGAAGAGGGGACTGAGCAGTCCGCGGGCCACTGTGTAGCGGGCGGCGGTGGAGATGGGATCGAATAGAGCGGCTAGCAACCAGTAGGCGTTTTGCCCACGTTGGTACCAATCCCAGACCCTCCGCGCGCGGCGGATGTCCCCAATTCGGATCAGATGGGATGCTGGCACATACTTTTGAACCCAGTCCTGGAGGTCCGAGGCGGCCAGTTCTAGGCAAGTCAATACCTCCGGCAAGGTCAACGGGTCGAATGGATCATCGATCTGCGGGTGATAAACTTGGGCCACCTCACGGGCTACATCCAGGGCCAAGGCCGTGTAATGTTGCGTCGTGCCGAGGGCTTCCCAACTGACGTTTTCGTATTGCTGAGCCTTCGCGAGAACTTTCGCCCACGCTTGTTGATCTTGTTCCGTCCAATAGGACGGCACGGAGCTTGTCGGAAGGGGGAGCTGGCGAGGGCGGCGCGTCCAGCGCCAAGCGAGGAGGTAACCCAGTCCCAATAAACCGAGGAGCACCCACCAGAGCCAGGTTTGCCCGCTGGCCCAGATATGGTATGCCCCTAGCCCGATCAAGATGATCGCGGGGGCGAGGATGAGCAGAATGATTCCGTAAAGTTGCCAGCGGTTCATACTCGTGTTGTAGGCGGTGGGACTTTTCTGTCGCCGGTATTCGGCATTTTTGCTACAACGCTGCTGTCCACCGGGGAGAGGGCTACACATTCCCCAGGACGAACATGTGCGTTGAGAAACCCAGGCCATCACATTGTATTTTTCTCATGGGTGCATTTGCGGAACGGTTGGCGGAAACGGTGCGACAATATGGCCCTCTGTGCGTCGGTTTGGACCCGCGCTGGGAGTGTTTGCCTGCGGATTTGCGCCGCTTCTCGACTGATGGTCCGCTTTTGTTCCAAGCGAGCCAGCAGGTCCGGCAATTTTGCCTGCGCGTCCTGGAATTGACGCGACCGTACAGCGGCGTCGTGAAGTTTCAGTCTGCGTTTTTTGAGCTGCTCGGTCCGGCAGGGATGCAGGTGATGCAAGAGCTGATCCAAACGGCCCGACAGCAAGGATGGTTGATCATCTGGGATGCCAAGCGCGGCGATGTTGCTAGCACAGCCGAGGCTTACGCTGCCGCTGCCTTGACGGGATGGACCCTGAACGGGCAAACTCTGCCGGTATGGGATGCCGATGCCCTGACAGTCAATCCCTATCTGGGGGCTGACGCTCTGGAGCCATTCCTGGCGGCAGCCCGACGCGTCGGACGCGGGGTGTTTGTCCTCGTACGCACAAGCAATCCTGGCGCTGGCCTGTTCCAGGATTTGATATGTGAAGGGCGGCCGCTGTACTCTCATGTCGCGGAGGCGGTGGCTCGATGGAACGCTCCGACCGTGAGCGCCTCCGGTTTGGGGGATGTCGGTGCCGTGGCGGGGGCGACTCATCCGCGCCAATTGGCCGAATTACGGCAGTCGTACCCGCACCTCTGGCTGTTGGTGCCAGGCTACGGAGCGCAAGGAGGCACCGCTGAGGAAATTCGGCAAGCTGCCTTCCGGGACGACGGATTGGGTGCAATCGTCAACAGTTCCCGTGGCGTCGTCTTTCCCTTTCACCCCCACGATCCTGATTGGGAGAGGGCAATCCGCACCGCGGCGGAACAGGCTCAACGGGAGCTAACCGGCCGCTAAGTCCGGCCCTACCTAATCCTCCGCGTGGTTGCAAAAGTGTGGCTTGCCACCCCCGTGTCGGGAACCGCCGGGGTGGGTAAGAGTAAGTATCGATTGAGAGCCAAGTGAGGAGTTGTCCTGAAGGTGCATTACTCCTCGTAGCAATCGCGGTTTGGATCAGAGCATACATCCGGTCCCAAAGGCCCCATGTCCGGACCAATGCTGCGGGCGGACTTGACGCACCAGTAATCGGTGAGGCCGTCCTGGTAATCTGGATCGTTGGCGAATGCTTCCCCGTGGACGGCCATCGCTTTCGATTGCAAGTGCAGGCATCGGGGAGCTAGTACAGGCAGCTTGGGGGTCTGAGATTGGGATTCCATCATGGCTCTGCCTCCGCCTCACAAGGTTCTGATGGACCGGAAAGGCAGCCTTCCTGGCCAGCGCTTTCGTCTTTCCTCAACCCATTGCGGGATGCTTTCCCTGCACCGCTTTGAGAAGTGACCGTACCTGCTCCAGGCGCGGGAATGGGCCGGGCTGTAGTTTTAGTCTGGAGAGCGCCGGTGGCGAGCTGGCGCTGTTACCAGTAGGGTTTGAAACCTGCGGCGAGCAGGATAGCACGTTTGACCGCGGCTTTGAGCATGGGGATTTTGTAAGCATTCTGGCTCAGAGGCCGGGCGCCAGCTACGGCAGCTTCGGCTGCGGCGGTCGCAGTCTTTTCGTTGACTTCCTTGCCTTCGAGTTCCTGGGCGGCTTCGGGGCTGAGCAACGGCACCGGCGCTACGTGGCCCAGGACAATGCGGACCTTGCTCGCCCGATTCCCTGGACCGAGGTGGACGAAGGCGACCGAGGCTTGGACGAGCGGCCAATCCGAAGTTTCCTTCTGTTTGACTTCGTAGCTGGCGTTGGCCAGGCGCGAGCCGCTCGGCAGGGGGACGCCGCCGAACGTGACACTCAGAAGGATTTCATTCGGGGCGAGGGTATGTTCGCGCTGCTCCGGTTTACTTGGAGCCTGGAACATTTTTTCCAAGGGTAGCTCCCGCGTCCCCTTGGGGCCGGCAATCTGGGCCACTGCACCTAAGGCGATGAGAGGCGGGGCCAATGTGGACGGATGAACCATGACGCAGGGGTGCCCCTGCGTGAAGATGGCGTGGAATTGGTTTTCCCCTTCCTGGGCATAGCATTTGCGGCCGCCTTTGAGGAGACACTGGATGTGTTCATCGCGGAAGTACCAGCAGCGGTTGCGTTGGCAGAGGCTGCCGCCGAGGGTGCCCATGTTGCGGATTTGCGGTCCAGCGATCTGGGCTGCCGCGGTGGTGAGCGCGGGGTAATCCCGCAGGAGTTTGCTTTCGGCGATGTCGGCCAATTTCACCCCCGCTCCGACCGTCACCTGGGGCGGGCCGCCGCTGGGGTTGGGAATTGCGCTGATTTCTCGAAAGGGGCCTTGGATAGCGGTCAGGCTGATGACCTTCTGCGGGCTGGAGACATAATCTTTGAGGCGGTCGAGCAGGTCAGTGCCTCCCGCCAAAAGCTCTGCAACGCCCCAGCGTTCCTCCAGCAACGGTAGGGCTTGCTGCACGTGGGTCGGCTGGTAATAGATGAAGTTGTTCATCGAACCTTCCCTCCTTGCGCGAGTGCTTGCAGGACACGCCAGGGAGTCAGCGGCAGGAAGGGAACACGGACACCCAGAGCGTTGAACACCGCATTACCAACGGCAGCCGCGGTCGAGATGACCGGCGGCTCGCCGATACCAATCACTCCCCGTTCGGGCATATCTTGCAGGTGCACGGTGATTTTCGGCATGTCGCCCAAGCCGCCGAGTTTGTAGAACTCCATGTCGGCGTTGAGCTGCCGTCCCGTGGCTCGATCCCGGATGCATTCTTCAAACAGGGCATAGTTGAGGCCCATGATCACGCCGCCGGCCACTTGTGACTCACAGGTGAGGCGGTTGACCACCAAGCCGCAATCCTGCACGGCCACGATGTGGTGGACACGGACCAAGCCAGTTTCCACATCCACGCTCACTTCGGCGACTTGGACGCCGCCGACTTGGCCGCTGGAGATGGTCTCATTGCCGGGTTCGTTGGCGATCCCCAGGCTCCACTCGCCGCGACCGCGGGCTTCTTCCATGCCCAAGCGGGCGCAGAACTCTTTCCAGGGCCACTCCCGGCCGGTCTTGCGATCGACGACCTTCCCCGGTGCGATGGCCAGGTCTGCAGGATTGGCCTGGACCTTCGGCGCGACCTTTTGGAAGAGGTCATCACGGGCTGCCTGAGCGGCCCGCAGGGCCGCCGGCGCTTGGGACGGGCAGGTGGTGCTGCCGCCGCTGCCGGAGGAAAGGCCGAAGCGGCTCTCGCCGATTTCCGTGATGATACTGGCGGGGTCCTGGCCGAGGATTTCTGCAACCACCACGGCGGTGACAGTACGCTGGCCGGTGCCCAAATCCTGGGTCGAGGTGCGCGCCACGATGCTGCCATCGCGGCCAATGATCACGAAGCATTCGTTCGGCTGGCCTGCGGCGAAGCCGCCCCAGGTGTGCAAAGCCATACCGATGCCGTGGCGGTACGGCCCCGTTTGCTTGCCTTGACCGGGCGGATGCCACTTCTCTTTCCAGCCGGAGAGTTGCACGGCAATGTCGATTTGCTCGTTGTAGATGGTGTTGCGCCGGGCGGCCCAGGAATTGGGCGGAGCTTTGGGATTGTTGGGCGGCAGATTCTTCCGCCGGATGATAAGCGGGTCGATACCCAAGCGGGCGGCGAGATCATCGATAGCGAACTCGGTGAGCACGCAGTTTTGCGGATGGCCCGGCGCCCGCATCGCTCGCGCCGCTCCGGCATTGATGTACACCACCGCGTGGGAACGCTTCCAGTTCGGAATGGCGTCCGTGTACACATAAGGCAGAAGATTGAGATTGACCGTGGCGCCGCCGGTGTAGCCGGGCGTGCCGTAGCAATCCACGGCATAGGCGGTGATGGTGCCATCTTTTTTGCCGCCGATTTTGACGGTGCCGATAGCGCTGGGGCGATTGCCCGCTGTGGTGATCTCGGCTTCGCGGTCGAGCATGATTTTCACGGGTGCACCGGCCCGGCGAGCCAGTTCTGCCGCTGCGAATCCTTGCACATCAGGCCCGAATTTACTGCCGAAGCCCCCGCCCATGTAGTGGGTGATGCAATTGACACGGGCGGCTGGCAGGCCGAAGCGGGCGGCAAGCTGTTGGGCCGTTGCTACGGTCGCCTGGGTGGAAGCCCAGACAGTCAGACCGCCATCCGCTGTCCACTCCGCCACGAGGCCATGAGATTCGAGGCATTGGTGCGAGATCACCGGCACGCCGTAGGTGGCCTCCACCACCGCGTCCGCTTCCCGGAAGCCCGCTTCCACATCTCCCTGCGTCGCGGCCTTCCCCTCGCTGTAGTTGCTCGGAGCTGGAACAGTCCGCTTCTTGCGGTCCTTGAGCACCTCGTCTTCGTGCACGACGTGTTCGAGGACCTCATACTCGACCCGCAGGGCGCGGGCGGCATCGCGTGCATGCTCCTCGGTATCGGCGGCGACGGCGGCAATCTCCTCCCCGGCAAAAAACAACTCCCGCCCCACTGCGTCCTGCTCGGCCTCGATGGTCACCCGGTCCCCGACTTGCACTTCCCGCAGCGGGACTAACTTGTTGTTCTTGATGATGACGACTCGGTCGTCCACGGTGACCGTGAAGCGCTCCTCCTTGACCTTTTTCTTGCCGGCGGGGGTGCAGGTGACCTTGTTCCCGTCCACCGCTACCACGATGCCGTCGCGGCTGACTCCGATGATGGTCAAGGCCCGGAAACCCGGAGACTTGCGAGTAGCGCTGCTGTCAATGGCCTTGATGCGAGCGTGGGCGTAAGGACAGCGGACAATCACCCCATGCAGCATGCCGGGGCGGTTGATGTCATAGGTGTACTTGGCTAGTCCAGTGGCTTTGGCCGGTCCGTCGAGTCGGCTTACCTTGCTTCCCAGGACGCGTCGTTGCTTTGGCCAACCTTCTACCATGGCTCAGCCCCCTTTCCGCACCAATTGGACGATGGCTTGACGCATCTGCTCATAGGTGCCGCAACGGCAGATGTTCCCGGCGACGGCGGCTTCGAGTTCCGCTTCCGTCGCTTGCGGGTTCTTGTCCAAGGCGGCTCGCAGGGCCACCACAAACCCCGGCGTGCAGAAACCGCACTGCTGCGCATCGCAGCGGACGAAGGCTTGGGGCACGGGATCGAGGCGGTTCCCCACGATCAAACTCTCCGCCGTTCGGATATCTTTGCCTCGAGCTTCGAGTGCCAACAGGGTGCAGGAATAAACCGGCCGGCCATCCACCATGACTGTGCAGGCCCCGCAGGTGCCCCGATCGCACACCCGCTTGCAGCCGGTCACATCCAGATAGTTCCGCAGCGCATCCAGGAGAGTGACCCGCGGTTCGACCTGAGCAGTCAGCTTCCGGCCGTTGACCAGCAGTTCGATCCGCACCGGACCCGGACCAAAGGCCACGGCTGCGTCCCGTGCCGCTGGAGCCTGCTCCGCCGCCAAGTCGGCTGTCAATCGGCTGGCCGCTGCTGCTGCCAAACCGCTGCCTGTGAGGAACCCCCGACGGGTGATCCCGCCTCGACCGGAACCTGTTGCTTCGCTCATGATCCACCACCCCATGAATGCCGCAGGATTCCCAAAACCGTTTTCTCCCTCTGCGGCGAAGGCCGATTGTAACCGCTCGGTCCGCCTCGTGCAAGGACCTGTTCCAAATTTTTTCCGGATTCGCGATCATGGTTTTCCCTCCGTTCTCTGATGCAATCCAGGCCGGGATGCCGCCTGCAAGGTTGCGACTGGGTGCTCAGATACCTGGTCTCAAACCTTGGAGCTGGAGAGGTACTCGACGCTGCGGCGGTATCCGGGCGGACCGCCAAGCGTCCTGGGGGAGATCGCTCCCCCGAAGCCCTCCGCTCTCTTGACTGAAAATATGTACCATAAATCTGGAAAAGTCAAATCGAAGTGTTCAATTTTTCATATTTTTCTCATTTGTCAAGGAAGCGAGGACTTCGGGCTTGAGCGGCTGACGGTGGACAAGGCGGAGCTAAACCGCGGCAGAAGGGGTTCGGAGGATAATGACGGGAGGGTCGGGCAACGTGGGCAGGAGCGCCGGACGCAGCCGTGGGACAGGGGGGTGAGGCCGGAGCGGCCAGAGTTGGGACAAAGGGCATCGTGACTTCCTGGCGGTGCTTACTTCCGCGTCTTTTGCCCGGCGAGGAAGTAGGCGGCCAGGGCGCGGTGCAGGGCGAGGTAGGCTGGTTCACTGCCAGTAGGTGCGGCGTCGAAGCGGAGTTGATGCTTGAGCATGTGCTGGGTCAAATCAGCGACATTAGCGCCGAGGGTGTTCCAATTCGGGTTCCAGAGGCGGGAAAGGTTTTCGCTTTTGAGGGTCCGCAAGGCATTATGGAATTGATTGAGGAAGCGACGGGCGGCGGCGGCCTCGTCGAAGGAAAGATTGCGGATGAAGGGAGCGGCTGCCTGTTCCAAACGGAGCAAAGTGTTTTCCAATTGGGCGATGGCGGCGCGATCGGGGGATTTGCCAGCGAGCAGCGGGAGGGCCACAGCGGCGAAGTCACGCTCCAGGGTCTCCTTGAGAGGCCGGAGCGGCTCCTGTTCGAACACCTCCGGGAAGGGGAGCCGCCCAGATAGCCGGGCCAAATTCAGCAGCTCCCCTTTGGGCGTGGCGAAGCGGATCTCTTGCAGCAATTGAGGGGGAAGGAAAGCGTTGGCCGGCTCCGCCGCACGGGTGTCGATGGTGGGTAGAGCTTGCAGGAGGGTGTTGAGGGCTTGTCCCGAAGTGATGAGTTGATCGTCTTCCGGGGTCAGGGCCTGGATCAGGGCTTGAGCAGGCGGGGGTGGCGGAAGGCCGGGACGCGGAGACGGAGCTGCCTTTTCGTAACTGGCCTGAGCGGCGATGATCCGCTGGGCGGCCTCGGGATCGTCCCGCACGCGCAGGGCCTCCGCTTGGGCCGCCTGGAACGCCCGTTGCGTGGCCAAGGCCGCGGCGGAACTTGCGGAACCGCTCATGTAGCCACTCGGGGTTGGCACACCAGGCGCCACGGACCACCAACTGTATGGCACGGGCCGGCCCATGTTCGGCGAAAAAAGTTGCGGCGCGCGGGTGTACGGCACCGTCACCCCCACAAAAGTCCGACCATACACCGTGGGAACGGTGGTGCCCAGATAAAACTGATACCGGTAGGCCGGATGCTGATAAAGCGGGTTCGGCGGGATGAGCGCGGGGGTGGGATACTGAGCCGAGACCGGAGCCAGCAGGATCAAAGCCCCACCCAAAGCGGCCAAAGATAAGCGGGCGGACATGGAACACCCTCCGCAGAGATCAGGACTGAGGGAGTACGGCGCTGTGTCCAGAACTAGTCAGGGCGGTACCCCATAACTAATGGCATTCTACCGCTCTTTTCCTGGTGACGGAAGTGATGGCGGAGGGAGAAGTTGTTTCCACTGGTCACGCACACGGAGGGCGTCCTCCCGGCTGCCAGCGGGTTTGTAGGGGAAGCGCTGGGCTTCCGGCAGCAGGCGCAGCAGATGCCAGGCCGCGAGATTCCGCAGGGTCGCCTTTTCGTGGGTGAGATAGTCGAGGAGGACCTGGTAGGTTTCCGTTTGACGCAGGTCATCTTCCGAAAAGCCGAGCAGCAGTTGGAGGAAGATACGTCCTTCCGCGGGGGCGTATTGCTGCCGGGTGAGCAGGAAGTCGTAGAGGAACTGGTCGTGATTCGGCTGGCGGGCGATCCAGTGCCGCAGGAGAGTGACGCAGAGGTCCCACTCGTCTTTGGTCGCGGGGGCGTTGAGGGTTTGTTCCAAATGCTCTAAGACATCGAGGGCTTGAGCCACATGCAGGGCGACGAGGCGCGGGAGCAGTTCCTTAGCTGTGGCGAAGCGGGTGAGGGCCTGGTCCGGCTCGCGGGCAAAGAGCTGTCGGAAGCGGTCGAAGGTCTCGGCCAGGGCGCGGGCGGGGGGAGTCAGGGGACGCTGAGGGTCCGCCCAGGGGGGTAGTTGTTCCAGCTTACGGGCGACACGGGGCGGATCGTGGAGGCTATCCCAGCGGAGTTCCGCGGGACCCGGAGGCGCGGTGAGGGCCAGTGCGACCCCTCCCACATCCACCGTGGCCTGACCTTTGAGGACGACCAGCAGAGCCGTAGCGACCGGGGTGGCGGAACCGGGTCGGTTCATTTTCCGCGGTTGGAAGCGAGTGCCGGCGGGCCAGCGGCTGCTCAGGTCCAGCAGGAGCCGGGTTTCCGGGGTTTCCAACGCGATGGTCCAGGTCTGGTTCCAGAAACGCAGGCGACAGGTGGCGGCCCCTTCCGCGGCGGTGTTTCCTACAACTAAGCGGCCGGATTCCAGCGTCACGTCCAGGTCCACCTCCTCCGCCGGGTGCAGAACGCAGACCGTGTCGTAGATGGGGGCGGGAGCATCCCCGAATAGATCGCCGGGAAAAGCAAGGGCAATGCGGCCGTTTTTACTGACCAGGCTGGCACCGGGGAAAGCCACAAGGCGGTCGGTGGAGTGAATGTCGGCTTCCGCGGGGAGCGGCCGGTATTCTGTGCCGGTGGCCAAGCGGGAGGCGAAGCTACCCGCTGCGGATAGGACGCGGGCCACCGCCAGGCGACGCGGCTGGGATGAGGGCGGCTGGGCGGCTGCGCTGGCACCGCCCGGCGGGGACGGAGTGAGAACTAGCCCACACCCCATGACCACAAGGGCAGCGGCGATCAATCCTGGTTGCGACATGGCCATCTCCAGAAGGGATGATGGGCAGTGAAACTCCCTCGGTGAAACTTCCGCTCCTGAGTGCTGGTGCTGGCGCAGCTCGCAGGGATTCAGGAATCGATCACGATGACGATTTTACCCGTGAGCGTCCCGCTTTTGCCGAGGGTGTTTTCCTCCTGCAGACGGTGGGCAGCGGCGGTTTCCTGCAGGGGGAAGCGGCGGCCAATGATCGCCCGGAGCTGCCCGTTGGCCAGCCAGCGGTTGATGTCCTCGGCACAGACACGCTGCTCATCCGCTGTCATATTGAACATGGCGAAGCCGAAGAGCGAAAGATTTTTGACGTAGAACGGTCCGTTGGGGAAGACAGGGCGGGCTTGCCGGCCCGCCATGACAATGATGCGCCCGCGCGGAGCGGTCAGCTCCACCGTGCGGTCCAGGTCCGTCGGAGGTTGAGTTTCGTACCAGACATGGACGCCTCGGCCTCCCGTTGCTTCGCGGATGATGTTGGCGACGTCCTCTTGTTTGTAAAGGGCCACCACATCGGCTCCCAGCTCGCGCGCCAAGGCGGCCTTTTCCGGACTGCCTGCCGTGGTGATGACCCGCGCCCCCACCGCTTTGGCCATCTGCACGACCATCGAACCCACTCCGCCCGTACCGCCATTGACGAAGACCCACTCCCCGGCTTGCAAGTGGGCGCGGTGAAACAACCCCAGATGCGCGGTGATGCCCACCAAAGCGGCGGCGGCTGCCTGCTCCTCGCTGACACCCTCCGGGATCGGATAGGCCCAATCCTGATCCACGCAGACGTACTCCGCGCAGGTTCCCTGCCGGCCCAGCAAGCCTTGATTGGACCCCCACACCCGATCCCCCACGCGGAAGCGGGACACATCCGGTCCGACTGCTTCCACCACGCCGGCAAAATCGGTGCCGGTGATCGCCACGGGCTGTGGCAGGGGCATCGGCGCTGTTCCCCGCCGGATGTACGTATCGATCGGATTGATCGCCGCCACACGCACCCGCACCAATATTTGGCCGCTTTGAGGTTGGGGCGTGGGCACTTCGCCCACTTCGATCACTTCCGGTTCGCCGGTCTGGCGGAAATAGGCGGCTCGCATCTCGGAAACCTCCTCCTTGTCTCCCGCTTCGCTTCGGGTGGTCCGCAGGACGTTTCAACTTTCTCGCACTTCCTTCCCGCGGAGGAACCGGTGTCCCTCATCTCCCCAGCTTCTCCCTGGAATCGGGGAAGAGGGTGCAGAGTGCTGCGGTTATGATAGTCTGGCATAGGGACCCTTGCGACGCTTTCTGGAGTCAAGACGGGCAGTCTCCGAGGTCAAAGTGGTCCG
The DNA here is from genome assembly GCF_013694095.1 of Thermogemmata fonticola. Taxonomy (NCBI): domain Bacteria; kingdom Pseudomonadati; phylum Planctomycetota; class Planctomycetia; order Gemmatales; family Gemmataceae; genus Thermogemmata; species Thermogemmata fonticola. The sequence goes on along the minus strand of NZ_JACEFB010000001.1, from coordinate 714,332 downwards.
GTGGTAGGGCAGCCCCGGTATCGGCAAGCGGAGCGATTAGGCAGGCATTGGTATCGGTGGGCTGGGTACCGATGGATCAAAGTCGGTGGCCCAATCGAAGCACGGGGGAGGGAGGATGGGGCTTAGTGATGTGTGATGCGAAACCGGAATCCACCAGCCGTCGCCTATCCGGGCGGGGGTATTGTTACAATCTGATCCCAAGAGCGGTCGAAAATCGGATAAAATAGTATGAGATCACCCCATCTCTCTTTCGGGAGGTCCTCTCCATGCAAGCAGGCGGAACGCTCATCGAGTACGGTCAGCCGATCGATCCGGAGGTGATGGTCAAGCCGCCGGATATGGCGGAGTTTGCCTTGGACCCCGGCCATCCGGGAGAGCATGACAGCGCCTATGTGGAGCGGCGGCGCGAGTTGTTCTACTTGTGCCGCAAGCACCGGCTGGAGAATCTCGGCCCGCCGTGGATCGAGTACACGGAGGAAGAGACGCGCATCTGGCGCGAGGTGGCGCCGCGGCTCGACGAGTTGCACCGCAAGTACGCCTGCTCCATTTACCTTAAGGCCAAGGATGCTTTGGCGATCACCCAGGATGAGATTCCGCAACTGCGGCCCATCAGCGAGCGGCTCCAACGCGAGACGCGGATGCATTTGGTGCCTGCGGAGGGAGCGCTGCCCTACCGGACCTTCTACGAGTACATCGCCCGCCGGGGCTTTCCGGTCACGCAGTTCATCCGCCACGGCTCGCATCCTGAGTTTACGCCCGAACCGGATATGATCCACGATTGCCTGGGCCACGTCCCGCCGCTGATGAATCAAGATTACGCGGAGCTGCTGGTGCTCATTGGCCGGGCTGCCGCCACCGCGGAGAAGGGGGAACACGTCCTGGCCTTGAAACGCTTCAGTTGGTTCAGCATCGAGTTTGGCCTGATGGAAGAGCAGGGGGAGGTCAAAATCTTTGGCGCCGGCATCCTGTCGAGCTTTGGCGAAATCCCCCATGCGATGTTCTCGCGGGAGGTGACCCGCCGTCCCTTCGTCACCGACATGGTGATCGAGACGGACTACGACCCCACGCAAATGCAGAAAGATTTCTTCATCGCCCCGTCGTTTGCCTTCCTGCGCGAGGAATTGACGCAGTTGATCCGCCGGTTGAACATCCCCGTCCTGCCCGACTGAGTGACTCCGTGGAAGTGCTGGAGGAGGAGGAGGCGGTATGAGGACGGCGGGACTGTGGCGTCCCAAGAGTGCTAACTGGCGGTGTCTCACGGGTGGCTATGGTGGACGAGGCTGAAGTCGCTCGGCGGCAAAAGTTCGAGCTGGGCCAAGGATTGGTCGAAGGAACGAGGCCAAAAGGGGTTGAGCCATAATGGAGAAGGAAGATCAAGGCCGGAAAAATCGATGGGAACGGCCAATTCGGAAAAGAACAGTGCCCATCCGTGGGAGGAGGTCCGATGAGTGACATTGTGCTCCGCCGGATTGACCATGTCCGCTTTTTCGTCGGCAATGCCCGGCAATCGGCCTTTTTCTACCGGAACGCCTTCGGGTTTGATGTGGTTGCTTATGCCGGTCTGGAGACGAAGGTGCGCCATGAAGCCGGGTATGTCCTCCGACAGGGGGAAATTACTTTCGTGCTGACCTCGCCGCTTTCCGCCCAGCATCCGGAGAGCTACCGTCTGGTGCAGCATGGCGACGGGGTCATGGACATCGCCTTCGAGGTGCCGGATGTGCGGCAGGCGTTTGCTGAAGCGGTGCGCCGCGGGGCCAAGCCAGTCCAGGAACCGCAGGCGCTGGAGGATGAATTCGGCGTCTTCGAGATCGCCACGATCGCCACCTATGGAGACACCCGGCACAGCTTCGTCAATCGGGACCGCTATCGCGGGGTGTTCGCTCCCGGTTTCCGCCCGATCGATCCGGAACGCTACCAGCCGTCTACGCGTCGGCCCGTGGGCTTGGTCGCCATCGACCACATTGTCGGCAATGTCGAAGAAGGCAAGATGAACGAATGGGTGGCCTGGTATCGGGACGTGCTGGGATTCACCCAGTTGATCTCCTTCGACGACAAAGACATTTCCACGGAGTATTCCGCGCTTATGTCCAAGGTCATGCAGAACGGCAGTGGGCGGATCAAGTTCCCGATCAACGAGCCGGCGAAGGGAAAGCGGCGGAGCCAGATTGAGGAGTATTTGCAATTCTACGGTGGTCCTGGTGTGCAACATATCGCCCTGTTGACCGGGGACATTATCCAGACAGTACGGGCCATGCGAGCCAATGATGTCTCCTTCCTACGGGTGCCGAAAACCTACTACGAAGCCTTGCCGCAGCGGGTCGGTGCGATTCAGGAAAACATCGCCGAGCTAGCCGAATTGGGCATCCTGGTGGATCGGGACGACGAAGGGTACATGTTGCAGATTTTCACCAAGCCGGTCTGCGACCGCCCAACGTTGTTTTTCGAGGTGATCCAGCGGCGGGGCGCTCGGAGCTTCGGCAAGGGCAACTTCAAGGCCCTCTTCGAGGCCATCGAGCGGGAACAAGCCCTGCGGGGAACCTTGTGAGCGTTTCCGGCGCGGTTTGAGGCGGTGGGGGCCGGATGGTGGTGGCGGATAGTGGGGCACAGGTCCCATCGAGCGGTTGGAACACGAGGGGCGTCTATGCCCGCACCTTTTACCGTAGCATCGATTCGGGATTTCTACGCATTTGAGGAGCACGTGCGGACCTGCCGGGCACACCGGGGTTTGGACATGGTGCCGCAGTGGTACCAGGTGCCGGTGTTTTACTTTTCCAATCCGGCCGCTGTGATCGGAGATGGAGACCCGGTTTGGGCACCGCGGGGAAGCCAGGAGCTGGATTACGAGCTGGAATTGGCCGCAGTGGTGGCCCGGCCCGCCCGGGATCTGCCCGCGGATGACACCGCTTTGGAGTGCCTCGCCGGTTTCACCATCATGAACGACTGGAGTGCCCGCGATCTGCAACGGGTGGAAATGGCTGTGGGCTTGGGGCCAAGCAAAAGCAAGGACTTTGCCACCAGTCTGGGGCCGCGCATCGTGCCGCTCGAAGAGTTGCGGGACCGCTATCGGGAGGGCCGGCTGCATTTGGAGATGGCGGCATGGGTTAACGGGCGGCGCTATTCCCACGGCAATGCCGGAAGTATGTACTGGACCTGGCCGCAACTTCTGGCGCATGCGAGCCGCGATACCGAATTGCGGCCCGGCGATGTCCTCGGCTCCGGCACAGTGGGCAGCGGCTGTATCCTGGAGTTGACCCCCCAAGCCGTCGGCGGTTGGCTCCGGCCGGGCGATGTGGTCGAACTCACCATCGAACGACTCGGTTGCTTGCGCAATGTCGTGGTGGAGCATCCCTGAAGTTGGGATAGTGCGGCTAAGCATCGGTTCCCACGCCGAGGCCGCTTGACTGCTGCAGGAAGCATGCGAAGCCGGGGGCAGAGGAGAATTGCCGCGTCGACTTCGAGGGGGGAAGAGACGATGCCTTACTATCGCAGATTGGGGCAGATTCCCAAGAAGCGGCACATCGCCCATCGCACGCAACCCGGATTCCGCCAGGAGGGGATTTTTTACGAAGAAGTCCTGACGCGTGCCGGTTTCAGTCGGGCCTATACGATCCTTTACCACCGTCGGCCGCCGACACGGGTGCGGGAAGTCGCCGCGGCCGGGCGCTGTGCGGTGGAGCGAGTCGCGGAGGCAGTGCTGCGTCACCACCACCTGCGCACCGGCCATTTACCCCGCCAGGGAGACCCCATTTCCGGGCGCGTCCCCCTGCTGACCAACGACGACGTGACCCTGTGGCGTTGCCGCCCCGCTTTGCCCCAAACGGAATGGTTCCGCAACGCCGCCGCCGATGAGATTCTCTTCGTCCATCAGGGCCAAGGCGTGCTGCAATCTACCCTGGGACTTTTGCCGTTCCGGGACTGCGATTACATTGTCATTCCCCGCGGCCTCCTCTGGCGGCTGGAAGTGGCCCATCCGGCCTCCCTCGATCTGCTCGTCATAGAGTCCCGCGGCTTGGTCGATTTCCCGGTGCGCTATCGCAACGCGGACGGCCAGTTCAAGCTCGGAGCGCCCTTTTGCGAGCGGGATGTGCATGGGCCGGAGGCGCTCTTGGATCACGGCGACGCCGGGGCGGAACAGGCAACAACGGTCCTGATCAAAGACGGAGAGCGGCTCACCCGCTACACCCTCGCCGATGACCCCTGCGATGTCGTCGGCTGGGATGGCTACGTGTATCCCTTCACCTTCAATGCCGAAGATTTTGAACCGATCACAGGCACCGTCCATCAACCGCCGCCGGTCCATCAGACCTTTGAAGGGGAGGGTTTCGTCGTGTGCACTTTCGCGCCACGGCTGCTCGATACCCATCCCGAAGCGATCAAGGTGCCCTATGCCCACAGCAATGTGGAGAGCGATGAGGTGCTTTATTATGTGCGGGGCCGGTTCAGCAGCCGCCGGGGAATCGAGGAAGGCTCGATCACTTTGCATCCTCACGGCATTCCGCATGGCCCGCATCCGGGCACTATCGCGGCCAGCCGGGATCTCCACCGCACCGACGAACTCGCCGTGATGGTCGATACCTTCCGCCCGCTCTTCCTCACCCCCCAGGCCCTCCAGTACGACGATCCCCAGTATCCGTACTCTTGGTTGGACTAAGCCTTGTCCGTACTCTTGGTTGGACTAAGCCTTGTCCGTACTCTTGGTTGGACTAGGCCTTGGAGGAGCTGCCGGCGGGCCGACTGCCGGGGTCTAGTGCTGGGGCGTCCAGGGGGCCATGAGCGGTGGTTGAGGCAGGGTTGGCGCTCGAAGTTGAGCCAGCTCCAGAGGCGGCGAGGGGGGCTGAGGGGGTGGAAGGCACCATCTGTGGGGTCCGCGGAGGTGCTGCGGCTGGGGTTTCGCCCGGCGATTCCGCCTTCTCCGGAGGTGACCAGAAAAAGGCGTGGAAAAAGAGCAAGGTCGCTCCGCAGACCAGGCAGCAGTCCGCGACATTGAACACCGGCCAGTTGATCTTGTAGAAGTAGAGGAAATCCCGCACGCCGCCGAAGACGAGGCGATCGTAAAAATTGCCGAGCGTTCCGGCGAGGATCAAGCCCAGGGCCACGGAAAGCCAACGGTCCGAAGCGACGGAACGTAGGCAGCCCCAGACGAGAATAACCAGAGCCGCCGCCCCGCTGATCGCCAGGAAAATGAGGTTGGCCCGCTCCCGGTGGGACTGTCCCATCCCAAACAGGGCACCATGATTGACCCGCGGCATGACGGGGGCATTCCACCGCTGCAAAGGTTCGCGCCAGTCCGTAGCAAATGGTTCTGTGGGATCAAACTGGGCGATGAATTGGAACCAGCCAGGGACGAGGTCGTAGCTATTCCCCAATCCGTCGGCCCAGACCCCCTCGCCATAAAGCCAGCGGAAGACGGCATATTTGCTGGCCTGATCTGCCGCCAGACCCAGGCACGCCAAGCTCAGGAATAACCAGCGAAAACTGGAAGAACCCATAGGTGGGCCATCTCCGCCGCCAAGGGATAAGGGTTCCAACGCTTCCCATTCGCCCTCCTGGTGGACACCCGCCAGTCGGAATCAGCTCAGAACAAGCGTCGGACACTCCAGGAAAGCACGGGCCGCTGCCTGTCACGTTAGACAGATTTTCCACTTTGGTCAAGCAAGACTGGGCGGCGGGACGGGGTGTGCGGAATGGACCGTTTCCTATGAGCTTGCGGAATCGATCGATCGGTCGGGGTTTGAACAGTTTTCAGGGAAAAAGGTTTAGGGAAAGTTGGAAAGCAGCACCGGCGAGAAGACTTTGGAGGGTTGGAGATGGCTCAGGCTAGCGAGATTAGGCAGAGGGATGGCGGGTTCTGCTGGGGAATCCGGGAATGCTGAAAGCAGAAAGTTTGCGGTGCAAGGCGGGGACTAACCGATGAGGGAAAAGGGAAAGGTCTACCTTCCTTGCGAGAAGGTCTGGAAAAGAGGTTGCAGCCGAGCGGAGCTGGAACATGGCGGAGGTATGGACGAAGCGGCAGCGGGGGAAGCACTGGGGGAAGAGGTGGTTCACCTGGGCGGGGGGTTGGGGGCTGATGGGAGTTGTGATCGCCTCCGTTCAGGGAGCCGAAGAGCCGCTTTGGCGACCGGCCACGGGTCAAAAGGGGAAAGTAGCCCCGGCGGACGCTGCCCCGCCTCCCGCCGCGAACGTGCCGCTGCCTCTGGGACGCGTGCCTGACCTACCGCCTCCCCCGCTGCCTGCGCTTCCCCCAATGGAGCAGATTCCTCGTCTCCCCACGGCACCGGCTGATCCGCCGCCGTTGAGTTCCCTGGCGCCTTCGCCTCCTCCGCCCTCGCTTCCTCCTCCAGCTCTGCTGCCTGGGACGGCCGACGAGCCGACGTGGCGGCCGGCCTCACCGCGGCGTCCGCTGCCAACGGTCCCGGAGGCGGAAAGCGGGCCGGCTCGGACCTTCCCCCCGGAGAAAGCCGCGGATGAGTCAAAAAAGCGCTACCCCCCTCCGCCCTCCGCACCTGGAGCGCCAAGTGCAGCTTCACCCCTGACCCCTTCCCCAATGAATGGTGATCGCCCCCCTGGGGTTGGACCGTCCAAAGCGGGTGATCAGTCCGCTGCGCCGGGTTCGGGTTCCTCCCTCAGCTCGCCGCCAATCCCCCCGCGGATTCCACCTGCGGACAGTCCGCCGGACGGGACAGGTTCCCCGCCGTCCTCTTTGCCCCCGCCGCGCCGCTTACCCGCCGTTTCCCCCGCGACTGGCGAGTGGCCGGTGGCCCCGCCGGAACTGTTGGTGCCAGAACATCAGCCAGTCCCGACGCGGACGTTCGGTTCGCCCCCCCTGCGGCTGTCGCGCGATTATCCGTCTCTGGCGGAATTGTGTGAAAGCGCACTGGCTTGGCCCCAGGGACTGTGGGGCAGGCTCCGCACTCGTGATGAGGTGGATTGGCCCTTCGCCTACGTCCAGGCCGAGTATCTCCTCTGGTGGATGTCGCCGCTCAACATTCCCATCCTGGCCACGACGAATCCCGATCCCAACCGCTTCGGCTACCTCAATGAACCGGGGACAGTGCCAATCGTGGGACCGGGTGCTCTGATTGGTCCCTTCCGGGATGGTATGCGGGTGCGCGCCGGTCTGTGGGATGCCTCGCGGAGTTGTGCCTTGGATGGCAGCTTTTTCTTTCTGGGCCGCCGGACCGCTTCCGTGGTGGTGGATTCCCAGCAGTTTCCGATCATCACGCGTCCGGTATTCAGTCCCAATCCGCGTCCAGGTAGCGGCGGGGTGATTGGCGAAACGGGTGAAGCCGTGGCGGTGCCGAACATCCTCCGGGGACAGTTCCGGGTGGACGCTTCGAGCCTGCTCTGGGGCATGGACGCCAACTTGCGCTGCTGCCTGCGGACGACGGAGGAAGGCCAACTCACCGGGCTAGTCGGCTACCGCTACCTGAACCTGTCCGAAGCCCTGGAGATGAAGGAAAACATCGTGGTGATCGGTCCGGGAGGAAGCCGCCTCAATCTGCCCGATCCGCCGGGGACGGTCGTCTTCGTCCGGGATCGGTTCGCTACGGAAAACCGCTTCCACGGGGGACAGGTGGGATTTACCTGGGAGCGGCGTTGGGGAGCGTGGACGCTCTGGGGCCGGGCCACGGTCGCCTTCGGCATCACCGAACAGGAGCTGGAGATATACGGCATCCAGACGCGCATCCGGCCGAATCAGCCGCCGGTGTCCTATCCGGGAGGGTTGCTGGCGGCGGCCTCGAACCTGGGCACATTCCACCGGGACCGCTTCAGCGTCGTACCGGAAGTGACCGTGCAAGTGGGTTACCGCCTCAGCCCAGCCTGGCAAATCTACCTGGGATATAACTTCCTTTACTGGACGAATGTCCTGAGGCCCGGAGAACAAATCGACCGCGTGGTGGACCTCACCCAAGTGCCCAACGCCCCCTCGGTTCCCTTTTCCGGCCAGTTCCGCCCGCGCCCGCTCTTCCGCCAAAGCGATCTATTGGTAACCGGCCTGCAATTCGGCCTGGAGTGGCGCTGGTAGAAAGCAAAGCGATGGGGAGAGATGTTGATGGGAAGTCGAGGGTCAGGGCCGATTCCGCTTTATGAGGACCGCAAGGATGAGGTAGGATTCCCTGGACCATGAGGTTAGGATAGTTTACGAGCGCAAGGCGGGCGGAGCGCCGCGTTCCTTGTCTGCAAGCCATCCTTTTCCGCAAGCAGCGTCGTTTGGACCCCTTGTGAGGAATCCGTCATGTCTGCCGTTCTCCCCCGTTGGTTGGCGTGGGTCAGTTTGAGCGTGTTGGTGATCTTGCTCGCCAGTGTGCCGCAGGAGGCATGGTCCTCGGCGGCAGTGGCGGAGGCGTTCCAAGAGCCGGTCGAGGAGGAACTGCCCGAAGGGCTTGAGGTGCGAGCCAAGGGACCGGTGCACGAAGCCTATGCCACTCCCGCGGAGGACACTCGGCCTTCTCCGGTGGTGCCCCAGCAGCCGCCGGAACCGATCGAGGAGTTGCCGCCGGATCAGAAGCCGGAGGGGGACAACGTCGTCTGGATTCCCGGCTATTGGCACTGGGATGAAGAGGAGCAGCAGTTTCTCTGGGTGAGCGGCTTTTGGCGGGTGGTGCCTCCGGGACGGGTGTGGGTGCCTGGCTGGTGGCGGGCGGTGGATGGCGGCTGGCAGTGGGTGCCCGGATTCTGGCAGACGACCGCGACGGTGGAAGCAGCGGGCGGGGCGGTGACCGCCGCGGCAGAAGTGGAATATCTCCCGGAGCCGCCCGCGAGCATTGAGGTGGGGCCGAGCATTCCCGCACCCGGTGCTGCTTACTTTTACGTGCCGGGTTACTGGGTTTGGCGAGGACGGTACGTCTGGCGGCCTGGCTTTTGGTGGGAATACCGCCCCGGCTGGGTCTGGGTGCCAGCGCATTACCGCTGGACCCCCTTGGGCTGGGTCTTTGTGCCGGGGTATTGGGATTATCCCTTGGCCGCGCGCGGCGTGCTCTTTGCTCCGGTGCTGATCCGGCCCATTCTGTGGCGCCGCCCCGCCTTCGTGTATACGCCGGTCTATGTTGTCAGTGAACCGGCCTTGTTCGGTGCTCTCTTCGTTCGCCGGGGGTGGGGCTGCTACTTCTTCGGGGATTACTTCGGCCCCCGCTACATGGACGCTGGGTTCTACGCGTGGTGCGGGCGCTTTGGCCCCCGTGGCGGCTTCGCCCTCGGCTTCGGCATCGGGCGCACCTGGGGTTACGACCCTCTCTGGAGTTACTACTCCCTGGCCTATCGGGATCAGCCGGCCTGGCTCAACGGCCTGAGCACACTCTACGTCGGTCGTTTCCGAGGAGATGTGCCGCGCCCGCCCGTCAACCTCGTCCAACAGAATACCATCATCAACAACATCACGAAGACCAACATTCGCAACGTCACGAACAACATCACGGTGGTCAATCGCAGCGTGGTGGTGAACAAGACCGACGTAACGCCGCTAGCGATGGTGGCCCCCCTCAAGACAGCGGCGCTGTTGCAACCGGAGGTCGGCCTACGCCCGCTGACAGCGGAAGTCCGCAAGCGGGAAGCCCAGCAGGTGCGGCAGTTCCGAGAATTGGCGGCGCAACGGGCCAAGCTGGAAGTCAAAACCCCGCTTGGTGGCAAGGGCGGCCAGCAAACCCCGCCCGCTGCTGTCCGTAGCGTCAAGCTGCAACTGCCCCCGGACCTCGCCCGCCCCGCGCTCAAACAGCCCGTCCAAAAGCAACCGCCCCCGCCGCCTCCCGGCTCCGCACGCCCCACGCCCGGCATCGACCCCAAAGTCGATCCCAAGAGCAAGATCGATCCCAAGGGGAAGACGGACCCCAAAGTCGATCCCAAAGGAAAGGTCGAACCCAAGATTGATCCCAAGGGGAAGGGGGAACCGAAGGTTGATCCCAAAGGGAAAATCGAGCCAAAAGTCGATCCGAAGGGCAAGGTCGATCCGAAAGGGAAGATTGATCCCAAGGTCGATCCCAAGGGTAAAGTCGATCCGAAGGGGAAGGTGGATCCGAAGGGAGTACCATTCCCTCCGATTGATCCCAGGGGGAAGATTGATCCGAAGGGTCTGCCGCCTCTCCCAATTGATCCGAAGGGGAAGGTGGATCCCAAGGGAGTGCCGCTTCCGCCGCCAAATCCCAAGGGGAAGATTGATCCGAAGGGTTTACCATTGCCACCGGTAGAACCGAAGGGGAAGGTGGATCCGAAGGGAGTACCATTCCCTCCGATTGATCCCAGGGGGAAGATTGATCCGAAGGGTCTGCCGCCTCTCCCAATTGATCCGAAGGGGAAGGTGGATCCCAAGGGAGTGCCGCTTCCGCCGCCAAATCCCAAGGGGAAGGTGGATCCGAAGATCGAACCGAAGGGTGTGCCTTCGCCCGGCGGGTTAACACCTCCGCCGTTTTCCGGGCGCCCTACACCGGTTCCCGATAGTGTTCGTCGGCTAACGGATCCCCCTCCGGCAGCGCGTGTCCCGTGGCAAACGCCTTCCCCTCTTCCACCGGTGTCGCGGCGGGAGCTTGCCAGGCCGAGCGGTCAGCCGGGGATGCCGCCGAACGTGCAGGGTGCCAAGGGATACGTACCGTTGCCGCCGAGGAACCATTTCCCGCCTCAGACGGTGCTGAAGGGATCCGGCAGTTCGATTCCGCCGCCGTTGAGCAAAGCTCCGGTGACGCGTGTTCCGCTTCCGCCGTCGGGTACTCCCGCCCGGCCCCAAGAGGGCACCGCACCCGCCACACGCCGCCCGCCCCGCCGCCGACAATGACGATTCCCCCGGTCCCACGGCCTGCTTTTTCCTTCTCGTGTCGACTCCTGGCCCGCTCCTGCGGATTCGTGTTGTGGGTCCGCCGTTGGGGAAACCGCTGAGGATGCCCTGACGAGTGTGGTCGCTTTTTGCTGCCAGAGTTCCTTGTTTCCCGATTTCCTTATGGTGGAACCCGGTATCTATTGGCCGCTGAGGGCGTTTGGGGCAAGCCGTCGGATTCCCCTTGCCAAGGGCGTTGCTTTCTGCCGACAATAGTCCACCCGCTGCGTCAAGGCGGTGGGGGAGCCGAGGGAATGGGGATTCCGGCGGGGGGAGGACAGCGATGATTGTCGGCGTGCCCAAGGAAATCAAGGCGGATGAGTATCGCGTGGCGCTGGTGCCGGCGGGGGTGGAAGAGCTGACCCGATCCGGCCACCGCGTGCTGATCCAGAGCGGTGCGGGTTTGGGCAGCGGCATCAGCGACGAGCAGTACGCCCAGCATGGGGCGGAGATTGTGCCGAGTGCGGCGGAGGTGTGGCGGCGGGCTGAGTTGGTGGTCAAGGTCAAGGAACCGCTGCCGCAGGAGTGGCCGCTGTTGCAGGCAGGTCAAACGGTGTTCACCTTTTTCCACTTCGCTGCCGATGCGGAACTGACTCAAGCGGTGCTGCGCTCGGGGATCACAGCGATCGCCTATGAGACGATCCAGGACGAACGCGGGCGGTTGCCGTTGCTCACCCCGATGAGCGAAGTCGCTGGGCGGATGAGCATCCAGGAAGGGGCGAAATATCTGGAGCGGCCGTTCGAGGGTCGGGGCATTCTGCTGGCCGGTGTTCCGGGTGTGCCGCCGGCGACGGTGACTATCCTGGGGGCTGGCGTGGTCGGTTCCAATGCCGCCCGCGTGGCCGCTGGGCTGGGAGCCAATGTCTTCATTCTCGATATCAACCTGGACCGCCTGCGTTACATCGATGACACCATGCCGAATAATGTCACGACGGTCTTCAGCAATCGGCACAACATTTTGGAATGCCTGCGGCTGTCGGACCTGATTATCGGTGCTGTGCTGATTCCCGGGGCGAAGGCTCCGCATTTGGTGCGGCGAGAGGACCTCAAGCTGATGCCGCCTCGTGCCGTGGTCGTGGATGTGGCCATCGATCAAGGAGGCTGCTTCGAAACAAGCCGCCCGACCACTCATGCCCAACCCACTTACATTGTGGACGATATAGTGCACTACTGCGTGACGAACATGCCCGGTGCCGTGGGCCGAACCAGCACCTACGCCCTGACCAACGTGACGCTGCCGTACATTTTGCACCTGGCCAATCGCGGAGTGATGCAGGCCATACGGGAGCATCCAGGTTTACGAGCCGGAGTGAACATCCACGCCGGTCAGATCACCAATGCCGCGGTGGCGGAGAGTTTCGGTTTGAAGCACGTCCCGCTCGCGTGAGGGTGACCGCGATAGAGGGGGATACACTCCCCAGGGCTTCCCCAGGCAATTCGCCAAAAGAGCCAGTGCCAGATCGCCAGGGCAGGGGAGAGGGGTCCGAGAGTTACTCGCAGGGCAGAGTGGGCAAGGAGGCCAGGAGGATGCGCGAGGCGTGGAGGCTACGGATCGGCCCGCTCAGAGCATGGCGGTTCCCCGTTTGCCTACCCCCCTGGGGAGTGAGGACAGGGTTGATTGTCGGGCTGATCGCCTGGGGCGGCTTCTTCACCCTCTACGGCATCGACACTGGACCCTTGTACCGGACCGAAGCTCTCCGGGCTGTCGTGGCTCGCTGCTGCTGGCAGGAGGGCTGCTGGCTGTATCCCGTCCTTTATGGCGAGCCGTTTCTGACCAAGCCGCCGGGGCATTACTTAGCGATTGTCCTCTGTTCGCTACCGTGGGGAGAGGTCACGGAAGTATCCGCCCGCTTGCCCTCCGTTGTAGCGGCTTGGTCCGTCCTGGCGGCGTGTTTCCTCCTTTGGCATCGGGAGGGGTTCACCGCTTGGGGAGTGGGAGGGGTGCTCGCCCTGCCGCTGTCCCTGCTCTGGCTGGACAAGGTTCCCAGTGCGGAAATCGATATGACACTCACCGCCTGGGTGACGCTGGCACTGGCGGCCTGGTATCGCGCCCAGCCCAGGACCTCGGAAAGTCAGGCGGCAGCTCCGAACTCGAAGGAACCCGTAGCCTCCACAATCGGGAAAACCGCCAGTCGACCCGCTTGGCATCGAGGCTATCTGGCACTTTCTGCCTTCTGCCTGGCAGCGGGGACGCTGACGAAATGGACGGCGCCCGCCTTCTTCCTCCTCACCATAACCAGTTTCGCCTGGGGGAGTGGGCAGTGGAGGCTTTGGCGCTGTTGGGCGCCGTGGTTCGCCTTGGTCCTGGCCGCGGGCTTGTGTCTGCTCTGGGCCGGGGCGGTCATGCAAGCCGTGGGGCCGGAAACGTTCCTGCAAACTCTGCGTCAGGAGGCGGCGTACCGTCTGCTCCCCCAGGGCAGCCGTTCGGGGAGGTCCCTCCTGGAAGGGCTGGCCTTTCCCCTGCGGGTGGGGGCAGCCCTGCTGCCGTTGTCGCTCCCCGCTCTCCTGATGCTGTCTCCGCGCTATCACCGCCGCCTTCCGCCGTCCGCCCGGCGTCTGGCTTTGTTCCTCCATTGCTGGGTCTGGCCGAATTTGCTCTTCTGGACGCTTGTGCCCAATCACAATGTTCGCTACGTCCTTCCCATTTTGCCTGCGATGGCGGGGTTGGGCGTGCTGGGCGGATACTTGCTGCTGCGGGACGTAGTACGGCGCCAGGCAGCACAACTACGGCAGTGCGCAAAGGTCAGCGGTATGTCCGGCCGATGTGTGCCGTGGGGATGGCGCGCCAACACCCAGTGGCTCCACCGTGGGTGGCTCGCCCTGCTTTTGGGCGGCGTACTGGCCAAGGTGGTCTTCGTCGAGATCGTCCTACCGCAGCGGGCCGCCCGGCGCAACCCGGTTCCCATCGCCGCCGAGTTGCAAACAATTGTTCCCGAACATGAAACTTTGTATATAGACAAACTGAAGGACGATGGCGTCTTGTTCTACTATGCCCGGCCTGTGCGGCGCTGGCGCGGGAACTTCCCCTTAGCGGAAGGTGCCTATGTGGCTTTGATCGCCGCGGAGTGGGAGCAGTGGCAGCAGCGCGGTCAGGGCCGCCTGCTCGCCCGATTGCACGACCAGCAAGGCGATCCGCTGATCCTCGTGCAGTACCAGCCGCGATTGGAAACGTTGAGGGGAGCGGAAACCAGCCAGCGTGGGGACCATACCCCGTAAGATACGCTAGGGAGTGAGGGAACCGGGACGTTACGCCCCCTTCCAAATGTTGTTGCAGAGAATGCCCATGCCTGACCAAGTCCCAAGGCCGGAATCGTGGCCTGAACTGCTTTCGGTCTCCGAGCTAGTGGGGGAATTGTGCGGCCTGCTGGAAGGGACGTATCCGAAAGTCTGGGTGCAAGGGGAAATCAGTAACTTCACGGAGCACAAGGCTAGTGGGCATTGGTACTTCACACTCAAGGATGACGAGGCGCAGATTCGAGCAGTAATGTTCCGTGGGAGCAATTTGCGCTGTCATTTCACGCCCCAGAATGGGATGGCGGTGGTGGCCTGCGCGCGAGTCAGTGTCTTTGAGCGACGCGGTGAGATGCAATTGCAGGTGCTGCGGCTGGAGAAAGCCGGGCTAGGGACCACGGCGCAGCGGAAGCGAGAGCTGATCGAGCAATTGCGGAAACGGGGTTACTTCGCCGCCGAGCGGAAGCGGCCTCTCCCCCCGTATTCGCGGCGGGTGGCTCTGGTGACGAGCGTATATGGAGCGGCGGTACGGGACATGCTGGAGCTGTTCTCCCAGCGCTGGCCGCTCACAGAATTGATCGTCCGCCACAGTACGGTGCAAGGAGACGGGGCGGCGCAGGAGCTAGCCGAGGCCCTCACCGAGTTGAATCAACTGCATCGTTCTGGCCATTTACCTCTCGATGTCATTATTCTGGCACGCGGGGGCGGCAGCAGCGAGGACCTCTCCGCCTTCGACACTCTGGAAGTGGCCGAGGCCATTTACCAGTCTCAGGTGCCGATCGTGTCTGCCGTCGGGCATGAGATCGATGTAACCATCGCGGACTTGGTCGCCGATGAGCGGGCCGAGACCCCCAGCGCAGCGGTGATGCGCGTGGTTCCCCACCGCTCCGAGAAACTCCGCGAGCTGGAAGACCTGGCCCAGCGCTTGCACCAGGCCATCATCGACCGCATGAAGTCTTGCACCCAGGAATTGAAACGGCTGGCACGCCACCCCGGCTGGCGCCAACCCCGACGTGCCCTCCGCCAGCTTGAGCAGCGGCTCGATGAGTTATCCGACCGCTTGCCCGCCGCCATAAGGCGCCAGTGGCAGCAAGCCCGGCAGCACTGCGACCACCTTGCCGCACGCCTGGAAGCCCTTTCCCCCTGGCGCGTGCTGCAACGCGGCTACAGCCTCACCGTCACTGCCGAAGGGCAAATCCTCCGCCACGCCCGGCAACTCCAGCCCGGACAAACCGTACGCACCTGGCTGGCCCAAGGGGCTTTTACCAGTACCGTCACGGACGTGCGAGCCGACGCCGCCCCCCTTTCGCTGGCTGAGAACGGAGAAACCAGTCCTGTGCAGAAGGGAGAAAGCGATCCTGCGTCCCCCGCTGCCCCAACGTCCGCGAGACCACCTTCGCCGGAATCCAGCGTGACTGTCCCCGCGGTTCAAACCCAGGAGGAACCATGAGTCAACGGCCATCGGAGGCGGACCGTTCCCCGCAAACATCTCCTGCCCCGGAGGCGTCCTGTTCCCCGGAAGTATCCCTCCACTTTGAAGACGCCCTGGCTCAACTGGAGGCGGTGCTCCGCCGCTTGGAACAAGGACAGGACCGCCTCGAAGACGCCCTGCGCGACTATGAACGGGGTCTGGCCCTATTACGCCACTGCCGCCAACTGCTCCAGCAAGCGGAACGGAAAGTCCAGCAATTGGCCGGCGTCGATGAACACGGCGAACCCCGCCTGGAGCCTTTCGACCATACCTCACGCTTAGTCCAAACACGCCAGGAATGGCGAGTGACCGACCCTCAGCAGGACAACCGAACGGAGTCGGAGTAGGTAGGAGTCGGAGTCGGAGTCATGGGGCGGAGGTTGCCAGGGATGGAGGGATTGGGCAATCGACGACAGCCGGAAGGTCGGGCAGATGCGTTGGGCAATCGACGACAGCCGGAAGGCGGGGGGACAGAGGGGAGGCAGTGGGACGGCCGGAAGCGGGGGTGGTAATGCAGTAACTCCTGGTTCCGTTGAGACGTAACGGAGACCAAGGCGGCGGAGAAGAGGGAAAATCGCCGCGTCTGCTATTCCTTGCTCGCCGTCTGGCTATCAATGACTCTGAAAGCGATGGCTCCAGTGCGGACGCACCAAAGCAAAGCCCAAACGGCCGTAAGCGAGTGGAATTGCTAGGGCACGACGCGCCGGCATAAGGCGGACCGAGCCTTGGACGCCAGGAGAATGCCTGAGGCCAGGCCAACACATCCGGGAAACTGGAGTCGGACAGCCTAGAGGGAGCAGAGGGAGAGAGAAGACGCAAGGAACGGGGAGATAGCGTGGTCGATTTCTGGATGCGGATGGAACCGCGGCTGAAGCGGATCGAGTCAGCCCTGCGCGAACACTGGGGACGGGTCAGTGCTGCGGCCCCGCCGATTCTGCGCGAGGCCGGGGCGTACAGTCTTTTGGCTCCGGGGAAACGCCTGCGCCCACTGCTTGCATTGCTGGTGCACGAGGCCGCGGGGGGAAGCGGGGAGAACGTTTGGCCCGCTGCCTGCGCCGTGGAGATGGTGCACACCTACTCCCTCATCCACGATGATCTGCCGGCGATGGATAACGACGATCTGCGGCGGGGCCGGCCGACGTGCCACAAGGTCTTCGGGGAAGCCTTGGCGATCCTGGCAGGGGACGCGCTCTTGACCGGCGCTTTTGAAGTGCTGGCCGCCGGTTATGCGCCGTCGTTGGCTGCGGTTTGCACCTTGGAGTTGGCCCAGGCCGCGGGAGCTGCCGGGATGGTCGGCGGGCAGACCCTTGACCTGCAAGCGGAAGGGCGCCTCTTGAACTGTGAACCGCAGCCGCCCACACAAGCCGCCCTGGAAGAGCTGCACCGGCGTAAGACGGGCGCCCTGATCCGTGCTGCCGTCCGTCTGGGATGGCTTAGCGCTCTGCCGCCAGAGGGACCGTTCCGCGTACCGGATAGTGCGGACACCTTCGCGGATGCCTTGGGCCTGCTCTTCCAGATCACGGATGACCTGCTGGATGTCCAGGGATCGGAAGAAAAAACCGGCAAGCGTCTCGGCAAAGACGCGGTGCGCGGTAAACTGACCTATCCCGGCCTGGTGGGAGTGGAGCTGTCCCGCCGCCGGGTGATAGAATTGGGCCAGATAGCGCAACAGGCTGCGGCTGCATTGGGCAGCCCGGAACTGGAGCAACTGGTCCAGCACGTAATCGTTCGGGAACGTTGAGGCCCCAAGGACGGTTGCGACGGCGTAGGACCGCTGCGGTTCTGCCGTCACCCGCCCACGTTGCCGCGAGGTGCTCCTATGGCCAGGCTTCTGCCGCAGATTCACTCCCCTGCCGACCTGCAACGCCTGAGCGATGAGGAATTGCAGGAATTGGCCTACGAAATCCGCCAGGAACTGATCAAGGTCCTGACCACCCGGCCCGCCCACTTCGCCTCCAACTTGGGCGTGGTCGAGCTGTGCTTGGCACTCCATCTGACCTTTGACTTCTCCAAAGATCGCCTGATTTGGGACACCGGCCACCAGATTTACCCGCACAAGCTCATCACCGGCCGCTACGACCGCTTCCACACCATCCGCACCAAAGGCGGCCTCATGGGCTTCCCTAACCCTGCGGAGTCGCCCTACGACCTGTTCATGACCGGCCATGCGGGGTGCAGCGTCTCGTGCATTTCCGGCCTGAAAGCCGCGGATGATCACTTGGGGCACAAGGATCGCAAGGCGGTGGCTGTCATCGGCGATGGCGCTTTGCCCAGCGGCATTGTGTTTGAAGCCTTCAACAACATCGGTGGCATGGGCCAGGATGTGCTGGTCATCCTCAATGACAACAAGATGTCGATCTGCCCGCGGACAGGGGGGCTAGCCCGCTATTTGGACCAGTGTCGCATGACCGAGTTCTACCAGGGCAGTAAGCGGCGGCTTAACCAATTCCTGCACGCCATCCCGGTGCTCGGCCCGATGGCGCAGAGCGCTCTGGAACAGCTCCGCGACGGCGTCAAAGCCATGCTCAAACATGGCATGCTCTTCGAGGAGCTGGGCTTCCGTTACTTCGGGCCAGTGGATGGGCATGATCTGCCCGGCTTACGCAAAATCCTGCGCGACCTCAAGACCCAGAAAGGGCCGATCCTTCTCCATGTGTTCACGGTGAAAGGTTACGGCGTGGAACAGGCTGCCGCCGATCCGGTGACCTACCATGCCCCGCCGGTGTTCGAGAAACTCGATCCCCAATCCGGTCGCGTGGTGGCCTTCAAGAAGGGAGGCGGCAAGACCTACACGGATGCCGTCAGTGCCGCCATCTACGCGGCGATGCAACGGGACCCGCACGTGGTGGTGCTGACCGCGGCCATGTGCCAGGGGAACAAGCTGGAGAAAATTCGCGAGCAGTTCCCGGACCGGTTTTACGATGTGGGGATTTGCGAATCCCACGCCGTGGCCTTCGCCGCCGGCTTGGCTAAGGGCGGCCTCAAACCGATCGTGGATATCTACAGCACCTTCCTCCAGCGGGCCTTTGACCAGATTTTCCAGGAAGTCTGCTTGCAAAATCTGCCGGTGGTCTTTTGCATGGATCGCGCGGGACTCTCCGGCCCAGATGGTCCGACCCATCACGGAGCCTTCGACATCCCCTATCTGCGCCTCTTCCCCAACATGACGCTCATGGCACCGGGGGATGAGGCCGATGTTCAGCCGATGCTCGACTTTGCCCTCCAGCACAATGGCCCGATCGCCCTACGCTATCCCAAGGCGAATCTGGAGCGTGTCGAGCGGGACGGTCCGCCGCCGCCCATCGAATGGGGCAAGGCCGAGGTGATCCGCTGGGGCAGCGATGGCTGTTTCGTCGCCTACGGCGCTTTACTGAGCCAATGCGTGGCTGCCGCCCGACGCCTGCGAGACTATGGCCTTGACATCGGCGTCATCAACGCCCGCTTCGCCAAGCCCCTGGACAAGGACCTCCTCCTGCGGGTCGTCGAAACTGTGCCGCTGGTCATCACCGTGGAAGAAGGAACCCTGGAGGGCGGCTTCGGCTCGGCCCTTCTGGAAGCAGCGAACGCCGCGGGACTCGATACTCGTAACATCGTCCGCGCTGGCTTGCCCGATCGCTTCATCGAACATGGTGAACGCGGCGAATTGCTGGCCGACTGTGGCTTGAGTGTGGAGCATCTCGTCGCTCTGGTCCGTGCCCGGCACTGCGATCTGGGGCGTGATGACCCCTGCCTGCTCGCACAGCACTGACACAGCGCTTCCTCTGCTTGCTGACACCACGATCTGGGGCGTATCGGCCCTAGCCTGCTCGCGCAGCACTAGTAGGGGCGCAGCATCACCGCTCTCAGCGGCGGCGCGCTTTCCCGCTTTCCGGCCACGCTTTCGTTCCCTGGAGGCCCGGATGGCCAATGTTCTGCCAGCGCCGCCTTCCCGCCTGTGAGCTGGCATCGACGTTCCTGTCTGGAGCCAGATATGATGGCATAGGTGAACCATCCCCTCGGAACCTCGCAGCCGTGGAAGCCGCCCATGCCGTCGCGTATTGCCGTCCTGGGGATTACCTGTGCCTGGCTGGTCGTGACCGGTTATTCCCTCTGGCGGGATTGGGAGCCGTATGTTCGGGGCCAGGGACCGCCGGTGGTGGCCATCGATTTGGCTGACGAAGCCGCTCAGGCCATCCCTGCACGCTGGACGATCTGGCGGGGCGACCAACCCATCGGCCGGCTCAGCACGCACATCAGCTACCAGGAGGCGGACGACACCTTTCTCTTTGAGCATCTCTATCGCCAGGTGCAGCTTTCGACCGTGGGGGTCCAGGTGGAAGTGCCGCAATTGGACCTGCACATGCGCCTGACGCGGAACGGTGATCTGGTGGAACAGAAGATGCGCGGCCAAATGGAGGTACACGTCGTGGGGCTGCGGCTGAAAGTGTCGGTGCAGTTGGCGGGGCAGGTGGTGAACGGCCAGCTTGAGCCGGTGGTGTCCTGGGAGTCGCCGTGGGGATCAGGGACGCGCCGCTTGCCTACCACACCGGTGGCGCGGGGCCAACCGCTCAATCCACTTTTGCCGGTCAATCGCTTAGCCAATCTGCGTCCGGGCCGGCGCTGGCAGGTGCACGAAGACAACCCCCTGCAAACGGCGTTGCACGAGTGGCTGCGTTCCGCGGCAGCCGAGTATGGTTTATCCCTTCCCTCGGCCGTGGCCCCGGCGCCCCTCGTGGGAGAGGTGCTCTCCGAACCACGGACCCTCACGTGGGACCGCCGCGAGATCCTCTGCTGGGTCATTGAGTACCGCCGGGAGGAAACCTTAGCCGCCCGCACCTGGGTCCGCTGCCAGGATGGCAAGGTCCTGCTCCAGGAGGCCTTCGGGCAGGGGGAACATCTCCGACTGGTGCGGGAACCATAGTGCCAATTCCCACTTCAACAAGGCCGGAAGGTTAGCAACAGGGGGCGGAGGATTAGCAATAGGAAACGGAAGGTCAGCAACAGGGGACGGAAAGGCAGAAAGCCCCATTCCAGCGAAAACTCTAGGGCCAACGATGATCGAGTTACTCCGGGTCAGCAAGCGCTATGGGGACAAATGGGCGGTGCAGGATTTGTCGTTAACCGTGCCGCGGGGGGAATTGTTCGCCTTTCTGGGGCCGAACGGAGCCGGGAAAACGACGACGATCAAGATTCTCTGCGGCCTTTTGCTCCCCACCGCTGGCAGTGTACGGATTGGGGGCTACGATCTGGCCACGCAAGGGGAAGAGGCCCGCCGCCTCATCAGTTACGTGCCGGATCAACCCTTCCTTTACGACAAGCTAACCGGCCGAGAGTTTCTGCAATTCATCGCGGACCTTTACGGTCTGCCGGCGGACCATGCCCGCGATCGCATGGCGGAAGTCATCCAACTCTTCCGGCTCGAAGATTTCGTGGATGACCTCGCCGAGCGCTACTCCCACGGCATGCGGCAGCGGACGGTTTTTGCCGCCGCCTTGCTCCATCAGCCGCAGGTCCTCGTCGCCGACGAACCGACGGTGGGATTGGACCCGAAGAGCATCCGCGAACTCAAAACCCTCCTGCGCCGCTTGGCCCGCGAGGGCATGACCATCTTCCTGAGCACGCACACCCTGGACATCGCCGAGGAGCTGGCGGATCGGATCGGGATCATCGATCACGGGCGGCTCCTGGGGCTGGGTAATCTGGACGAGCTGAGGCGGCAGGCGGCTAGCGACGGCGATCTGGAGGATGTTTTCCTCAAGATCACCGCGGAGGCGGCGGAAGAAGCGAGCGGAGTGCAAGGGGCGATCATGGCGGATGGAACGCTCAGCAGCGAGCGGACTCAGAAAGCCGAGCGAGCCGGGGGAGCGTGAGTCAGGAGGCCGGGGCATCTGTCCCCACGCTCCGACGCGTCAGCTTTTCAAGCTCCGACGGAGTGGTCTTTCTCCTGCGAGGCGTCTCTCCGCAAGCTCCGCGGAGTCAGGCCCCAGGCGGCGGTGGCTGGGAACGAACGATCCAGGCGAGTGGGAGGAACGAACGTCGCGATCCCCACGGCACAAGCCATAGGCGGATGAATGATCATGGGCACGCTACAGACGGAAGTCGATCAGGCTGGGGTGTTTCGCCGCTTGCGCTGGCGCCTGTGGCGTAACGGGCTGTGGGTGGCCTGGCGGCAAGGGCGCACGCGCTTAATCACCGTGCTGGTGACCAGCAGTTTCACGGCGGCTTTCACCGCCTCTTTGAGTTATTTCCTCTTCCGCCAACTAACGATCCACAACATCCCGGTGAAAGGGGCGATTGCCGAGGCCTTGTTCGACTTGCTCTTTTTCAGTTTGGGCACGATGTTGCTTTTCTCCACGGGTTTGATCCTCTATGCCAGCCTATTCACCAGTGCCGAGGCACGTTTTCTCCTGACGACGCCCGCGCGGCCGGACCGCATCTTTGCCACCAAGTTTTTCAGCGCAGCGACGTACAGCTCCTGGGGTTTCGTGGTGCTCGGCATTCCGATCTTTCTGGCCTACGGCGCAGTGGCAACGGTTCCGTGGTACTATTTCGCGCTCATCCCCTTGTATCTGATGGGGTACGTGCTCATCCCGGCGTCGCTGGCTTCGCTGGTGTGCCTGGTGGTGATCCGTTTCGGCTTGCACCGCCGGCGCTGGGTGCTCACTGGCTTGGCGCTCCTGGCCGCTGCGGTGTTGCTGTGGTGGCTGTACCGGGTGGGTTTAGGCTTACGCCGCACTCTGACCACAAGCGGGCGGGAGGTGCAGGAACTGCTCGATCAGTTCGCCTGGGTGCGGAGCAATCTGGTACCGAGCCGGTGGATGACGCGCGGGGTGCTGGCGGCAGCACGGGGGGACGTGTGGGGCGCTCTTTGGCCTTTAGCCCAGGTTTGGAGCAATGGGGCGATGCTGTATGTGGCGGCTGCCTGGGCCGCTGCACGCCTGTACCGCCGGGCTTATGATAGCTGGGCGAGCAACCAGCGGGGGCGCAAAATTTACCGTTCCAGCCGCGCCGACCGCCTGATGGCGCTTTTCGTGGGGTATCTGCCCCCTGGGGAACAGGCCCTCGTCGTCAAGGACTTCCGCACCTTCCGCCGGGACCCCTCCCAATGGGGCGTGCTGGTGATCTTTACCCTGCTCATGCTTCTGGGGGCAGGGAATTTCCGCCGCGCTCAATTGGCCGATTTGGGACGGCTCGACCAGTATCTCATCAGCCTGATGAATTTCTTCGGTGTGGCGGTGCTATTGTGCGCGGCCTTGAGCCGCTTCATCTTCCCTCTGATCAGCCTGGAAGGAAAGAAGTTCTGGGTGCTCGGATTGGCGCCCATGCCGCGACAGGCGATCCTGCGGAGCAAGTTTGCGTTTGCTCTCACCGGTTCTTTGCTCTTCGGCGGCTCTCTCATTCTCGTCGCCGATCTGCTCATTGGCTTGCCGCTGCTGGTGGCGGCCGTTCATCTGGCGGCGATGGGATTGATCGCCCTGGGGCTGAGTGCGTTGAACGTGGGTCTGGGTGCTGCCCTGGCCAATTACCAGGAAACCGACCCCTCGAAGATCGTCGTCGGCTTTGGCGGCACAGTGAACATGGTCTTGGGTCTGGGTTATGTGGTGGCGATTATGGGCTTGACGCTGCTGCCGTTGCATCTGGTGCAGATGGGGCGGGGGAACGAATGGCCGCCGCCGCTGTGGGTCTTTGTTGGGTGGCTGCCCGCCCTGTTGTTGGGCGGCTTGGCCGTCCGAACGCCGCTGCGTCGAGGAAGTGCGGTCCTGCAAGCCAGTGAGTTTTGAACTCGCTTCCGGCAATCGAGAAATGGCTTCGCCAACTCCCGCTGCACCCTGGAGTTTGTGGCATTGGCCTGACATCGGCGCGAATGCCAGGCGGCTGAGGCGAGACGAAAAACACATCCCCCCTCTTGCAACGTCGGCGCGAATCTTGTGCCTTCCCAAAAAATCCTAACATCTTGGTGATGGAGGGGGTGAGTAAAACGGAGAGCGAGCACGGGTATAATTCCGAAGAGTCCCACAGCCTCGCCGTGGTACTGCTCCGGGTACGGGCCAGCGTCCTCTTGGGGGAACTCCAGGGGCTTCGATGGCACGTGTGGGGACCGATATATCCAAGGGTACGGGCCGATGTATCCCTGGACGCGGCGATCCGAGACGCAGGTTTATGTGAGAGAGAGGTCTGCCGTGAGACGCGAATCCGAGAGGTCGGCCGTTTGAGGTGAACAGGGGGCGTACTGGGAGCTACGATGGGGACGAGATGGTAGCAGCGTATGAGCAGTGAAGTGTCGGCGGCGCGCTTTGTGGAGCTGATCGGCCGTAGCGGCGTCGTGCCAGCGGAACGGCTGCCGAGGATTTTGGCCGAGTTGGGTTACGAGGCCTCTTCTTCCTCCCATTGGTCGGCGCGGGCGCTGGCAGATCGGCTGATCGAACGGGGACTATTGACGCATTTTCAGGCGGCCAAGTTGCTCCGGGGCCGGTGGATCGGACTGGTCGTCGGAAGCTATCGCGTGCTCGCTCCGCTGGGCCGAGGCGGGATGGGGATGGTGTTTCTGGCCCAGGATCAGCGGACTGCGTCCGACTCAGCCGCCGCGGGGGAAGTTGGCGGAGTTCCTCCTGTTTGGGAAGGGCTGGTCGCTCTGAAGATTCTGCCGCCCCATCTGGCCCGCAAAGAACCCCGGATGCAGGAACGCTTCGAGCGGGAACAGCGGTACTATCAGCGGGTGCAGCACCCTCGTGTGGTGCGGATGCTGGAAGCTGGCGAGGGACAAGGCATCCGTTACATCGCTCTGGAGTTTGTGCCGGGGCGATCGTTGCAAGAGCTAGTGAGCCGCTGGGGCCGCCTGGAGGCGGAGCGGGCCATCCCCCTGTTCGCGGAAGTGGCCGAGGGATTGCAGCACCTGCACGAGCAAAACCTGATCCACCGGGATGTCAAGCCGGCGAACATCATGGTGACCCCTCAAGGGTCGGCGAAACTTCTAGACCTGGGACTGGCCTTAGCGACGGATGAACCCCCGCCGCAGGACATCCGCATCGCCGGGGGCAAAGGGTACATCGTGGGGACGATGGACTACATCGCGCCGGAACAAGCCCGGCATGCCACGGCGATTGATCACCGGGCCGACCTGTACGCCTTGGGTTGCACGCTCTATTTCGCCTTGACGGGCACACCGCCGTTTCCCGGCGGCAGCAAGCGGGACAAAATCCGCTGGCAGCGGCAAGCGGAACCGATCTTCATCCGAGAACTCAACCCGGTTGTGCCGCCCGCTTTGGCCGAGCTGGTCCATCGCTTGCTGGCGAAGGACCCGGCGCAACGTCCTGCTTCGGCTTGGCAGGTGCGGGAGGAATTGCTTGCCCTGACTCAGAGCATGCCTTCCGCTGTAGCCCTCCCCGCGTGGTCTGCCCAGGAAACCGTCGAGCTGTTCGACACGGACACCGTCGGGACCGACTGGTGGGAGGACGCTAGTGAGCCGGTGTCCCCGACTCATCCCGCTTCTACTCCCAACACCGGGGAATGGAACGGTGCTCCCGCCATTCAGCCCCCGCCCTTGCCGCCCCATGCCAGGCAGCCCTCCATGCCGCAGAGCCAATCTCCGCTCGTTTGGACGCTGCTCGTCAGCCTCGGCTTGCTCCTGTTGGCCGCCGTGGTGATCCTTCTCCGCTCCCTGTAAATCCTTCTCCGCTTCCTGGGAATCGCTCTCTGCAAATGGCTCCCTACCCGTCGCTCCTTGGGAATCCTGCAGCTGCGGTTTCCTCGACGTATCGGTGAGGCTCCGTGACTTGGTCCCTTGCGTCCGGGGATTCAGAGGTGCTTGTGCGGGGGCTGTTTGTTGAAGCCGCGGGGCAGGGAAGATGACGCGGGTTCCTGAAGCCGAGGGCGGATGGCGATGTTCCTGGGAGCACCGGGAGGTGATTTTTTTCGGAGCGGCGTTGCCGGGGTGTGGTTTCAGTATCCGTAGCGTTGGATGACAGCGGCGCAGCGCTGTTCGATGATCGCCCGTTGCTCCGGGGTCAGGACGTATTTGTTCGTTTCGTAGCCATCGGTCTGCTGGAGGTAACGTTGGACGTGGGGCAAAGCGTTCGCGAAGCCCGGCAATTCCAGGGCGTCGTAGAGGCGGCGCAACTGGCCGAGCGGATCGCGGACCAAGTCCTCATAGCGGAGTTCGTGAACTTGACCGGGGCGGAGCAAAGGCCGGGCTTCTTCCCAGCGGCGATAGAGCAGCTCGAAGTTGGCCAGCACGCGCTCCCAAAGGTCCTCCGCGGGCGGCCGTTGCAGGCAGTGGCTACGCGTCATCGACTGAACCATGCGGACGGTTGAGGGAATGACGATCCGCGGGTCGCGCACGATGTGGGCAAAGCGGGCCTTGGGGAACAACTCCAGCAGAACAGGCACGCGGGCCGTATGGGGCGGGGATTTGAGCACCAAAGGCCGAGGATCGCGGTAGGTCAGCAGTTGCAGATAACGGACAAAGGTACGCTTCCACTGCCGGAGTTGCTGCGGAGTCAGACCCGATAGGTCGAGCGAGCCGGGCGCCAAGGGTGCAGCACGGGGAAAAGCTAGGTCCGCATACGGACTGGGTAAGCCGAGCAGGCAGAGGGCGAACTCATCCTCCTGGGGTTTGTCCCAGCCGACGGTCATGTTGTCCATCGGACGCTGCTCCGGGGCCAGAATGCGCGCATAGTTGCGGAAAAATCCTTCCGTCAGTAGCAATTGATTCGGATTGAAACAGGCGAAAAAGTCGGGATACGCCAATTGCGGGTCGCACGCAAGCAGATCGTGCAGCAAGGTGGTGCCGGTCCGCCAATGACCCACCACAAACAGCGGCGGCTCTTGCAGCGGTGTCTGGCGGATGCGGTCCCCGTGCCACCCCTCGCGCAGATAGCGCAGCATCAGGTTGAACGTCGAGGAAAGGGTGATAATCCCGGCAATGTACCAGTAGGGGGGATCAATTTGGCCGCGCACGCGGTAGAGATAGCGCAGCCAGGTGAAGATGTCGGTGCCCTCGAAGAAGCGGGGCGACCAGCGTCGGCGCGGGCGGGCAGCGGCTGGCCTAGTTCCCGGTGCGTTGGATTCCCCCTTTGCAAGTCGAGCGGCGGAGTCGGAGCAGGCGGCGGCTGGCTTGCCATCCGAGGGAGCGGGAGCCAAGGGGGAAATGGTATCACCGCTCGCGGGATTGCGATTCACAGACGGCGAAGATAACGGCAGCGTCTGGGCCATACGGGTCCTCACAAGTCGGCGCTCGATGACGCCTTCACTTCAACATCAGCCATCGAGTCCTGATGAACCGATGAGGACATGTTACGACCTCCGCCCTCCCGGCGACATGATCGGCAGGTTCTGATCGCTCAGTGGCATGCTTGATCCCCAGCGGTTTAGTAGCAGATTCGGGCATTTCCGCCCGTGAGCCGAGCGAAGGGCACAGACAGCATGAAGAGTGGATTCGGACGGAGGAATCAACGGGGCAGAGGAGGAGAACGAAGGGGAGATCAGATCGAGGGGAAGCGACGGCGAGGAAGAATCGGCGGAGAAGGGAATCCGTAAGATAAAAGCAGAGGCGCGGGCAGGTTCTGAGTTGTCAGAGCGGGGGGCGAGCCGTTAGCATGGCAGCGGTCGAGTGGCCGAGGGTGCTCTAAGTGTAGGGACGCTGAACATAGGGACACTGAATGATCGACTCGTGTGAGCCGGGGTAGGGGAGTGACGCCTGGTCTCAGGTCGGAGTCAAGAGGGGACGGAGGGATCGTTAGGGTCAGGGATGTTCAGGAATGTTCTGGTGAAGGGACCACGTTATGGGCAGGAAAGCCAGCGGTCGTTCCAGTAAGGGTGAACCCTCTCCTTCCAAGTCTCAGGGGTTACTGGGAGATGCGGCCGGAATGCAGTCCGCATCGTCGGCAGGCGGGGAAGCACCACCGCCGCAGCGGCCAGCCTCCCCGCGCACGGAGGAATCGGCGGCGGTGCCGGTTCCAGCAGAGCCGGCACGGGTGACTTCGACTGCGGACTCCGCGGCGGCGAGAACCGGGCAGGGTGAGCCAGCGGTAACCGCACCGGCCCCCTATCCCGCCCCCTCGGCACCGGGGCATTACACGGTCATGGCCCGCCGCTACCGCCCCCAGCAGTTCGCCGACCTCATCGGTCAGGAACATGTGGCGCAGGCTCTGGTGCAAGCCCTGGAGAGCGGCCGAGTCGCGCATGCCTACCTCTTCACCGGCGCTCGCGGCGTCGGCAAAACCAGCACAGCCCGGATTCTCGCCAAGGCGCTCAATTGCGTCCACGGACCGACCCCCTATCCCTGCGACACCTGTGATATTTGCCAGGCGATTGCCACGGGCGAAGATGTCGATGTCGTGGAGATCGACGGAGCCAGCAATCGCGGCATCGAGGATGCGCGGGACTTGCGGCAAAGTGTCGGCTTCCGCCCGGTTCGCTCCCGCTTCAAAATCTTCATCATCGACGAAGTCCACATGCTCACCCGCGAGGCGTTCAACGCTTTGCTCAAGACGCTGGAAGAACCGCCGCCACACGTCAAGTTCATCTTCGCCACCACCGAGGTCCAGAAAATACCCATCACGATCCTGTCCCGCTGCCAGCGCTTTGACTTTGCCCATGTCCGCCCGGCGCAGATCGCCCAGCATTTGCAGCGGATCGTCCAGAAAGAAGGCCGGGAGGCGGAGCCGGAAGCCTTGCGGCTCGTCGCCCGTAAAGCCGCCGGGTCGATGCGCGATGCCCAGTCCCTACTTGATCAACTGCTGGCGGCGGAAAGTGGCTGCCTGACCGTGCAGCGCGTGCGGCAAGTGCTGGGCCTATCGAGCGAGGAGCAGGTGCTGCAATTGGCCGAGGCAGTTTTTCGCCGGGATGCTGCCGGCGCCCTGCAACTGCTTCAGCAGTGGTACGATCAAGGGTTGCAAGCGGGGGAACTCATCGATCAACTCATCGCCCACTGGCGGAACCTGATGCTGCTCAAGTGTGGCGGGTTCGAGGTGCGCGAGTTGCCCGTGGATACGGGAGCGATCGATGCGCTCCGCCAGCAGGTGGAGCAAGTTTCGCTGGATACCATTCTGGCCGGGCTGGATGTGTGGACGGCGGTCAAGGCCCGCTTGCGGGATGCTTATCAGGCTCAGATTCTTCTGGAAATGGCGGTGGTGCGCTTGGCCCGTATGGAGGAGCTGCTCTCCGTGGGGGCGCTTTGGCAGCAGTTGATGCAGGGCGGGGGTTCACTGGGGGGGCCAGCCGGGGGATCGTCTCCGGCGTCGAATCCGGCGGCTTCACGCAGCAGTAGCGGCCCGCGTACCGGGACGATGCCTCCTGCGGGGACCGCGCCGCCAACACGGAGCGCTCCTTCGGCCAGTTCCGGCAGCAGCATCGGGGCCAAAAGAATGGAGGGGCTAGCGGCATCCGAGCCGTCCGGCCCCATCCCCTTGACCCCGGAGACGGTCGCAGAGGTGTGGTCGGAATGCCTGCGCCGCCTGACGGACAGATTTCCTATCCTCGCTAATCATCTCAAGCAGGCCTTGCCGCCAGCAATTTCCGGGCCAAATACGGTAGTGATCCGCTTCCCGGCGCCATACAATTTGGCATACGAGGCGTGCAGTCAAAACGAGCACTTTGCTCGCCGCCTCGAAGAGACGCTCCTAGCAGTCACGGGGCAGCCGGTGGCCGTCCGTTACGAGCGGGTTCCGACGCTAGGCGGTAGCGGCTCCGCTGGCGAGGCAAGCTCAGGATTGGCCGGTCTTCCGGCTTCGGGAATGGTTCCGCCGGGACCAGGGTCAGCCAGCGGGAGCGATCCCCGCCGCCCTTGGCTCGATTGGCCCTTGTTCCGCAAAGCCATCGAGACGCTCGACGCCCAGATCATCCGTGTCGATGAGGGTTTCCAGCCGCGGCCCCCGGCGACGACCCACGAGCCGCCCCGCCCTAGCGACAACGGGGAGCAACCGCCGGAGACTAACTCCGAACCGGACGACGAGGGATAAGAATGTTCAAAGAATTCGGCCAATTGATGAGCCTGCTCCGCAATTCCGGCAAACTTCAGGAGCAGTTGCAGCAGTTCCAGCAGCAGTTGGGCCAGATTGTGGTGGAAGCCTCCGCCGGCGGCGGCTATGTCACCGCCCGCATGAATGGCCGCCTGGAACTGGTCGATCTCCGGCTGTCGGAAGACCTGCTGGCTCTCCAGGACCGGGAAATGATGGAGGATTTGATCGTGGCGGCGGTGAATCAGGCCTTGCAGCAGGTGCGGCAGCGGATCGCCGAGGAAGGGGCGAAGATCGCCGCTCAATTGGGTTTGCCCGCCGGCCTGGGCGGCTTGCCAGGATTTGGACCTCCGTCTGGTTCGTAACTGCCGGATCGCGGGCGGCCTGTCGCAGGCGGCTTGACGGCGGGAAGTCCACTGGAGGGCCGGAAGTACAGAGGACTGCAGGGGGGAGGAAGCACGGCGTGGGAACAGGTCGGACGTTTGCAGGAGCGGCTCCGGTGACGCAGGCGGAAAAAGGTGTCTTGGGAGAGGTGTTGCAGGAATTGACGAAGCTGCCGGGGATCGGCCCCAAGAGTGCGGAGCGGATCGCCTTTTATCTGCTGGCGGGGGATCGCAGCCGGGCCAAAGCGCTGGTGGAAGTGTTGCAGCGGGCCATTGAACGCCTGCGTCCTTGCCGCGAGTGCTTTTATCTGAGTGATGAGGAATTGTGCCCCATCTGCCAGGACCCCAAGCGGGATGGCAGCGTGCTATGCGTGGTAGAGACGCCGCGCGATGTCGGTGTGATCGAACGCGTGGGGACTTTCCGTGGGCGGTATCATGTGCTGGGAGGCCGTTTGGCCCCGTTGGAGGGAGTGGGACCAGAACGGCTGACCTTTTCCGCCCTAGTGGAACGGGTGCGGCGCGGCGGTGTTCGTGAGGTCATCCTGGCCACCAGCCCCACCGTAGAGGGAGATGGCACCGCCCTGTTCGCCGCGGACCTGCTCGCCCCCACCGGGGTAACAATCACCCGCTTGGCCCGGGGCTTGCCCAGCGGCGGGTCGCTAGAATTGGCCAATCCCCAAATGCTGGCCGACGCCCTAGAAGGACGCCGGGCTTTTACCTGACCTAACCTGGTACAGGCCATGACCTGCCCCCTCTGGTCCGACTCCCCGGAG
The DNA here is from genome assembly GCF_013694095.1 of Thermogemmata fonticola. Classification (NCBI taxonomy): domain Bacteria; kingdom Pseudomonadati; phylum Planctomycetota; class Planctomycetia; order Gemmatales; family Gemmataceae; genus Thermogemmata; species Thermogemmata fonticola. The sequence continues at coordinate 683,739 of NZ_JACEFB010000001.1, read as the reverse complement.
GGCGCGTAATTCTGGACGGGAGGAAAGAGTACGCATGAGTTCGCTGCGCCTCGGAATGGACATGCAGTTGATCCAAGGTCAGAAGATGATTCTGGCCCCGCGCATGATCCAGTCCATGGAAATCCTCCAGTTGCCCCTGGCGGACTTGCAGGCGCGCATCGAGCGGGAGTTGCAAGAAAACCCCTTCCTGGAGCTACGCGAGCGGCTTGGCGAAGCCGCAAGCTCCCGCGCCAAAGAGGAGTCCTCCGCCGAACCCCTGCACTACGATGAGAGCGGCGCCAGCGAATACGAGCGGCTCGAACAACTCAACCGCGAATGGGAGGGGGTGTTCGATGACGAGCCGCGCTTGAGCCGCTCCGCCGTCGAGGAAGCCGGCGAACGCAAACTGGAAGTCATGGCCAACGTGCCGGACCGGGCGCCTTCCTTGCAAGAGCACCTGGCGGCCCAAATCGCCGAATGGGACCTCGACGACCGCACGCGCCGCTTGGCTTTGCACATCTGCTCCTACATCGACCGCACCGGCTATCTCGGTACACGGGTGAGCATCCGCACGCGCCGGGGCCAGCGCGACGAGCATGAAGAGGAAATTTTCCGCCCGGTGCCACTGTCAGAAATCGCCGCCACTTTCGACGAGCAACCGACCACTGCGGAGGAAGTCGAACAGGTCCTCCTCAACGTCGTGCAGAAACTCGATCCCCCCGGCGTCGGCGCCCGCAACATGGCCGAATGCCTCTTGCTCCAAATCACTGAAGAGACCCCTCACGCCGACATGCTCCGCGTCTTGATTCGCGATCATCTCGAAGACATTGCCCACAACCGCTTGCCTGTTATTCAACGGGCCACCCACTGGGATATTCCCGCCATCCAGGCGGCGATCGAGACGCTGCGGCATCAACTCGATCCCAAACCCGGCCTGCGCTTCGGGGAAAGCGAAGCTCGCTATGTCCTCCCTGATGTCATTGTGGAACGGACCGACGATGGGAATTACACCGTTCGGCTGGTGGAAGACTGGGTCCCACCGATTCGGATCAGTCGGCGCACTGTCGAGCTGCTGCGCCGCACGGACCTGGATGAGCCGACCCGGCAAATGCTGCGCAAGAAGTTGCAAGCCGCCGATTGGCTGGTTAAGGCGGTGGAACAGCGGCGGCAGACCATCCTGAAGGTGACCCAAGCCATTATCGAGCATCAGCGTCCGTTCCTCGACCTGGGACCGGAACACATCCAGCCGCTCAAGATGCAGCAGATTGCTGAGCAGGTCGGTGTCCACGTCACGACGGTCAGCCGGGCCGTGGATGAAAAATGGGTGCAAACCCCCCGCGGCCTCTTTCCCCTCAAGCGCTTCTTTGGCGGCGGTAAAGCTAACGAGCAGACCGGCGAAGATGTCGCTTACGAAGTCATCAAGCAGAAGCTGCTGGAACTTGTCGCCCAGGAGGACAAAGCCAATCCCCTCTCGGATGAGGAATTGGTCGCCCGCCTCAATGCCGCCGGTTATCCGGTGAAACGGCGGACAGTGACCAAATACCGCAAGCTGCTCAACATCCCCTCCAGTCGGCAGCGGAAGGACTGGTCCCGTGTGGAAGCTCGTGCGGATCCCACGGCTCAGGTCGAGGTCTCCTCGGCTTATCCGCCTCCGCATCCCGCAGGTCGTCCGGACGCCCCGGAAGCGGGGCCGGCCTTTCCCTCCCCCTCCCTTGGTCCCGCCGCCGAGCAGCCACCTGCGGACATGGAGGAAGCATCCCGGCCATGATCCCTGACTTTCGAGCCGAGGAGGAGCGCCTGCGTCAAGGCGGTGGTCCGGCCGCCATAGCTCGCCAGCATGAGAAAGGACGCCTGACGGCCCGCGAACGGATCGCCCGCCTTTTGGACGACCCGCCCGCCTGGCTGGAGTTGGGCTTGTGGGCGGCGTGGAATATGTACAGCGAATGGGGCGGGGCGCCGGCAGCGGGAGTTATCACCGGCATTGGCCGCGTCGCTCAGCGCCACGTCATGATCATCGCCAACGACGCCACGGTCAAAGCCGGCGCCTTCTTCCCCATGACGGTCAAAAAGGTCCTTCGCGCCCAAAGGATTGCCCGCGAGCAGCGTCTGCCGCTCCTGTACCTGGTGGATTCCGCTGGCGTCTTCCTGCCGCTGCAAGATGAAGTCTTCCCCGATGAGGACGATTTTGGCCGTATCTTTCGCAACAACGCCGTGCTCTCCGCGGAAGGGATTCCCCAATTGGCGGCGATCATGGGCAACTGCGTGGCCGGAGGAGCCTATCTGCCTGTCCTGTGCGACACTGTGCTCATGACCGAGGGGAGCGGTTTGTATTTGGCCGGCCCGGCCCTGGTCAAGGCGGCCATCGGCCAAGTCGTGGACTCGGAGGCGCTCGGCGGCGCCCGCATGCATGCGGCCATCAGCGGCACAATCGACTTCCGGGAGCCTAACGATCCCGCTTGCCTCGACCGCCTCCGCCGCCTCGTTGCCGCCCTGCCAGCGGACCCCCCGTTTGTCCCCGTCGAGGATCGGCCCTTCGATCCCCTGCCGTTTACCCAAGCCGAATATGACGTCCGGGACTTGCTGCGCCACGTCCTCGACGAAGCTCCTTTTGACGAGTACAAGGCCGAATATGGTCAGACGCTAGTCTGTGGCTTCGGGCGGCTGGCCGGTCAGGCAGTCGGGGTCGTGGCCAATCAGCGTAAGCGGGTCCGGCCGGCGGAAGGACCGCTGCAATTCGGCGGCGTTCTCTACGTCGATTCCGCAGACAAGGCGGCCCGCTTCGTCATGGATTGCAACCAGATGCGCATTCCCATCCTCTTTTTCCAGAATGTCAACGGCTTCATGGTGGGCAAGGAGTCCGAGCAAGCGGGGATCATCCGCGCCGGCGCTAAGTTGGTCAACGTCATTGCCAACAGCGTTGTTCCCAAGATTACCCTGATCACCGGGGGTTCGTTCGGTGCGGGGAATTACGCCCTCTGCGGCAAGGCCTTCGATCCGCGGCTGATTGTGGCCTGGCCCACGGCCCAATACGCCGTCATGGGGGGCGAACAAGCCGCTGACACCCTGCTGGACATTCAGGTGCAAGCTCTGCGGCGCGCGGGCCGGGCGCCGGATGCTGCCGAGCTGGAACAACTCCGCCAGCAGGTCCAGCAAGCATATGCCCAGCAGATGGATATCCGCTACGCTGCCGCCCGGCTTTGGGTGGATGCTATCATCCGCCCGGAACAGACCCGTTCTGTCCTGGGTTGGGCCGTGCAACTAGCCCTGCGGCCTCAGCGCCTGCCGCCCCTGGAGCCGCCCTTCCGCACTGGCGTGCTCCAAGTCTGACGGCCTGAGTACACCGCGAGCTTGGGATTTGGCTGATAACCAGGTCGGCGGCCTTGCCCAGACTTCTCATTCCCCCTGCCGAATCCCGGCGTGTCTGCGGAGGCCTCACCCCTGAGCTTGCCCCAGGCTGATGCCGCCGCATCCCTTGACGTCTCACACTTGAGCGTTAGGATATTTACGCAGTCTTTCGGAGCCGCGGTGGCGGAATTGGCAGACGCGCCAGATTCAGGTTCTGGTGACCGAAAGGTCGTGGAGGTTCAACTCCTCTCCGCGGCATTCAAAATGGTCCCTTCCTCCCAAGCATCTCCCGTCACCGAATCATTCCCTTCGTTCCCTTGTGTCCTGTGATTCCACGTTCAGAGACTGCCGTTTCGCTTTGGGGGGCAAACCTGAGCGCAAAGACTGTTTGGGGGAGGCATGGGCTTTTTTCAGCTCCAGCCGGCACCGCTGCGGAGCTAAGAGAGTGGCTCAAGCCCTGTGGGAAAAGCCAAGAGGAAAGGCGCGGTGAGAGACGCGATAAGAGAAGAAGAGAGCTGGAGCGGGAAGAAAGCCAGGCAAATGTTGGCGGAGCGGACTGACGCTGTCTTAGCGTACCAGCGCTTGCCGTTCCAGATATTGCCAGAGGCGTTCATAGCGATGGGCCACGAGCCGCCGCTCCACGATACGCCAGGCATGAATTACACCGGGAACGTACAGGAGCAAAGTCAGTGCGAGATTCACGAGAGTCGGCCCGCTCCGCTTCTCGCTGCTCCAGACAGCCAACGGGGGACAAGCTAAAGCCAGGAGCGTCAACATCCGTCATCACCTCCTTGGGCGAAGGTTTGGGGTGGGAGTCATTCTCATGAGCAGGTCGGTTTCACTTGGGTGTTCCAGGGGCGGCTTGGGGCCGCGCCTCACTCGTATTATGGCCAGGCACCCGTGAAGCGCTGCTGAGCAAATGCTGAGCGGGGAATGAGAATAACGCGGTCATTGCTGGTGGGTTGACACATCCGGCGGGTTTACACGCTCGTGGCGGGTACCGAGGCACGCATCGGTGTCTTGGCACTCCAGGAACGCGGCGGAGAGGCAGACTTGCGCTCCGGGCAAGCGGCAGTCCGGGTGGTTCCCTCGAGGCTAGCGAGAACACGTTGCTTCCTGAAGGCCAGCGCGGGCAAAGGCCAGGGAGCTGGGCAAGAGAACGGAGGCGTATTCCGGCGGGGCAGGGAGGGGGCGTTAGCCCAAACAAAGGGATCGGGAGATCGGCGCGGGGGCGGCCTTAACGGCGGTGGCGAGGCCAGAAACACGCGGCAGCGACGGTTCCCAAACCGACCAAAGCGGCGAAAGCACTCGATGGCTCCGGCACGACGGACCCCGGCGGTTCCGAGATCGGCGGGGGATTCGGCGGGCCGTCACTGGGCGGGCCATCGGGGGGATTGCCCGGCGGGTTGTCGTGCGGTGGAGGCAAGGTACCCCCAGGCGGTCGGCCCTTCGGCCAAGGTTGCCAGTAAAAGGCTGGTCCGCTTTGAGCCGTGGCCAGCACAAAAGCCACACTGCTGATCCACGCCCCGACCACCGTGAGCCATCTGGTCATCATCGGTCCCTGCTCCGGAGGACTCCAGCGAAGAGTCACTGAGAAAGAAACGCTCCGTGACTGACCCATCCTTCATTCCCTTTTTCACCCGGCATGTCAAGGCGGATTGCCTGAAGCGATCTTTTCCGCTTTTGGAGAAAGGGATGCGGCGGGAGGGGTGGGCAGGAATTGCCCTTCGCAGCGGTGGGGTGACGGAGTAAAGTAGAGGGCAAGCTTGGAAGGAAGCGATGGGATCAGGAGAAGGGCAATGGTGTACGCACTTCTAGCGCTTTTGGCTTCCATGGCGGCGGTAGCGGGAAGTCTGTATTTGAGCCTGGGCATGGACTTGCAAGCCTGTACCCTCTGCTTCTATCAGCGGGCGTTGGCTTTGGCCCTGGTGGGGGTGTTGCTCCCCGGCGTTTTGGCCTTGCGGGATCGCGGCGGGCGCTTGTGCTTGGCAGCCCTGCCTGTGGCCATTGGCGGTTGGGGGGTGGCGTTGTTCCACGTCTGGCTCGGCTGGACCTATTGGCCCCGCAGTCAGGCAGCCTGGTACCTGGCTTGCCCGGAAGGCATTTATGGCCTGGGAACTGCCCCGCAACAGAGCCTGGCCATTTTCACCTTGATCATGATGTTCCTCCTCATCGGCGGCCTGCGAGAGGTGCGCAAGACGCATCAAGAGCATGCTACCTTGCTCTTGGCTGTGATCCTGGGGGCGGGGATCGCCGCGGGGTGCCTGCTCGCCAACCCGAAGATGCCCGATCCTAAACCGCTGCCGCCGGGGAAACTCAGCACTTGCCAGCCCACGCCGCGCTCCGCCTCCTGATCCGCGGGGGGAAGTAGAGAACTCAAACCGTATGACCGGCGAAAACGTATCCGCTCGACGATCTGTTCAAGGAAAGACGATCGCTAAAAAAGTGGAAGAGGAAACATTGCTTGGTTGGGGGAATGAAGTGCATCTTGGTCCTGCGGTCCCTGGCTCGCGGCCGGCTTCGTCGGATTCCGATCCCAATCGATTAGGATTGTAAGCTTAGCCGCTGCCAGGCGGTATGTGCTGATACAAGATGTGCAGATACTGGCGGATTGAGGCAGCGGAAGGGAAGACTTTTCGCCGACCGCTGCGAAAATGCAGTCATCCGAGGAGTGGCAAGTCATGCTGCGGTTGTTGAGCGTACTGGTACTAGCGAGTGGTGCGGTCTGGACGGCGGCTTGGGGTGCTGATTGGCCTCAGTGGATGGGACCGCAGCGCGATGCCGTCTGGCCGGAAGAGGGGGTCGTCCGCCAGTTCCCCAAAGACGGCCCGCGGATTCTCTGGCGCAAGCCGATCCACGGCGGTTACGCCGGCCCGGCGGTGGCGGAGGGACGAGTCTATGTCACTGATCGGGTGCTGACTCCGGGCGCCCGAGTTCCCGATGATCCCTTCTCCACGGCTCGTGTGGCGGGGAAGGAACGCCTGATCTGCCTGGATGCCCGCACCGGCGAGCAACTCTGGCTCCACGAGTACGATTGCCCCTACGAGATCAGTTATCCCGCCGGGCCGCGCTGCACTCCGGCCGTGGCCCAGGACAAAGTCTATTTCCTCGGTGCGATGGGGGACCTGTACTGCCTCGATGCCCGCAGCGGTCGGGTCCACTGGTCGAAAAACCTACCACGGGAATATGGGGCCAAGGTGCCGACCTGGGGTTACTGCGGCCATCCCTTGGTCCATGATGGCCTGCTCTATTGCATCGCCGGGGGGAAAGGCAGCCTGGCCGTCGCCCTGGATAAAGACAGCGGGAAGGAAGTGTGGAAGGCTTTATCGGCCAAAGAGCCGGGGTACAGCCCCCCGACCTTGGTGCGGCTGCACGGGAAGGAGCGGCTCCTCATTTGGCATGCCCAAGCCCTCAACGCCTTGGAACCGAAAACCGGCAAGCTCCTCTGGAGTGTTCCCCTGGCCCCGAAATACGGCATGGCCATCATGGCGCCGCGGGTCGAAGGCGACCTCATTTACGCGGGGGGAATCGGCGGAGCCGCCGTCGTGCTTCAGGCTCTGCCAAATGATCAAGTCAAAGTGCTCTGGAAAGAAGTGGTGGGCGAGACGGAATCCCGCGAACGCGGCTTGTATCCTGTGAACATGACCCCCTTCGTCCATCAAGGCGTCATCTACGGGGTGGATCAGGAAGGGATGCTGCGCGCCGTCGAACTCAAAAGCGGCAAGCGCCTCTGGTTCACGTTTCTGCCCGTCATCGGCAAGGAAGAGGATGAGGACTATAAAGGGGCCGGTTCCGGTACGGCGTTCCTCGTCAAAAACGGCGACCGCTTCATCCTCTTCGCGGAGACCGGCCACCTCATCCTCGCGGAACTGACTCCCCAAGGCTACAAGGAGATCAGCCGGGCCAAGGTGATCGAGCCGAGCAATGCCGCTTTTGGCCGCAAGGTCGTCTGGAGTCATCCCGCCTTTGCCAACAAATGCGCCTACATCCGCAACGATAAGGAGATCATCTGCGTCTCGCTTGCCGAGTGAGGGGTTCTGCCGCGCCTTTCTGCTTGACAATGGGAATCATTTGCCATTCGCGTCCAGAGGGATTGTGGGATTGTAGCGGAGGTGCGGAGCTAGTCTAATCAGCTCCCCTTGGCGTTGCTGGCGTGCTCTGTTCTCCTGACTCCTTCCTCCCCGTCGCGATTGTAGTTCCCGGCGGCGAGGTGGAAAAAACCAAAATCTGGCGTGACGGGGACGGGCGGAGAGGGTATGATACAGGTGCCCGCCTGAAAAAGGCTTGTCTTTGGATCGTCCCTTTCCCTTCCTCAGGAGACTTGGCGATGCGTCCTTCCACACCCGAAGTTGTGAGCTGCCCGGAGTGCGAGTTGGGCTGGGAAAGCGTAGCGAATTGGGACCGGCGGGAGTTTCTCCGCGTCACGGGGGCAACTGCTGCCGCGGCCACGGTGGGTCTGGCACTGACCCCTCTGGAGCGTGCCCGTGCAGCCCGGATGGCACGGCAGGCGGAGGCGGAAGCACTCGTCTTCGAGCTGTATCGCTCCCTGGATAGCGAGCAGAAGAAGTATCTGGTGCAACCCTGGGACTTGAAGCGCCCGAATCAGCCGCTGCCTGCTCGCTTGATGACCGCCAACGCCGCCGTCGGCAAATCGGTCATTGGCCTGGAATACAAGCGGCCTCAAATCGAGCTGCTCCGAAGGATCTTCCGAGCCATCAGTAATGGGGACGAAGGGTACCGGCAACTGAGCCGTAACGGCAAGTTTGACAACAGCGGCGACTTCGAGAACATCGGCGCAGTTCTTTATGGCGAGGCGGTGGAGGGGAAGAAGTTCTCCCTGGTCTTCTCCGGCCACCACCTGACCGTACGCTGCGATGGCAACTCGGAGGAACAGACGGCCTTCGGCGGTCCGCTTTACTACGGCCACAGCCCCAGCGGCTACTCCCGCACCAACGTGTTCTACAATCAGACCCAAGCCGTCACAGCCATCTACGAAGCCCTCACGGCGGAACAACGCCAGCAAGCCGTCTTTCCCGGCAAATGGCGCGATGGCGTGGAAACCGTCCGCCTGCCCCAAAAGCAGGCCAAGCTGCCCGGCATTGCCTATGCCGACATGACCGCCGAGCAGAAAACGCTCGTGCAAAAGGCCATGCAGGAGCTGATCTCCCCTTACCGCAAGGAAGACGGCGAAGAGGTCATGGAGATCATCAAAGCCAACGGAGGTTTGGAGAAAATCCACCTGGCC